>NZ_JBBPFR010000053.1:0-522 GCF_037969685.1 Stenotrophomonas sp. G106K1 | reverse complement strand
ACCGCCTCCCTGGTGAAATTAGCGCTATGGAACCACCCGATCCCATCCCGAACTCGGAAGTGAAACGTAGCTGCGCCGATGGTAGTGTGGCCTAAGCCATGCGAGAGTAGGTCATCGCCAGGGTTTATACCCAAAAACCCCGCTGCTCACGCAGCGGGGTTTTCCTTTTTTTGCAAGCCTCAGGTTTCGACCTGGACTTACGGCAACAACTTCGCGAAGAGCTTCAAGTTTCTCTCACAAGTTGTTGACAAAGCTGAGAGGCCTGCCATAATAGGCGGCTCGCAACGACGAAAGGCCCTCGGGTCCAACGACGAAGCAGCATCGGCAACAACGTCCACTCCGGTGAGGCGGCCTTGAAAAAAGGTGTTGACGAAGCGGAAAAGCCGGCTATAATGGGCGGCTCGCTACGAAGGAAACTTCGCAGCACACGGGAATGGCGCTGAGGCCACTTCCCCGGATCTTTGAAAGTATGCGCAGGTATCTTGTGAAGGCGCCTGCAGGAAGGATGATTGTCCATCTTGC
>NZ_JBBPFR010000052.1:0-794 GCF_037969685.1 Stenotrophomonas sp. G106K1 | reverse complement strand
AGCAGATCGCGCGCATCCAGATGCGCGGCCTGGAAAAGCGCCTGGCCGAGCGTGGCCTGAAGCTGGTGGTGTCCGATGCGGCGTTCGATCTGCTCGGCAACGTCGGCTTCGATCCGGTGTACGGTGCCCGTCCGCTGAAGCGTGCGATCCAGGCACAGCTGGAGAACCCGTTGGCGCAGAAGATCCTGTCCGGTGCGTTCGCCAATGGCGATACCATCGAAGTGGGCAACGACGGTGGGCATCTGGTGTTCAGGAGTACCTGATCGAGCCGAGCGGGGCGCCATATCGACAAGGGCCAGCACCGTTCGTGGCATTGCAGTTTCCGACAACCCAAGGTGAAGATGATGGGCAAGATCATTGGTATCGATTTGGGCACGACCAACTCATGCGTGGCGATCATCGAGGGCACAAAGGCCCGCGTGATTGAGAATTCAGAAGGCGATCGCACCACGCCATCGATCGTTGCATACACCAAGGAAGGGGAAATCCTGGTGGGTGCACCTGCCAAGCGCCAAGCGGTCACTAACGCGAAGAACACCTTCTACGCTGTAAAGCGCCTGATTGGACGCAAGTTTGAGGATCCTGAGGTCCAGAAGGACCTTGGCCTGGTCCCATTCAGCATCATCTCCCACGACAATGGCGATGCGTGGCTGGCTACCGGCGACGGCAAGAAGATGGCCCCGCAGGAAATCTCGGCCAAGGTGCTGGAAAAGATGAAGAAGACCGCCGAGGACTTCCTCGGTGAGAAGGTCACCGAAGCGGTCATCACCGTGCCGGCCTACTTCAACGACAGC
>NZ_JBBPFR010000051.1:0-861 GCF_037969685.1 Stenotrophomonas sp. G106K1 | reverse complement strand
AGCTGCACGCGGGTCCAGTGGCCTATCCGCTGATCGTCGAGCGCCGCCTGCCCAAGGGCGATGCGCTGGTGATGGCCGAGATTGCCGGGTTGCAGGGGGCGAAGATGGCCTCGATGCTGATGCCGCTATGCCATCCGCTGCCACTGGAACTGGTGCAGGTGTACTGCGCACCGGTGCCGGAACGGCAGTCGATCCGCGTGTGGTGCGAGTGCGCCAGCGAGGCCCGCACCGGAGTGGAGATGGAAGCACTGGCCGGCGTGAACGCCGCACTGCTGACCCTGTACGACCTGAGCAAGCCGGTGGAGCCGGCACTGCGCATCGAGGGCATCCGCCTGCTGTTCAAGGAAGGCGGCAAGCGCGGCCTGTGGCTGCACCCCGATGGCATGGACGAGGGCGAGCACGCGCGCTTCAGGCCGCGCCCGCCGAAGGGCCTGGAGGGCGCTGCCTGCGCGGTGATCACCCTGAGCGATCGAGCGAGCGAGGGCACGTATGCCGACGAGTCCGGCACGAAGCTGGTGAGCGGACTGCAGTCGCTCGGTGGCGAGGTGGTGGCTGCCGAGGTACTGCCCGATGGCGTCGAACCGCTGGCGGGTCGCCTGCGTGCGCTGGCGGGCGCGGGTGTACGCCTGTGCCTGTGTACCGGCGGCACCGGGCTGGGCCCGCGCGACCTGACCCCGGAGGCGCTGCGTTCGTTGAACGCGCGGCCGGTGCACGGGCTGGCGCAGATGGTGCGCGCGTTGAGTGCGCAGCACACGCCGATGGCCTGGTTGAGCCGTGCCGAGGTGGTGCAGCTGGATGACATGCTGGTGTTCGCGCTGCCGGGCAGCCCGCGTGCGGCAGCGCAGTGCCTGGACATTCTGG
>NZ_JBBPFR010000050.1:0-912 GCF_037969685.1 Stenotrophomonas sp. G106K1 | reverse complement strand
CACCCGCTGCACCAGTGGTTGATCCCAGCAATGGCGTGACCATCAGCGGCACCGCTGAAGCGGGTGCAACCGTGATCCTGACTGACGGCGGCGGCAATCCGATCGGCCAGGTCGTCGCCGATGGCAGCGGCAACTGGTCGTTTACACCTACGACTCCGCTTGCCAACGGCACGGTGGTCAACGCGGTGGCCCAGGACGCGGCGGGCAACATCGGTCCGCAGGCCACCACCACAGTGGATTCCCTTGCCCCAGCGGCGCCGGTGGTCAATCCGAGCAACGGCAATGTGCTTACTGGTACCGCCGAGGCGAACAGCAGCGTCACCTTGACTGATGGCAGCGGCAACCCGATCGGCCAGGTCATCGCCGATGGCAGTGGCAACTGGACGTTCACTCCAGCGGTGCAACTGGCCAACGGCACGGTGGTGAATGCCACTGCGACCGATGCGGCCGGCAATACCAGCCCTCCCGGCAGCACCACGGTCGATGCGTCGTTGCCGTCGATCCCGCAGGTCGACCCGAGCAATGGCTCGGTCATCAGTGGCACCGCCGACGCCGGCAACACAATCATCATTACCGACGGCGGTGGCAATCCGATCGGCCAGGTCACCGCCGACGGCAGCGGCAACTGGTCGTTCACCCCTGGAGTGCCGCTGCCGGACGGCACGTTGGTCAACGTGGTGGCCCGCAGCCCTGGCGGCACTGACAGTGCACCGGCGGTGATCACCGTCGATGGTCTGGCTCCGGCGGCGCCGGTAATCGACCCGAGCAACGGGGCAGAGATCAGCGGCACCGCCGAAGCGGGTGCAACCGTGATTCTCACTGACGGCGGCGGCAACCCGATCGGGCAGGTCACCGCCGACGGCAGCGGCAACTGGAGCTTCACGCCGGGCACGCCGCTGGCCGATGGCACGG
>NZ_JBBPFR010000049.1:0-1904 GCF_037969685.1 Stenotrophomonas sp. G106K1 | reverse complement strand
CGTGACGAGGAGATCCGCCGCACCATCCAGGTGCTGCAGCGTCGTACCAAGAACAACCCGGTGCTGATCGGCGAACCCGGCGTGGGCAAGACCGCGATCGTCGAAGGCCTGGCCCAGCGCATCATCAACGACGAAGTGCCCGAGGGTCTGCGCGGCAAGCGCGTGCTGTCGCTGGACATGGGCGCGCTGATCGCCGGTGCGAAGTTCCGCGGCGAATTCGAGGAGCGCCTGAAGGGCGTGCTCAACGACCTGGCCAAGAGCGAAGGGCAGATCATCCTGTTCATCGATGAGTTGCACACCATGGTCGGTGCCGGCAAGGCCGACGGCGCGATGGATGCAGGCAACATGCTCAAGCCGGCGCTCGCACGCGGTGAACTGCACTGCGTCGGTGCTACCACGCTGGACGAGTACCGCAAATACATCGAGAAGGATGCCGCGCTGGAGCGCCGCTTCCAGAAAGTCTTCGTGGGCGAGCCGACGGTGGAGGACACCATCGCGATCCTGCGCGGCCTGAAGGAAAAGTACGCGGTGCACCACGGGGTGGAGATCACCGACCCGGCCATCGTGGCCGCGGCGACGCTGTCCAATCGCTACATCACCGACCGCCAGCTGCCGGACAAGGCCATCGACCTGATGGACGAGGCTGCTTCGCGCCTGCGCATGGAAATCGACTCCAAGCCCGAAGAACTGGACCGGCTGGAACGCCGCCTGATCCAGCTGAAGATCCAGCGCGAGATGCTGAAGAAGGAAAAGGACGATGCCTCGCGGCAGCGTCTGGCCGACCTGGAAAACGATATCGACGCGCTGGAGCGCGAGTTCTCCGATCTCAACGAAGTCTGGAAATCGGAGAAGGCCGCGCTGCAGGGCACGACCAAGATCAAGGAACAGATCGAGCAGGCCAAGGTCGAACTGGAGTCGGCGCAGCGCCGGCAGGATTTCGCCCGCATGAGCGAAATCCAGTACGGCGTGCTGCCGCAGCTGGAAAAGCAGCTGGCTGCCGCCCAGGAAGTGGAGAACCACGACTTCAAGCTGGTGCAGGACCGCGTCACCGACGAGGAGATCGCCGAGGTCGTCTCGCGGTGGACCGGCATCCCGGTCAACAAGATGCTCGAAGGCGAGCGTGACAAGCTGCTGCGCATGGAAGAGGTGCTGCACAACCGCGTGGTCGGCCAGGAAGAGGCGATCAAGGTGGTGTCCGACGCGGTGCGTCGTTCGCGTGCGGGCCTGTCCGATCCGAATCGACCGGGGGGCTCGTTCCTGTTCCTGGGCCCGACCGGCGTGGGCAAGACCGAACTGTGCAAGTCGCTGGCCGAGTTCCTGTTCGACAGCGCCGACGCGATGATCCGCATCGACATGAGCGAGTTCATGGAGAAGCACAGCGTCGCCCGCCTGATCGGTGCGCCACCGGGCTACGTCGGCTACGAGGAAGGTGGTTACCTCACCGAGGCCGTGCGTCGTCGCCCGTATTCGCTGATCCTGCTGGATGAGGTGGAAAAGGCGCATCCGGATGTGTTCAACATCCTGCTGCAGGTGCTGGACGACGGTCGCCTGACCGACGGCCAGGGCCGCACGGTGGACTTCCGCAACACCGTCATCGTGATGACCTCGAACCTGGGGTCGCACCAGATCCAGGACATGAGTGGCGATGACACGCCGGAGGCCTACACGCAGATGAAGGCGGCGGTGATGGGCGTGGTGCAGGCGCACTTCCGTCCGGAGTTCATCAACCGGCTGGACGACATCGTGGTGTTCCATCCGCTGGACAAGCAGCAGATCAAGCAGATCGCGCGCATCCAGATGCGCGGCCTGGAAAAGCGCCTGGCCGAGCGTGGCCTGAAGCTGGTGGTGTCCGATGCGGCGTTCGATCTGCTCGGCAACGTCGGCTTCGATCCGGTGTACGGTGC
>NZ_JBBPFR010000048.1:0-2545 GCF_037969685.1 Stenotrophomonas sp. G106K1 | reverse complement strand
GCGTTGAGTGCGCAGCACACGCCGATGGCCTGGTTGAGCCGTGCCGAGGTGGTGCAGCTGGATGACATGCTGGTGTTCGCGCTGCCGGGCAGCCCGCGTGCGGCAGCGCAGTGCCTGGACATTCTGGCGCCGGTGCTGGGGCACGCGCTGGCGATGGTCGATGGCGGTGGCCACGCATGATTGCCTACAGCGAAGCGCTGCAGCACCTGATGGAAGCGGCTGCACCGCTGCCGGCCGAGCGGCTGACGCTGCATGAGGCGGGTGGTCGCATCCTGGCCACGGACATCATCAGCGGACAGTCGCTGCCGCCGTTCGACAATTCGGCGATGGACGGCTTCGCGCTGCGCGCCAATGGCACGCCGTTCGAAAGCGGTGCCGGGTTTGCGGTGCAGGGCTGGCAGGCCGCAGGCGATGCCGGTGCCGAGGGCGGCGAGGGCGCATGGGAGATCATGACCGGCGCGCGCATGCCGGTTGGGCTGGATACGGTGGTGCCGATCGAGAACGTGGAGATCCTCGCCAGCGAGGATGGCCGACCGACCCGCATCGCGTTGAAGAGCGCGGTGAAGCCTGGCCAGAACGTGCGCCTGCGTGGACAGGACGTGGAAGCGGGCGAGCGCGTGCTGCAGGCCGGGCAGGTGCTGGACCTCAACGCGCGCACCCTGCTGCATGCCATCGGCGTGGCCGAGGTGGCGGTGGTGGCACGGCCGAAGGTCGCGGTCATTGCCACCGGCAAGGAGCTGGTGACCGAGGCGGCGCAGGTGCTGGACTCCGGACAGATCCGTGACAGCAACCGGCCCTACCTGATCGGCCGCCTGCAGGCCGCCGGTGCCGAGGTGGTGTGGCAGGGCACGGTGGGCGATGAGGTGGCTGCCTTTGATGCAGTGCTGGATGACGCGCTGGCGGCAGGGGCACAGGTGCTGGTGAGTACTGGCGCGGTGTCGGCCGGCCGCTATGACTTCATTCCCGCTGCGCTGCACGCGCGTGGCGCCCGCATCGTGTTCCACAAGGTGGCGATCCGCCCGGGCAAGCCGTTGCTGTTTGCGGTGCTTCCCGGCGGCGCGCTGTATTTCGGTCTGCCGGGCAATCCGGTGTCGGCGGCGGTGGGGCAGCGCTTCTTCGTGGAACCGGTGCTGCGTCGCCTGCTGGGCCTGGCTGCCGAGCCGCTGCTGCAGCTGCCGTTGCAGGCCGACGTGCGCAAGCCGCCGGGTCTGCGCTTCCACGCGCGGGCGCGGGTGGACGTGGACGCGCAGGGGCGCTTGAGCGCGCGCGTGCTGGCGGGCCAGGAATCGTTCCGTTTGAAGTCCATGCTGCAGGCCAACGCCTGGGTGGTGCTGGAGGGCGAGGGTGACCTCGTCGCGGCCGGCACACCGGTGCGCGTGCAGGGCTGGGGCCATCAGGACCCGCTGCAGCTGGCGAACCAGGAGTCATGATGAAACAGGTGAATCTGCAGTTGTTCGGTGCGTTTTCCGATCTGGATGCCAGCCGCGAGATCGCGCTGGAGGTAGCCGGCGGCACCGTGGCCGATCTGCGCCAGGCGCTGCGCGAGCTGTTGCCGGTGCGTTGGCCAGGTTTCCGTGCCGGCCTGCTGGACTACTCGGCCTTTGCCGACCAGCAACGCGTGCTGCGCGATCACGACGCACTGCCCGACGACGGCCGGGTGGCGATCCTGCCGCCGGTGAGTGGGGGCTGAGCCATGAGCAACGTGATGGCGAAAGTGGTGGACCGCGCGCAGCGCGCCATCGATCCGGCCGAAGGCATCGCAGCGGTGTCCGACCCGGCATTCGGCGGCATCGATGTGTTCATCGGCAAGGTACGCGACTTCAATGTGGGGCGGCCGGTGACCGGCATCACCTACGACCTGTTCGAACCGCTGGTGCTGAACGAGATCCAGCGCCTGGCGGCGGAGATCGAGGCGACGTTCGGGCCGAAGCTGAAGCTGTATGTGGCGCATGCCAAGGGCCGGCTCGGCATTGGTGATGTAGCGGTGGTGGTGGCCGCGGGCAGCCCGCACCGTGACGAGGCGTTCAGGGCGTGCCGGCAGCTGATCGAGGCGGTGAAACACCAGTGCCCGATCTGGAAGCAGGAGCATTACGAGGACGGCGACAGCGAGTGGAGCGAAGGCTGCACCCTATGCCACGCGGACAGTGAGCCGGCACATGAGCACCACCATTGACTCCAGTAGATCCACGCCATGCGTGGATGGGGCCGTCCCCTCGCGCCCGGCCGGGGCAGCCACGCATGGCGTGGCTCTACCGGGGTTTCCCGCGTGAACGCGACCATCGACGGCATCGTGCTGGCCGGTGGCCTGTCCACCCGCATGGGTCGCGACAAGGCGCTGCTGCCGTGGCAGGGGCGCACTTTGCTGGAGCACATCCGGAGCGTGCTGCTGCAGGCCGGTGCCGAACGGGTATGGGTGAGTGGCAACTATCCGGCCTTCGGCAGCATTCCCGACCGCGTGGCGCGTTGCGGGCCCCTGGGTGGCCTGTACAGCGTGGCGATGCAGATGCCTGATGGCCCGGCCTGGGTGGTGCCGGTGGATACGCCC
>NZ_JBBPFR010000047.1:0-2772 GCF_037969685.1 Stenotrophomonas sp. G106K1 | reverse complement strand
GCTCACCGGTGGCGATCACCGATGCCAGCGGCAATGTCATCGAACGTACGGTGTATGAGCCCTATGGGGCCGTGGTCAATCGGCCGTTGAAGGATGGTCCTGGGTATACCGGACATGTGACGGACTCAGGCACTGGGCTTAGTTACATGCAGCAGCGGTACTATGACTCCCAGACTGCCGCATTTCTGGGTGCTGATCCAGTTGCAGCTAGTTCGGAAGGGGCATCATTCAATCGCTATCGCTATGCTTCTGCCAATCCTTACAGGTTCAAGGATCCGGACGGTAGGGCAGACATGAACGTGTTCGGTGAAGCCGATCCGAATGGGCTCAGAGCTGCGGGAGATGCGCTCAATATTCCGGGTAAGTTCACGGTTGCGGGGCACGCCAATAATATGGTTATTCAGGACCAGCGCGGGGGACGCATGGAAAACTACTCCACAGTCAGCTCCTGGGATATGGCTAGGACTCAGTTTGGGCTAAAACAGGGGCAAGAAGTATTCATGGCTGGTTGTCACTTGGGGGCGGAAATAGGTCAGGCAAAAGCTTTTGCTCAGGGGTGGGCGAACATGAATAAGTCGTCCGTATATGCTCCCAACGGATTTGTTCGCTATCCAAAAAACTATAAGCCTGGAGATGATATGACGCTCCGTGTCAGTATGGGTGAGAACGGAACCGGAGGAGCAGGCGTATGGCAGAAGTTCTCGCCTGGAGGGACGGGCCCGACAGGCCCAGCCATTCGCTCGATTACGATCAAAGCCGATGGCTCAATATCCTATCAGTTTGCTGAGCCCGAGCTGGGGTCCAGAATTCGAAGAATAGAAACGGTCAAGGTGAAGCAATGAAATCTCTTTCGCATTCCGTTGCTTTGTCTTTGCTGCTCGCTGGCTGCGGGAGCGGAGAGCCCCGGGACGAGCAGCTCTCCCGAAATGAGAAGTCTGAAGAAGCGCCAAGTTTGGTCCTTTCTGAAGAAGAGTTGAAGCGTCAGATTTCGATGGCTGAAAATGGCAGTGTGGAGGCTCGTCTAAAGCTGGAATGGCACTATTCGACGCGTGGCGATATGGAGCGATATCGTTACTGGCTTGAGGAGGGGGTCGCGCGAAGGGACGTCAGTTCAATGCAGCGATTGGCCCTGTTTCTGTCCATGGAGCAAGGCGGGGGGGATTGTAAGCGTGCGATGCAGATCCTTGAGCAAGGCTTGCGTCTTGATCCGCCGGAGACAACACGTGCACTGATGGAGGCGGATCTTCAGAGATTGCGCCATGAACGGATTGGGATTCCGCCTTGCGGGGTGGGGTCCTCCAATTAGGGGCCGCAACCAATGCGTATGCCCATAAGAATTCGTACGAATTCAATGATCCAGATGGGCCGTGCGCAGCGTGTTCTGACTCGGACTCGAGGTCACTAGATGGGCTGGTTTTGAGAGGAAAGCTGCTCTCTTCGCTCAGAGGCGTTCACGTGAAGCAGGTTGGATTCGTGGCTTTCGTGGTGGCACTTGCATGCCAATTAATGGCGTGTCAAATGTCTGCAGAAGATAAAGCGCCGCACAAGACGAGCTGCGGAGGAACGATGCAGAATGCGTGCAGAGCGACTTTCAGGGCCCTTGCAGAGGATGCTCATGAATTCGATGGCCGCACGATTCGGATTGAAGGTTATCTTGCCGTTTCCCGGGATCTGTTTGTATTGAATTCAAGCAAAGAACTTTACGATGCGGGAGTGACTGATGAGACTTCTATCCGGATCAGGGGTTCGTTGGATGTTCAGGAGCGCATCTTCCAAGGGCATGCTTACTCTTGGGTGTCAGTGACCGGAACCTTTAAGAATAGAGGGAAGACTGGAACAACGGAGGATCTGTTGCTTGGGGAGATCTTCGCGCCTCTTGATGTGCGTCCGTTGAGGCTGCCATTGGAAGTGAAATGCCAAACGTTCGATGATGTGCTGCTTGATCTTGAGGACGTCAAGTAGGTCGCAATCCTTTCCAGGATTGGCCATCAATCGAAATTATGGATGCATCTCGCATAAACAAAAATGCCGCAGTTTCCTGCGGCATTTTCGTCTTCCCGGGTCTGCTGATATTCTTACCCCAGCAACTTCCGCACCTTCGTCAACGCCACCATGAACCGCTCGATCTCTTCATGCGTGTTGTAGAACGCCAACGACGCACGGCAGGTCGCGGCCACGCCGTAGTACTGCAGCAGCGGATGCGCGCAGTGCTGGCCCGAACGCACGGCCACGCCTTCCAGATCCAGCAGCGTGGCCAGGTCGTGCGCGTGCGCGCCGTCGATCAGGAACGACACCACCGCTGCCTTTTCGGGTGCCTCGCCAGGGAATTCCGCTGGCCAGAGCCGTACTAGCACCACGACTTACTACGATAACCCGACGCTATGGTTGAACGGTCAGACGGCGCGCAATGTTCTCAATGGTATTGAGCAGTCGCGCACCGAGTTTGACACCGCCACGGGTCTGCCGTTGCGTGCCTATGCGTTCGGGCGCCTGGCACAACAGGTGACCTACGCAGCCGACGGTACGGTGGCGTCCGTCGCCGATGGCCGTGGCAACACCAGCCATCTTTCCAGTTGGAAACGCGGTGTGCCGCAGCAGTTGCGGATGCCGGCCACGGCTGAATCTCCCAATGGAGCGACGCGCACCGTTGTGGTGGACGACAACGGTTGGATCACCTCGTTGACCGATGAAATCGGTGCGACCACCAGTTTCAGCTACGACAGCATGGGGCGCCTACGCAGCCAGCAGTTCCCTGGTGGCGACACCGTGAGT
>NZ_JBBPFR010000046.1:0-2823 GCF_037969685.1 Stenotrophomonas sp. G106K1 | reverse complement strand
CTGTTCGCACCGCCGTTATGCACCACGGTCCATCCACCGCCGTTGGCGCTCTCCTCGAGGATGAAGCTCTCACTATTGGCGGGTATAGACCAGCTGAAGCTGTATTGCGGCACATTCACCAACCCCGGAGCGCTGATCACCGGCTCGATCGTCGGCGCCCCGATCACGGCAACTGTTGCAGATCCCGACCACGGCCCGCATCCAGCGCCGTTGCAGGCCGCGACGCGGTAGGCATAGCTGCCCACTCCACGTGCAGGCGTGGCATAGGAACCTGCATTGCCATCGAACAGCGTCACCCAACCACCACCGTTGGTGCTTTCCTGCAACGTGTAGCGGTCAGCACCGCCAATTCCGTTCCAGCCGATGCCAATGCTGCCCGGTGCCGAACGGGCCGGCGCTGATACTCCCGGAGCACTCGCAGGTGGGTAGACCACTGCCACCGCAGCGCTGCCGCTGTAGCTGGTACACCCCACCGGATTACACGCACGGACACGGTAGTTGAAGCTGCCTCCCGGTTTGCCGGTGAACCCCTTGGATTGGCCCACCGCATTGTGGACCTGGGTCCAGGCACCACCATTGGCACTCTCGTCGAGCTCAAAGCGCTCTGCACCGGCAGAGGCCGACCAACTGACGCTGTAGCTGCCGTTGAAGGCGGTTGCCGGTACGGTCAGCACAGGCACCGTAGCCGGCGGCAGTTCGACGGCAACCGAAGCGGTGTTGCTCCACTCACCACAGACCACGCGACAACCACGCACACGGAACTGATAGGTACCGGTAGCCAGACCGGTACTGGTGAACGCCTGCACCGCACCGTCGAAGATCGTGCTCCAAGTACCCGCCTGGGCACGCTGCAGCTCATAGCGGTTGGCGCCACCGGCCGGACTCCATGTCAAGTTAACGCTGCCTTGGGTGATGTAGCCTGGGGCGCTCAGCGCCGGAATGCTGGGTGCGGCCTCGCCGTGCACCTGCGCCACCAGACTGCCGGACAGGTACAGATAGTCTGTCTGCTTTCCCGTGCGCTCATTGCGCTGGAAACGCAGCACGCCGCCATTGTCATAGAACGAGTAGATGGCGCCCGACTCGCTGTTCCAGGCTTTCACCCGGCGTCCATGCGCGTCGTACAGATAGGCCTCCGTCGTTCCCACCGTACGCAGGCGGTTGCCGTAGTCGAAACCAAACGCCTGGCCATTGCGGATCGAAAGATTGCCCTGCACGTCATAGCCGAGACCGACAACGGTCGCGCTGCTGCCGGTATCGACGACGTTGACCAGACGATTGGTCGGATCGAAGTAGTGCGTACGATCCCGGCTGCCGACCTTGGCCCGGCGCAGGTTGTCCAGTGCGTCGTACTCATACAGCGCATTGCCAAAACCAGGTGCGGTAACCGAGCGCAGTCGATCCAGCCCGTCGTAGGCCATGTCACGATTGCCTGGCGCACCCGGCAAGCCATCAGAGATGGCCATCACGTTGCCACCCGCATCGTAGTCGTAGCTGTCATCGAGCACTGCGGCCGCAGCGGTTGCATCGCGACTTCGATCAGGAAGACCACGTGCATTCTGGGTCATCGTATGGACAACGCCATTGCCATAGACGAAGCGCGCCAAGGCACCATTGGCAAAATAGCTGGCCTCCTTCGCATAGCCCGCCACCGATGTGGCGCGGCCGAGTGCATCCGGGGCATAGCTGGCGATACGCCCGCCCGGATACGTGTTGCTCGCAAGCGTGCCATTGCCATCGTAACCATAGGCGAAGTTCACCGTTCCCAGATCCAGATACTGCAGCGTCTCGCTGCTGAGCAGACGACGATGGTTGTACTGGTAGCGATTGATGACGAGCGGACGGCCGGCCTCGTTCTGCGTACTGATTTCTGCGGGCAGGCCGTCCGGCGTGTATGACCAGGTCTGGTTGCCGCGACCATCGGGGAAGATCAACGCCAGCAGTCGATTGGCAGCGTCATAGCTGCGCTGCACCGCACGCCCGCTGGCAAGCGCCTCGGCGCGATTGCAGTCGCTGGCGTTGGTCAAACCCGTACCGGCAGCCGACCACAGGACATTGCCGGCAGCATCGTAGTCCTGCACCGTCGCCCCGGTTTCCGGCTCGATGGTCTTGCACAGCTGCTGGTAACCGTCATAGACATAACGGCGGGTCAGCGCCTGGCTGCCGTCGGCGCTGCGACGGGTGATCGCCAGCGGCTTGCCGAGAACGTCGCGCTGGATCTCGGTCACGACCCCTTCTGGATGCTGCAGCGTCAGCGGCATCTCATAGGTGGGCTGGTCATAGGCCAGGTGCCGTGTTGTGGTCGACTGGCCGCGTGGATTGGTCACCTTCACAGACAGGTTGCCCACGAACTCGGAGCGAGTCACCAAGGCGCCAAGTTCGGACGACTGGCTGACCACGACCGGTCGACCCAGCGCATCGTACTGCGTGCTGGTGCCACCAAGCGACCCGTTGATGTCGGAAAGCGAGCGAACAGGATAGGACGCGAACACTGTTTTGCCACTGGTGTCGTAGCGGGTCACGACTGCGCTATCGAGAACGTTGTCTGCATTTTCAGTGACCAGCACCGGGCGGAACATGGCGTCCAGATAAGTGTCGGTCCGTCTACCGCCTTGGGTTCGGGAATGCTTCCATGCGCCAGCCGGCACGCCGAACTGCGCTCCGCCCAACCGCTGCAGGTCCATGGTCACCGCATTCCAACTCACGGTGTCGCCACCAGGGAACTGCTGGCTGCGTAGGCGCCCCATGCTGTCGTAGCTGAAACTGGTGGTCGCACCGATTTCATCGGTCAACGAGGTGATCCAACCGTTGTCGTCCACCACAACG
>NZ_JBBPFR010000045.1:0-8558 GCF_037969685.1 Stenotrophomonas sp. G106K1 | reverse complement strand
CCCCAACCCCGCCTTCGACAGATCTCCGCAATCTGTCGGAACGGCGGTCTGCTCGGGTAGGTGTCGACCTTGGTCGACACCATGGAGAACGAAAACAAGAAGGGGTCAGATCCCTTTCCCGGCGGGAAAGGGCTCTGACCCCCACGTGCATCGAACTGGAGGTTCTTACCAGTTCGGGTCTTCAGCCGGGGCGGCGGCGGGCTTGGGCTTCGGCTTGCTGGCCGGGCGCGCGGCAGCGGCCGGGGCGGCCGATGCGGTTGCGCCGGCGGCGGCCTTGGGCTTGCTGCCGAGCTTCTGACGCAGTTCGATCTGGCCCGGGCGGAAACCACCGCGCATCGCGTCCACGCCCTCTTCCAGCGTGCCGTAGGAGGTCTGCGCGGCCACGCGGTCGATGCGGATGGTGCAACACGGATGCTCGCTGCGGCCGAGCGAGCGGCCGGTCTGCGGGTCCTTCAGCTCTTCGCCCAGGCGCACGGCCTGCCAGCGCTGGCCGACCTGCACAGTGTCACCGCCCTGGCTCAGCACCACCTGGTCGCCATCGACGGACACCACCGACACCGGGAACAACGTGGTGACGATCGTGCTGCCGATCTGGCCGGACAGCGAATCCATCATCGAGGCAGCCATGCTGCGGCCGTTGACCACGCGCGGCAGGGTGCTCGGGCCGGTCGAGGCCAGCTGGTGGTCGAAGCTGTCGGACATCACCACCTGGCCGGTGGTGGCGTTGACCAGGCGCAGGGTGATGCGGCCGCCACCGGAGTACGAGGTCACCTGGCGATCGGACATGCGCAGGTTGCGCACGCTGCGCGGGTACTCGAAACGTTCGATGGTCGGAATCAGGATCAGGTCGGTCGCCAGCTGCTGGCCAACGCGTGCGGTGTCCTGCAGGCGCACGTTGCCACTGTTGATGTGGTCGATCTCGGCCTGCAGTTCGTCGCCGAACTCGCGGTCCAGCACGATGAAGCGCTGGGTCTGGGTAAGCGTGTCGGACAGCCGCGCGCGGATCGCCTGGGCGACCTCATCGGCATTCACCCGGCCATCGCCAACGGCATAGCTGCCCGACTTGGTACGTGGCAGGGCCACCACGATCTTCGGCTTGCCTTCTTCATCCGGTGCACGGTACTGGGCAATCTGCGCGCGGACACGCACCTTCCAGTAGCTGCGCATGCTGCGCCGGGTGACATCCGAATCGAAGGAGCTGGCACCGCGCTTGGCGTCGACCTTGACCTGCTCTTCGTAGCTTTCCTTGACGCTGGCCGACGCCGAACCGCCCTTGGCGGAGGCTTCGCCGGAGGCGCTGGCCGAGGCCGAACCCTTGAAGCTCCAGCCTTCGTCGCTGGCGCGCACGCGGGCAATGGTCTCTTCGTCGAGCTGGCTCACTTCATCCTGCGAGAGGATTTCATAGCCCAGCACCGCGCCCTGCGAACCGGCAATCATCTGCTGGGAGAACGCGTCGGCGCGGATATCGCCGACGTGTTCTCCGTCCACGTCCACATGCAGGCCTGCGCGCAGGCTCTGCATCTGGCTGGCCACGCGTACGCCGTTGACCTGGGCCACGGCCGACTGCAATGCCGCCAGCACCGCCAGTTCCGGGGTGCTGCCGATACCGTCGGCTTCGCGCGCGACCTGGGTGGTGCCGCCGAAATCCGGCGTGCCACGCAGGGGCGCTTCCTGCAGCGGCGCATTGCTGGCCAGTGCACTGGCGGCCTTGTCCTTGGCGGGTGCGGCTTCTGCCGGTGCATCCTGCTTGCCGCAGGCTGCCAGCAGGGCCGCGGCCAGGCCCAGGCCGATCAATCGAGTCGTCGTACGCATGCGGAGTTGCCTCGTATCAGAGCGAATCCAGCATCGAATCGGCGTTGGACGGCACCTTCACCTTGCTCTTCTTGGCGAAGGTCACGGCCGACTTGGTCGAGCCGTACAGGCCCTTGATGAAGCCCGGCGATTCCTTGGCAACCCAGGCACCAGCAGCCAGCTTGCGGCCAACGGTGGCCATCTGGGTGGCACCCAGGTTCTTCATGCCGGCCGCAAAGCCGCTGGCTTCGCCGCTCAGCTTCTGGGCTTCGGCAGCCGAGGCCAGCAGCGAGACCAGGCCTTCGGCGTAGTGCTGCTTGGATTCAGCGTTCAGTTCCGGCTGTGCGGCCTGGCGCTCGTCAATGGCGGCCTGTGCAGCCTGGCTGACCGAGACCGACTTCTTCATCGCATCAACGTTCACCGAACCCGACGACAGCGCCTGGCGCTCGGCTTCCAGCAGCTGCACCTGCTCGGCCAGGCCGAAGGCGCGGGCGAAGGAGGTCTGTGCCTGCAGCGAGTGCGACTGCGAGCTGACGAAACGACGGACCAGCGCTTCCTGCGCGGCTTCGTCCGGGGCGGCAGCGCTGGTGCTGCTGGAGGTACCGGTAGCGGCGCCGGCGATGTCCTTCAGCTTGCCGAACTGGGCGTGTGCCGGCATCGACAGGGTAGCGGCCGCGATGGCAACGACGAGAGCGGTATTGCGGATCATGGAAGATTCCTTTGGGAGAGACGGCCGCGATGCGGCACGCAAGATCGGGGATAGCAGCGGGTCGGTGCCGAGCAAGCCCGGCACCCACCAGAGCCGGTAGCGCCGGGCCATGCCCGGCGAGCGCAGCGGTAACGTCAGCGGACCGCCTTGACGTTCAGCTCGTTGATCATCTGCTGGGCGGCCTTTTCGGCAGCCAGCTGCAGCGCATTGGTACGGGCGACGGTCTCGTTCGGACCGGTACCGGAGAACTGCACCGGGCCCACCGACGACACGGTGCGCGGGAAGCGACCGGTCACGTCCAGCACCTTGCCGGTGACAGTGACGAACACGCGGGTGTTGCCGCTGGCCGGATCACGATCGCGCATGCCAACGTCGAGGGTGCCGACGGCGATGTACGGGATGTTCGCCGCGCGGATGCCGTTGGCGGTATCGCGCAGGGTGGCGGCGGACAGATCGTTGCCGGTGCTGAAGTCCTTGCGGATGCGCTCGATGCTGAGCAGGCCGCGCGACTCGCCTTCCACGTATTCGGCTTCAACCACTTCGTAGCCAGCGGCGCTGAAGGCACCGGTCATGGCCGTGTTGACCTCGGCGGCGTTGGCCACCTTCCAGCTGATGTTGTCGCTGCGCGCAGTGGTGCTGCCGCCGCTGGTGACCGACACCGAGCCGTTCTGGTTGATGCTGCCGTTGGTGCTGACCGAGTTGCCGCGGAAGCTGTCGCCTTCACGGGTGTTCTCGCTGTAGCTGCTGCTGGCGTCAACGCGGCGGTATTCCTTGTCCTGGAACGACTGCACGGTGTCCTGCGAGCGCGCCATGAACAGGAAGGTCAGCAGCGAGCGCTGCGCAGCGGTGGCACCGGCCACGGCCGAGCCGGCATCCAGCTTGGTCTGCAGCAGCGTGGTGTTGATCTCGGCACGGACGGTGACGCTGTAGGTCTTGGCCTTCTTGTCTTCGGTGTCCGACAGCTGCACCGCGCTGAGCACGTAGCGGTCGATTTCACCGAGGAATTCGGCGCGACGCGATTCGAACAGGCGCAGCTTGGCCGCACCGGATTCGGCGATGTACGCCTCCAGTGCATTGGCCTTGGCCTTGTTCAGGGCCTGGGCCCGGGTATCGGCACTCAGGCGCAGGCTGTAGCTGGCAGAACCGGTACCGCGCGAGCTGGCGGTCTGCGCGGCGACCGGCGAGGCCACCGCCAGGGCGATGAGGATGAGCAGGATGGTACGCATCAGCGACATGATTTGATCAACTCCTGGAGGGCTTGGGTCTGTTGCTGCAGCGGGCGTCCGCCCGGCTTCTGCTCGTCCAGCCAGGCGCGCGAATCGGCACGCTTGGCGGCGGCGCCGGCGAAGGCATCGAAGCCGGCCAGCAGGGTTTCGTAGCTGGCCGACCACTGGTCGACCTGCCACTGCGTGACCGGCACCACCTTGGTGGCGCCCTTGCGCAGCGGTTGTTCGAAGTACACCTTGCCGGAGAACGGCTCGATGACTTTGGCGGTGAAGAAGGCGCCGAACAGCATCGTCTTCATCGCCGGCGTTTCACTGATGACGCCATTCTTCAGCGCATCCACCTGCAGGCTGATGACGTAGTCCGCCTCGGGAATCTTCAGCTGGTAGACCTTGCCGTCGGCAAAGCGCGCAGCCATCGCACCGCCGATCGCCTGGCCCGAGGCCGGCGGCAGCAGGCCGACACCGGTATTGGACGACAGCGTCTTGGACAGTTCATGGGCCAGCGTGGCACGCAGCGGACCGGCCCACTTCGGGTCGGGCAGCTTGGCCAGCGTGGCGTCGGAGAGGGTCACCTCACCCACCTGCAGGCGCCGCGTGGCCGCCTCCGGCAGCTTGGCCTGGGCCAGGGTCGTGGCCAGCACCTGCGACAGGCTGGTATCGGCACCGCCGTACAGCAGATCTGCGACGATCGCGTCGATATCGTCGCTGTCCGGGCGGTACTCCTGCACGTCGATACGCTGCAGGGTGAGCGGATAGGAGGCGATCACCTGGCGCTCGCGGAAATCGAAGAACAGCGCCTGCAGGGCCACTTCCACCAGCACCTTGTACTGGTCGCCGATCGGTTCGACCGACACCAGTTCGCGGTCCAGCGCAGCGGCCAGGACCACGGCACTGGTAGTGCCGTCGAGCATCGCCACCGGCTGGTCGATCAGTTCCAGGTTGGCCGGCGCGCGGCGCTTGAGCGCCTGTGCCAGGGTCTGGTTGAGCGGAATCAGGCCACGCTTTTCCAGCACGGCATGCGCATGCGGAGTGGTTGCCTGTACGGCGGCGGCGTCAGCGGTATAGGCAAAACCGGCCCAGTAGGCCTGCTGCGATTTGTCTGCGGCCTGGCTGGCCAGCGGCCATACGGCCAGGCACAGGGCATAGGCAAACAGGCGCGCAAAAGCGCGCGGTGCGCTCTTCGTCCTTGAAAACATCAACCGCTCCTCGGTCACGACACACGAAAGACAGGCGCGAACACGCCCGCTGGGCGCGAAACATAGCCGCTCCGGGGCAAACCGACAAGTGCTGACCTTGTCGGCTCAGTTTTCCTGCGGCAGGCCGGCCCGTTGCCGCAGCAGGGTCCGCTCGGCCAGGTTCTGGCTCAGGGCCGCTGCCGAGGCGAATGCGTCACGTGCATCCTGCTCCCGCCCCAGCTGCTGCAGCAGCTCACCGCGCACCACCATCAGCGGTGCGTAGCCCTGCAGTCGTGGCTCGTCCAGCAAGGGCTGCAACAGCGCCCACGCAGCGAACGCACCTTCGCTGCGCGACACCGCCACCACCCGGTTCAATGCCACCACCGGCGACGGCATCACCTGCAGCAACTGCGCATACAGTGCAGCGATCCGCGCCCAATCGGTGTCTTCGGCGCGGCGCGCACTGGCATGGCAGAAGGCGATCCGTGCCTGCAACACATAAGGATCATCGCCGCCGCCTGCCGACACCGCGCGCGTCAGTGCCTGCTGGCCGCGTTCGATCTGCAGCCAGTCCCAGTGCGCCCGGTTCTGCTGGTCCAGCAGGATCGGCGCGCCCTGCGCATCCACCCGTGCCGCCGCGCGCGAGGCCTGCAGTTCCATCAGCGCCAGCAGACCCAGCACCGGCGGTGCCGGCATCCGATGGGCCAGAATGCGCGCCAGCCGCAGCGCCTCGGCGCACAGTGCCGGTCGCATCCAGTCGTCGCCCGCACTGGCCGCGTAGCCTTCGTTGAATACCAGGTAGATCGCCTCCAGCACCGAAGCCAGTCGTTCCGGCAATGCACCGGCACGCGGCACTTCGTAGGGAACCTGCTTCTGCGCCAACGTGCGCTTGGCCCGCACGATGCGCTGGGCGATGGTCGGCTCCGGCTGCAGGAAGGCGCGTGCGATCTCGATCGTGGTCAGCCCGCCCAGCAGGCGCAGGGTCAGTGCCACCCGCGCGTCCGCAGGCAGGACCGGATGACAAGCCACGAACATCAGCCGCAGCAGGTCATCGCCGATGTCGTCTTCCAGGGCCTGGCTGTCATCGGGCGCGGGCAATGCGGCCGGATGCAGCTCCTCTCCCCATTGCGCATGCTGCTGCGCCACGCGCTGGTGCTGGCGCAGCACATCGATGGCACGGTTGCGCGCGGTGGTCATCAGCCAGGCTCCGGGATTGTCCGGGATGCCCTGCACCGGCCAACGCTCCAGCGCGGCCAGCCAGGTGTCCTGGGCCAGCTCTTCGGCACGACCGACGTCGCCGCCGAGCAGCCGCGCCAGGCGCGCGATCAACACTGGCGATTCCATCCGCCAGAGGGTGTCCAGGCGCTGGCTCAGGGCGGGCTCGTGCATGCAGCGATCACAGCATGCGAGCCCGGCCTGCACAAGCACCGGCGTTCACGCTTCCACGATCGGCTTGAAGCCGCCCCAGAACATGCGCTTGGTATCGAATGGCATGTCCTTGGGGCCGATATGCGCCAGCCTCGGGTCGGCCATCACCTTCTTGTTGATGCGATCGCGCGCCGCGCGCGTGCGGAACACCACGAAGGCCACGATCACCGTTTCACCCGGCTTGAGCTTCACCGCCTGCGGGAACGACGTCGATTTCCCGGGTTGCACGTCATCGGCCACGCATTCCATGTACTGCAGCGCGCCATGGTCCTTCCACACCGCTCCGGCCTGGCGGGCAAGGCGGCGATAGGCCGCCACCTTGTCCTGCGGGCACGGCAGCACGTAAGCATCCACGTAAGCCATGAGGGTCTCCCTTGCGGCGGCCGTCAGCCCGGCTCGCCGTCCATGTGTGCGATTTCCCAGAGATGCCCATCCAGGTCCTGGAACCCGCGCTGGTACATGAAGCCGTAGTCGCGCGCCGGCTGCGGTTCGCTGGCACCGGCGGCCAGCGCCTTGTCCACCATGGTGTCCACCGCCGTGCGGCTGTCGGCCGACAGGCAGGTGATCACTTCGGTCTGCGTGTGCGCATCGGCGATGCCCTTGGCGGTGAACTGCTGGAAGAACGGCTTGACCAGCAGCATCACGAAGATGCTCTCGCTGACCACCATGCAGGCGGCGTTCTCGTCGGTGAAGGCCGGGTTGAAGCTGTAGCCCAGCGCGGCGAAGAACGTTTTGGCTTTTTCCAGGTCCTGCACGGGCAGGTTGACGAAGATCATCTGCGGTTGCGGTGTACTCATTGGTGCGGTTCCCTGCGATGGTTGGAGAGAAGGAACATCAGGGCTGCTTCATGCAGTTGACCATCCACGGCTTGCCGTAGCGGTCGGTCAACATGCCCCAGCGGTGGGCCCAGAAGGTTTCGGCGATCGGCATCTGTACCTGGCCACCCTCGGCCAGTGCCGCGAACACGCGCTCGGCTTCTTCGATGCTGTCCACGTCGATGTTGATGGTGGTCGAGCTACCCTCGCCGCCACCGGGACCATCGGCCGCCATCACGATCGCGCTGCCGATCTCCAGCTGGCTGTGGGCCACATGGTCGAGCGTGTCGGCCGGCATCTCATTGCAGCCTGGCGAACCGTCGGACGGCGGCATGTCGCGGTACTTCATTTCCGACGTGACCTGGCCACCGAGTGCCTTGGCATAGAACGCCATTGCGTCATGGGCCTGGCCGCTGAAGCCGAGGAAGGGAATCAGTTTCATGGGAATACTCCGTCGATTGGGATGAATGCGCGGCCGTGCTCAGGCGCGGTCGAGCTGCTCACGCAGACGCTGTTCCTGCTGCTGTAATTCAGGGGTGAAGGCTTCACCGAAGTCTTCGGCCGAGATCAACGGGCGCAGTTCCAGCGCACCGCCTGCACTGAAGGGCGCGCGACTGGCCCATTCGGTGGCCTCGTCCAGCGAGCGCACCTCCCACAGCCAGAACCCGGCAATCTGCTCGCCGGCCGGGCCGAACGGGCCGGTCTCGATCCGTGGCGCACCGCTGCCGAAATGAATGCGCCGACCGCGCTGGGTGGCATGCAGGCCTTCCCCGGCGAGCATGATGCCGGCGGCCACCAGTTGTTCGTTGTAGGCGCCCATGGCGGCCAGTTCCTGTTCGCTGGGCATGCGCCCGGCTTCGGAATCGGCGTTGGCTTTGACGATCACCATCACTTTCATTGCGGTCTCCGCTGGGCCGCGGGTGCGTGCCCTTCTCTCTTACAACGAACCAGGGGCGCGAGGATCGACAGCTTCCGGGAAATTATTTTTATCGCGGAGAGCGCGCCTTCGGCGGGGATCGGCGAACGGCGGGGCCCCTCCGTGGCGGGGTGGGTTGGTCGTGAAGAGCTGCATCTCTGCGGGTTGGCCGGGCGGGTGGGCTGCGCAGGGGACGCCGTGAATACATCCCTGTAGGCTCGGGCGCGCCATCCATGGCGCTTACGCCCCTGCGCAGCCCACCCGCCCGGCCACGGACAGGTCCCTGCGGCGTCCACCACCGGAAATCATAAACAAGGGCAAAAGCGGGTCGCTTCGCTCGCAAAGCCAAGGCAGCCAGCCGACCGCTTTTGCTGTTGCTGTTGCCTTTTTTTCTTGATCTTCCCGTGGTGGTTCGGCCACCGGAATCTGTCTGGGGCTGGGCGGGTGGGGTTGGCGGGGTATCCGCGCCATGGATGGCGCGGCTAAGCCTCCAGGGGT
>NZ_JBBPFR010000044.1:0-8813 GCF_037969685.1 Stenotrophomonas sp. G106K1 | reverse complement strand
CCCCCACCCCTCTCCTTATATGTATCGACATCCACAACCGCTCTTGCCTTCCGTCCCGTCACCGGGAACCTGTCGGGGTGGGGCGGTGTGAGGTGGAGGGACCGCAGGCGCCATGGATGGCGCCTACGAGCCTACAGGGACGTACTTGCGGCGTGTCCCGCAACCCCACATCGCCCCACCACCCCACAGACGTCGCCGAGCCGATGCGCTTTGGCCGTTGCCGTTGCCTGGCTAGTAGAAAGCGCCCGCCGGCCGCAGGCCGGCCAACATCCCCCCGCTGCGCTGCGGCGCGACCTGCGGCCGACCGATCTGGGATAATGCGCGTTCTTGTTTCCTCTGCTGCCGGACCCGGTCATGACCCAGAAGACGCTGCTCAACGATACCCACCGCGCCCTTGGCGCCAAGATGGTCGATTTCGGGGGTTGGGACATGCCCATCCACTACGGCTCGCAGCTGGACGAGCACCACCTGGTGCGTCGTGAGTCGGGCGTGTTCGACGTCAGCCACATGACCGTGGTCGACCTGCGCGGCGACAAGGTCAAGCCGTTCCTGCGCCGCCTGCTGGCCAACTCGGTCGACAAGCTAAAGGCCACCGGCAAGGCGCTTTACTCGTGCATGCTGAATCCGCAGGGCGGCGTCATCGACGACCTGATCGTCTATTACCTGGGCGAAGACTTCTTCCGCATGGTGGTCAACGCCTCCACCCGCGAGAAGGATCTGGCGTGGCTGCGCGAGCAGGCTGCGCCGTTCAACGTCTCGGTCGAACAGCGTCCGGACCTGGCGATCCTCGCCGTGCAGGGTCCGCAGGCGCGCGACATCGTCATCGGCCTGGCCCGCGAAGCCGACCGTGAGGCGTTGGGCAAGCTCGGCCGCTTCGCCGCGCTGCAGGCGCAGTCCGACGACGGCGTTGAACTGTTCGTCGCCCGCACCGGCTACACCGGCGAAGACGGTTTCGAGATCCTGCTGCCGCAGGATGCCGTGGTCGCGTTCTGGAACCGCCTGCTTGCTGCTGGCGTGAAGCCGGCCGGCCTCGGCGCGCGCGACACCCTGCGCCTGGAAGCCGGCATGAATCTGTACGGCCAGGACATGGACGAAGCGATCAGCCCCTACGAAGCGGCGCTGGCCTGGACGGTGTCGCTGGACGAAGGCCGCGACTTCATCGGCCGCGACGTGCTGGAGGCGCAGAAGGCCGCTGGCAACGCACGCCAGATGATCGGCCTGGTGATGGATGAGAAGGGCGTGCTGCGCCATGGCCAAGCGGTCACCACGGCCGGCGGCCAGGGCGAGATCCTGTCCGGTACCTTCTCGCCGACCCTGGCCAAGGGCATCGCATTCGCGCGCGTGCCGGCCGGTGAACTCGGTCAGGTAACCGTCGACATCCGCGGCCGTCAGGTGCCGGTGCGGGTGGTCAAGTTCCCGTTCGTGCGCGAAGGCCAGGCCCAGCCCGGCGTACTCACCGAAGCGTGATCCAAACGTGCCGGTCGTCACTGCCAGCAGTGGCGGCCGGTTGGTTACACTAGCCCCGTTTTTTCCACCCCCTGCATATCTCTGGAGCAGTCCCATGAGCGAGATCCCCGGCGACCTCAAGTTCCTCAAGTCCCATGAGTGGGCCCGTGTCGAAGGCAATGGCCGCGTTACCGTCGGTATTTCCGACCATGCTCAGGGCCTGCTGGGTGACCTGGTCTACGTCGAGCTGCCGGAAGTCGGCACGACCGCCAAGGCCAACGAGCAGATCGCGGTCGTCGAGTCGGTGAAGGCCGCCTCCGACGTCTACAGCCCGATCAGCGGCACCATCGTCGAGGTCAACTCGGCACTGGCCGACAAGCCGGAAACCATCAACGAAGACGCCTACGGCGACGGCTGGATGTTCGTCGTCGAAGTGTCCAACAGCGACGAGCTCAACGAGCTGCTGGACCCGGACGCGTACGCTGAAGGCCTGGAAGACGAAGAGCACTGAGTCGTCGTTTCCCCGGTACGAAAACGGCCACCCACGGGTGGCCGTTTTCGTTTTGGAGGACGCGTCGAACTTATGCCGACCGGTTCGCCGCATGCCATCGCCATGGCATCAGCCGGTGTTGAGCGCGGCCGAAGGGCGTGCGCAGTTTTGCGCAAATCCGCGTTTCCACCCCCGCGACGGCGCGTCCGGATGTGAAAAATTTTTGCCCTTGTTGCGGGTCCGTTGTGCTGGCGTTGGCGAGTGCATAGCCGTGCACGACCACGTCGCCGTGTGGCGTTCCACTCCAGGCCTCTACATCACGCAGAGTGCTTGTTTCAAGTGTTTTTTCTTCGCTGTTGGTACACAGTCGATGGCAGCGACGATGCGCGATGCCGTGTTTGCCGGCGCTCGCGGAGGAACATCGGCAGGCGCGGGAAGGGCTCCCGGGACGCGGCGGATGTGAAAATTTTTCGCGGGGGTTGTTGACAGTAAAAAAAACCGTGATTAGGTTTCGCCTCAGCAGACCTTGCCTGCCAAACCGAGTGCGAAGAATCAATCGTCCGATGCGAAGCAGCCCCTCGAAGACCACCGCGATCCTCAAGACGGTGGACATGGCCCCGCTTCCCCCGGAGAAATGCAAGGCGACCCCTGTTCCGATGCCTGCTCCGCCGATCGTGGCGGGCATCACCGCATCCGTAACGGCGCGCCTGACGCGCCGGCGGTCCCCGCACGCAGCATGGGCGGGTTTGATCCACCTGGGCGTTTCAACTCCCTATCACTGACGAGGAGCCATCACCATGGCAACCAAGAAAGCTGCGAAGAAAAAGCCCGCCGCCAAGAAAGCGGTGAAGAAAGTCGCCAAGAAGGCCGCTGCCAAGAAGGCAGTGAAGAAGGTCGCGAAGAAGGCGACCGCCAAGAAGGCAGTGAAGAAGGCTGCCAAGAAGGTCGCCAAGAAGGCCACGGCCAAGAAGACAGTGAAGAAGGCTGCGAAGAAGGTAGCCAAGAAGTCCACTGCCAAGAAGGCCGTAAAGAAGACCGCGAAGAAGGCCGTCAAGAAGGTAGCCAAGAAGGCCACCAAGAAGACTGCCAAGAAAGCCGCCAAGAAGACCACCGCCCGCAAGCCGGCCAAGAAGGTCGCCAAGAAGGCAGTGAAGAAGGCGGTAAAGAAGACCGCCAAGAAGGCGGTGAAGAAGACTGCGAAGAAGGCCACCAAGAAGGCTGCCCCGAAGAAGGCTGCCAAGAAGGTTGCCAAGCGCAAGCCGGCCGCCCGCAAGAAGAAGGCCGCCCCGGTGGCCCTTCCGGCAACGCCGGCACCGCTGATCTAAGTACTTCCCGATAGCCGTACCCTGAGACCCCTTCCCCGACTGCCCAGCGGGGAGGGGGTTTTTTTATGGCCTGTCTGCGTCTGGCCAGCTGCGATGGTCAGCAGCTTCACAGGGAAACCGCTCGACCAGGAATTCCACGAAGCTGCGCAGCCGGGTCGAGTGATACCGGTCGTGCGCATACACCACGTGCATGGGCCGACCGCGGCGGCCATGTTCCGGCAGCAACGGGACCAGGCCACCCGCATCGATGTCCGCTGCCAGCAGCAGGCTCGACTGCAGGATGATGCCCTGGCCCTGCAGCGCGGCCAGCCGCAACGCTTCTCCGTTGTTGATCTGCAGGCGTCCTGAAGGTGGCTGCGTCGCCGACGTTGCCTCGTTGCCCAGCCAGTGCGACAGCGCCGCCGGATCCAGCGACAGGCATTGATGTTGCTGCAGCGCCTGCACGCTGTGCGGCGTGCCATGCCGTGCGAGGTAGGCCGGTGATGCACACAGGGTCAGCCGATAGGCGCTGAGCGGACGCGCCACCAGGTGCGTGGTGTCGGCAAGCATGCCGATGCGGATGGCGGCCTCGAATCCCTCATCGGCCAGTTCGACCACGCGATCGGTCAGGACCAGTTCGACACTGACCTCGGGGTAGCGGTCCATGTAGGTTGACAGTGCCGGCACCAGCGCATGCGTGCCGAAGATCACCGGTGCACTGATCCGCAGCTTGCCCGCCGGTGCCAGATGGTGATGCTGGGCCTGTGCATCGGTTTCCTCCACCAGGCGCAGGATCTCCTTGCAGCGGCCGTAGTAGGCCTCACCGAACGCGGTCATGTGCTGCCGTCGGGTGGTGCGGCTCAACAGCTGCATGCCCAGCCGTTCCTCCAGGGCGCGCAGGTGCTTGCCGGCCATCGTCGCGGAGATGTCCAGTGCCGACGCCGCGGCACTCAGGCTGCCCTTTTCCACGGCCAGCACATAGACCTGCATGCTCTCCAACAGGTTCATCTGACACCCCGGGTTCTGAATGTTGAAACCTCGCCGGAGTTTATCAATCGAGGGTATTCAAAGAGCATGTCCGCACGGCCAGATGGGCCGGCAGAACCTGGCAGGGCAATACATGAAACTGGATCTTGAAGGACGGACCGCGCTGGTCACTGGCGCAGGCAGCGGCATCGGCGCAGGTGTTGCGCGGGTGCTGGCAACGCTGGGTGTACGCGTGGCGATCACCGCGCGGAGGCAGGCGCCGTTGCAATCGGTGGCGGTCGCGATCGAGGCGGCGGGTGGGCCGGTACCGGTCGTGCTGCTGGGCGATCTGACCGATGCCGACGATGTGCAGCGCATCGCCAGTGCGTCGCTGGAGGCGCTGCAGCGCGTGGATATCCTGGTCAATGCGGCCGGTGGCGCGCGGCTGGCCGGGGTGGCTGCAGCAGACGAGGTGTGGGACGAGGCGATGGCGCTGAACTTCTCGGCGGCACGACGGCTGACGCAGGCGTTGCTGCCGTCGATGCGGGCCAATGGCTGGGGGCGTGTGATCAACCTCAGCGGGTCGATGGAGCCGCGTGCGGTGAATGCCGCGAGCCCGGCGAAGGCGGCGCTGCATCTGTGGAGCAAGGGGTTGTCCTGCGACGTGGCGGGCGAGGGCATCACCGTCAATTCGATCGCGCCGGGGCGGATCAACAGCGCGCAGATCCTGGATCGGCTGCATCCCACCGAAGAGAGCCGGCGTGAGTTCATCGCCCGCAACATTCCGATGGGGCGTTTCGGCGAACCAGAGGAGGTGGCGCACCTGGTCGCGTTCCTGGCCTCACCGTTGGCGGGGTACATCACTGGGGCGGTGATTCCGGTGGATGGCGGAATGCACTACTTCGCCCACTAGCGCTGCGGAACGGTAGAGCCGAGCTCATGCTCGGCTGCTTGAATCAGCCGAGCATGGGCTCGGCTCTACAACAAAAAAAAGGGCGACCCGTGGGTCGCCCTTCTGCTTACGGTCGAGCTCGCCAGCTCAGCGCGGCGAGGCCACCGCGCGGTTGCCCGAGGCACCCTTGCCCTTGCGCTTGTCCTGCTGCGCCGGGGCGGCGCCCTCGGCCATCAGGTTGTCGCTGCCGAAGTCGGTGTCCACATCCAGCCAGCGCTGCGACGGCAGGCCGAGGGCGGCGTCGAGCACGGTCGGCAACAGACCGCTGGGCAGGCCGCTTTCACCATTCCACATGATGGCGATGCCGAGGTCGCGCTCGGGCACCAATGCCACCAGGCCGCGGTAACCCTGCACGGCGCCGGCATGGAACACGACATCGTGACCGGCGTAGTCGAAGGTGCGCCAGCCCAGCGCGTAACCGGCCGAATGCAGGCGTTCGCGGCGCCAGCCCGAGCGCATCTCGCCCGGCGTGTTGATCAGGCTGGAGTGCAGGGTGGCCAGCAGCGGCGCCGGCAGCACGTCCGGGCGGTGGCCGGTATGGGCCAGCAGCCACTGCGCCATGTCACTGGCGCTGGCGTTGACGCCGGCAGCAGGGGCCACGCGGTAATAGGTCGGCTTCGGCGTCAGCGATACCCAGCCGTTGCGGCTGCGCACGTGTGGGCGTGCCCAGCGCGAGCTGGCCTGGATGCCGGCCAGGCCGAGGCTGGCATCGTTCATGCCCAGCGGCTTGAAGATGCGGCGTTCGACCGACTGCTCGTAGAAACTGCCGGAGGCAGCGTAGACAACGTCGCCGATCAGGCTGAAGGCCACGTTCTGGTAGGCGTAGCAGTCGCCCGGCAGGCACTTCAGGCTGGTGTTGGCCAGCTTCTGGGTCAGCGCGTAGTACTCGGCATTGCCTTCGATGTCGCGGTCGTAGGCGTTGTACGGCAGGCCGACGCGGTGGCTGAGGACATCGGCCACGGTCAGGCGGTCGGTGGCCTCCGGCGAGTTCAGGCGGAAGCCCGGCACGTAGTCGGTGACCTTGCTGTCCCAGCGCAGGGTACCGTCGTTGACCAGCAGGCCGGCCATGGTGCCGGCGAAGGCCTTGGACAGCGACGCCAGGCGGAACACGGTGTGGGCGTCGACCGGCAGCGGGTTGTTGACGTCGGTGACGCCGTAGCCGCGCGCGCTGAGCACGCGACCACCCTGCACGATGGCCACCGCCATGCCTGGCACGCGCTCGCCATAGGTGAGCTGCTGCGCCATCGATTCGATGTTGGCGACGTTGAAACCGGCGGCCGGCAACTGCACCTGCGGCACCAGCCCGGTGCGGTAAGCCGCCGGCTGGGTGTGGGCAATGGCGCCACCGGCAGTGGTCTCGATGTTGGTCGGCATCGGTGGCAGGGCCGGCGGGGTCTGCGCGGTGGTGGACAAGGCAAGGGGCATCAACATGCCCAGCAAACCGGTGGCCGCCGAACGGATCGGACGACGCAGGCTGTTCTTTTTCATCGGTTGGAACCCGTGCGCGACTGCTGGGGATGATTCTAGCGCCGCTTTTCGCCTGTGCACAAACAAAGCGAAGATGAATGCGCATCTCGTTGAAAAAGTTGGATTTTTGACGCCGCAAAAGCGGGTATCGGAAAGTGTCGTGCGTGGCCGGCCGTGACACTTCGTTGCAGCCATCGGGGCAGCCTGCGCTGGCGATGTTGCAGTGCATTGGATAACGTACGCGCTTCACTGCCCCCGGAGCCTGCCATGCCGCTGTCCAACCGCCGTTTGCTGGCGAGGGGAGCCGCGTGAGCGCGGCCACTGCGGGCGGTCCGCTGAAGAAGCTGGTCGCAGCGCTGCGCGAGTCGCCGGCGCTGTGGTGGTCGTTCCTGTACTTCTTCTGCCTGCTCAGCGGTTACTACGTGCTGCGTCCGGTGCGCGAAGCGATGGCCGCCTCGGCCGACCTGGAGACGGTGTTCCCGCCGGTGCTGATTGCCTGGTTCGCCAGCCATGGCATCGCGCTGAAGGACTTCGTCCTGCAGTTCCTGTTCTCCTGTGTGTTCGTGATCATGCTGGTGCTGCAGCCGGTCTATGGCTGGCTGGTCAGCCGCTTCCCGCGGCGGGTGTTCCTGCCGGCGGTGTACGGCTTCTTCATCGCCACCCTGCTGGGCTTCTATGCGCTGTTCGACAGCCAAGTGCCGGGGCGGGGCATGGCCTTCTTCCTCTGGGTGATGGTGTTCAACCTGTTCGCAGTGGCCGTGTTCTGGAGCTTCATGGCCGACGTGTTCTCCAATGCGCAGGCGCGTGCCTACTACGGCTATATCGGTGCGGCCGGCACCATCGGTGCCTTCCTTGGCCCGCTCATCACCAGCGCGCTGGTGCAGCGCGTCGGCATCGCCAACCTGATGCTGGTATCGACCGGCTTCCTGATGGTCTGCCTGTTCTGCATCTGGCGCCTGCGGCATTGGGCGGTGCTGCGCGAGCGCGAACAACAGCTGGTGTCGGGCGAGAAGCCGATGGGCGGCAGCGTGCTCGATGGCCTGAAGCTGATCGTGCGTGAGCCGCTGCTGCGCTGGCTGGCGATCATGGTGGTGTTCGGCGTGGGCGTCGGCACCCTGCTGTACAACCAGCAGGCCAGCATCGTGCGGGCTTCGTTCACTGACCCCGCCGCTGCCACCGCGTTCTTCTCGCGCATCGACCTGGCGGTGAACGCGCTGGCATTGCTCATGCAGCTCGGGCTGACCCGTTGGCTGCTGTCGCGCCACGGCATCGCCCCGGCGCTGCTGATTCCCGGCTTTGCGATCCTGATCGGCTTCTCGGTGCTGGCCGCCTCGCCGATGCCGCTGATGGTGGCGGTGGTGCAGGTGATGACCCGCGCCAGCGAATTCGCCCTGGCCAAGCCGGCCCGCGAAACCATCTACACGCGCGTAGACCGCCAGTGGCGCTACAAGGCCGGCGCAGCGATCGACACGGTGGTCTATCGTGGTGCCGACCTGAGCTTCGCCTGGCTGCACAAGGGGCTGTCGCTGTTCGGCTCGCACGTGGTGTTCATCGGCGGTGTAGCCGTAGCCGGATTGATGACACTGGCGGCGTTCGGCGTGCTGCGCGAAGAAAAGAAGCTGCCGCGCGACCGTTGAGGCGCGCGGGGTCGGATCCCTCTCCCATGGAGAGCGCTCTGACCCCATCACCCCATCTACCTAGCCAAGGAAACCTCCATGTACTGGATCGCACTCGCCCTCACGTTGCTGGTCGCCCTGCTGCACGTCTATTTCCTGGTGCTGGAAATGTTCCTGTGGACCCGCCCGCTGGGCCTGAAGACGTTCCGCAATACGCCGGAGAAGGCGGAGACCACGCGCGTGCTGGCGGCCAACCAGGGCCTGTACAACGGCTTCCTGGCGACAGGCATCGTGGTGGGGCTGGTGCTGGCGCAACCGGTGCTGGTGACGTTCTCGCTGGCGTGCGTGGTGGTGGCGGGGTGCTATGGCGCCTACAGCGTGAGCCGGCGCATCTTCATGATCCAGGCGGTGCCGGCGATCCTGGCGTTGGTGTTTCGCGCACTGGCGTGATTTCCGGCCAACGGCGCAGCCCCTCGTGGGTGGCCGCTTAGATCAAAAGCCGCGCTTGGCGGGGCGGGTGGGCCGTGCAGGGGACGCTGCAAGTACGTCCCTGTAAGCTCGATGGCGCCATC
>NZ_JBBPFR010000043.1:0-8993 GCF_037969685.1 Stenotrophomonas sp. G106K1 | reverse complement strand
ACCCCCCCCCCCCCCCCCCCACTCAGAAACCCAGCTTTCAACGACCAACCCACCCCACCACGGAGGGGCCCCGCCGTTCGCCGATCCCCGCCGAAGGCGCGCTTCCCGCTCTGCCTTTCGCAGTGCAGCATGCCCCCGCGCAAACCTGCGCCATCATGAGCATCCCGCCCCCGCCAGGACTTCGCCATGCAGCAGTACCTGCTTCTGATCTACATCGACCCGTCACTGCTGCGCACCCTGCCCATCGACGACTTCAACACGTTGATGCGCGACTGCCTCGCCCACGCCGACAAACTACAGGCCGAGGGCACGTTGCTGGCCGCGCAGAAACTGCAGCCGATCGAATCGGCGCAGACCCTGCGCGTGCGCGATGGCCACAGCCGGGTGCTCGATGGCCCGTTCGCCGAAACCCGCGAACTGCTGGCCGGCTTCAACCTGATCGTCGCCCACGACCGCGATGAGGCCATGCGTATCGCGCAGGGGTTCCCGTGGGCACGCTTCGGCAGCATCGAGGTGCGGCCGCTGGAAGACATGGACGCCGAGCGCGAACGCTGCGGCGCCCCCGCTGCGGCTATGGCAGCAGCCGTACCCTGATCTCGCGCGGGCCTACGCCTTCGTTGCCGCTGTAGTCGCGCGCACTGGCACGCACGATGTACTCGCCCGGCGGCAACGCCGCCGGCTGCCAGCGGCCGGTTTCCATCAGGCCATCGCGCACGGTGTTGGTCACCAGATACCGGAAGCGGGTGACCGCACTGCCGTGCACGGTGATGCCGCTGTCGGGCGCGTAAGCCACTTTCACCGCCTGCTTCTGCGGCGGCATGCGGTTGAACACGATGTTCCAGCGCGGTTGCTCGTAGCCCTGCAGCGGCTGCCCGGCGGCATCCAGAATCTGGTAACCCACCTGGTACGGCCCCAGCCGACGACGCGGCAGGTTGTTGTCCACCTGGTCCCAGGCTTCCACCACGATCTGCACGCCACGTCCCTGCCGGGCCAGCATCACCACACCGTCGCTGCCGGCAGCCAGCGGTTGATCGTTGTCGTCCAGCAGCGCCACGTCGGTGATGCGCGGTGCGAAGTGGTCGGCGTAGTCCTTGAACCCCAGCGCCACCGCATTGGTCTCGAAACCGCCATTGCCCACGGCCAGGTGCACGTGCGCCTGGTTGTTGATGCTGCCCAGGCGGTCGCCCACGTGGATACGCGTACCGCGGCGCACGCGGATGCGCTCCAGCGTGCCGTCTTCGGCGTACAGCGGCTGCCAGCGCGCGTCGAACGGTTCGCCGCGTGGCGTACGGCCGACGCGCATGTGGATGTACTTCAACCGGTCCACGGCCAGGCCTTCAGCCTGCCCGCCCAGGCTCCAGGCGGCAATCGGGCTGCTGATCTTGCCCTCGGCAATCGCCAGCACGGTCTGGCCGACATCGCCGCGCACGTCAAAGCCGCCGTGCAGGTGGTGGCGGCTCTCACCCTGGAAGGTGCCGCGCACTTCGCCGAGCGTGCCCACCACTTCATGCCAGCCATCCTGTGGTGCCAATGGCCAGCGCCCACCGCTGTCCGGCAGCGCCGCATCGGAGGCCGGCCCCACCAGTGCCGGTGCGGGCAGTTCACCCACCGGCAGCGGGCGCAGGCGATGCAGGCGATAGCCTGCGGAGTCGGCCACCAGCAGGGCACCGTCGGCTTCAACGGCCAGGCCACTGGGGCGCGCCAGCCGTGGCAGGCGGTCATTGCCCAGCAGCGCCAGTTGATGGCCCTGCGGGGTCACCTGCACGATGCGCCCGTCCAGGTCACCCACATACAGCACACCGTCGTGCGTGGTGGCCAGTGACAGCGGGCCGTTGATGACCTCACCCTTGCCGACCGCGGTACTGACCGTGCCGTCGGCGCCGACGCGGCGGATCGCGTTGTTGAACAGATCGGCCACCAGCAGTGCGCCGTGCGCATCGAAGGCCAGCGCCACCGGCGTGTCGAAGCGGGCGTCAATACCGGGTGCATCGGCGAAGCCCGGGCGGTCGCCACCGGCCAGCGTACGTACGTTGCCATCGGTACCGATCACGCGGATGCGGTCGTTCCAGGTATCGGCCACATAGACCTGTCCCTGCGCATCCAGGGCGATGCCCATCGGTCCATCGAAACGCGCTTGTGCGGCAGGACCATCGGCAAAGCCCTGTTGGCCACCCGCCAGCGTCGTCACCTGTCCATCGGTGCCGATGCGCCGGATCGCATGATTGCCGGTATCGGCCACATACAGATTGCCCAGTGCATCGGCGGCGATACCCGAAGGGGTGTTGAAACTTGCCTGCAGGGCAGGCCCATCAACACGTCCCTCGCCCTGCCCCGCTACCGTTTCGATACGGCCATCGGGCAGGCGGCGACGGATGCGGTTGTTGTCACCGGCATCGGTGAAATAGACGCTGCCATCGGCACCGCCCAGCAGTGCGTAGGGGTCGGCGAAGCGTGCCTGCGCCGAGGCGCCATCGCGATCACCCGGATGACCGTCGCCGGCCAGCAGCTCGATCTGTGCGGTCCACGCCAGCGGCGTCGGTACGGGGCCAGCCGGCACCTGCGGGCCGGAGGCGGGGAATTCCCACCAGGTTGCCGCCAGGGCCACCGCTGTTGCCACCACCACCGCACCCACCGCCATCCCTTGCCACCGCGCCATCGTCCCGTTTGCCTGTACTTGCATGAAGAGGCACGAACGATAATCGCTGCGCCCGTGCAGCGCCATGGCCGATGGTCAGGTCCATCTCACAGCGCTTGTCCTGCGCTGCCACAGCAGGTTCAATGTCCGTTCCATGGACGGAGGCCCACCATGCCCCGCTGCACCCCACTCTTCGCGCTGCTGTTGGCCGCGCTGACCAGCGCGACCGCCTCGGCGAACGTGCCCCGGACGCCCACTCCTGCCTCGCAGCATCCGCCCGATGCGGCGATGGATGCTGCGCATGCCGCGTACGCGCAGCAATGGGATACGGCCATCGAACAGTCGCGCAGTGGCAATACGCTCGCCGCGCTGATCGCCATGCAACGGCTGATGGACAGTCCACTGCTGGCCGACTTCGATGCCGAGCGCCGCGGACGCGCCGCGCAGTTTGCCGGCTGGACGGCGGCCATGCAGAAGCAACCGGCGCTGGCACGGCGCTATCTGCAGCAGGCGCTGCTGGCGTTGCCGGGCGATGCAAGCATCCTGACCACGCTGGTGTCGCTGGACCTCAACGATGACAATCCGGCAGCGGCAGTCGAGCATCTGACACAGGCACTGGCGCGTGCCGACGGCCCGCTGGCGATCGACCACCACACCATCAGCTACCTGCAGTACCACCTGCGCGAGCAGCCCGTGCAGCGCATGGCGCTGCTGCAGGCGCTGTTCGACAACGGCTGGAAGAGCGGCGGCAGCGAACCCACCGGCCTGTGGCTGGCGCTGGCGACGCTACAGGCCGACAACGGTCGCGGCGATGCCATTCCAACCACGCTGGCCCGCATCGACAGCCCGGCCGAGCTGATCCGCTTGCGCAGCGACAAGCGCTTCGACCGTTACGTGGACCGCCGCGATGCACGCTTCGATCCGGTCAAGGCCGCGCAGGTCCATCTGGACACCCTGCGCGTATCGGGCCTGCTGGATCGTGAGCTGGATGCACGCCTGGTGGATTTCAGCAGCACGCTGCTGATGCTGGATCGCAACGAGGAAGTACTGGCGCTGACCGGTGAACTGGCCCAGGCTGCCGCGGAAGGACAATCGCCTCCCGCCGCCAAAGCGGAGTGGCTGGCGTGGCTGCTCAACAGCCGCATCGCAGCGCTGCGACGCCTGGAGCGTACCGATGAGGCGCTGGCGACGGCGAAGCTGGCCGCCCGCATCGGCGCACTCGGCCCCGATGGTCTGGAGCATCAGATGAACGTGGCCTTCGTGCTCAACTCACTCGGCAAGACGCAGGAAGCAGAGGCCGCGATGGCCACATTGACCGGTCTGAGCGGCTATGGCCAGGCCGCACAGGCCTTGATCCGTTTCGCCGCCGCCCGCCAGCGTGGTGATGCCACCGCTGCCGCCGCCGCACGTGCGGTCATCGTCGCCCAGCGCCAGGACGCGCGGCTCTTCTATCGCGAGATGCTGCTGGAAGAAGGCGATCTGGATGGGGCCGCAGCCGTGCTGATCGAGCAGCTTCGCTCGCCGCTGGAACGCAGCGACGCGCTGGCCAGCCTGCAGGACATGCGCGTGTATCCGTCGTTGCCGGGCGATGTACGCATCGATGCCGCCTGGCGCGAACTCAAGCAGCGTGCCGACGTGCAGGCCGAAGTCTCGCGCGTTGGTCGCATCGAGCGCTACGACCTGGTGGGCAGCGCCACATCGCGCTGAGTACCAGCTACTTCGCCGGTACTTCGATGCGGATGCCCATCGCCTCGCGATAGCGGGTGTACAGGGCCATCACCTTGTCCACGTAGGCCAGGGTTTCAGCATACGGTGGCACGCCCTTGTAGCGTGCCACCGCACCGATGCCGGCGTTGTAGGCCGCCGCTGCCAGCGGACGGTCGCCGTTGTAGCGGCGCAGCAGCGCGCGCATGTAGCGGGCACCGCCGTCGATGGACTGCTGCGGCGAGAACGGGTCGTGCACGCCGTACTCCGCTGCGGTATCGGGCATCAGCTGCATCACACCCTGCGCGCCCTTGCTGGACACCGCCAGCGCGTCGAAGTTGCTTTCGGCATGAGCGATCGCCCGCAACCAGGCATCGTCGACACCGGTGGCCTTGGCCGCCGCCTTGAACTGTCTTGCGTGCTGGGCCAGCTGGGGCTTGCCGACCTTGCCCAGGCCTTCATGCGCCGGTTCGCCCGGTGGCGTGGCCACGGTGAACTTCAGGAATACCCGCGAGCCGGGCAGGTTGCGGGTGGAATAGACAAGCTTGCCGTCCTGCTCGCGCTCGTACAGCACGCCACTGAACACACCCATGTTGCCCCACAGGTTAGGGGTCTGCACGGCGCTGTCGTCGATCTCCTTTGGCGTGCAGCGCGAGCCGGGCTCCGGTGCGGTGGCCAGGCTGACCGTGTTGCCCTGTACGCAGCGGTAGACCGTGCGCGCAGCGGCCAGCCCTGGCCAAAGGCCAGACAGCAGCAACAGCGCGACGAGAGCGGGACGGACAGACATGGCGGCCGGATGATCCGGCGGCGGCCGCTAACAATGAGTGAATGGGGGTGTTCGGCCGGGCGGCGCCCGGCACCCGCAGAGGCAACGGCAACGGCCGAATCAATGTCAAAAGCTGGGTTCCGGGGTATGGCGGGGTGGGTCCGGTGGCGGGGGACGCCGTGAATCCCCAGACCTGCCCAGCCGCTGGCGGCTGTGCGTTCGGGCGCTTGCGAAGCAGTGCTTCGCAAGCAAAGCGCCCTCACCCATGGAGGCTTGGGCGCGCCATTCATGGCGCTTACACCCCCGCAACCGGACCCACCCCGCCTTCGACAGATTTCCGCGGCTGTTGGTGGGTGTCGACCTTGGTCGACACGTGTAGATCCACGCCATGCGTGGATGGGACTCACCGAGGCCGTGAGATCTGTTGGCGAGGGTCTTGCTGGCTACCGCGCCATCTTCCGCCGCAGCCAATAGCCGGCCCCCAGCAGCACGAACCACGCCGGGCTGGCCACCAGCGCCTGGCGGGTGTCGGCCTGCAGGCTCAGCAGCACCAGCACGGCGGCGAAGAACAGCAGGCAGGCCCAGCACATCGCCACGCCGCCGGGCATCTTGAAGATCGAGGCCGCGTGGCGTTCGGGGTAGCGACGGCGGTAGACCATGTAGGCCACCAGGATCAGCGACCAGACGAAGATGAACAACACCGTCGCCAGGGTCGTCACCAGAGTGAAGGCGGTCACCAGGTTGGGGATCAGGTAGATCAGCAGGGTGCCGCCCAGCAGGCACAGGCAGGAGAACAGCAGGCCCCGTGCCGGCACCGCTGCGCGAGAGAGCTTGGACAGGCCGCGCGGTGCATGGCCTTCCTCGGCCAGGCCATACAGCATGCGGCTGGTGGAGAAGATGCCGCTGTTGGCCGAGGACGTGGCCGAGGTCAGCACCACGAAGTTGATCAGGCTGGCAGCGGCGGGAATGCCGGCCAGCACGAACAGCTGCACGAACGGGCTCTTGTCCGGCACCACCTGGCGCCACGGGGTGACCGCCATGATCGCGATCAGCGCCAGCACGTAGAAGATGATGATGCGCACCGGGATCGAGTTGATCGCCTTGGGCAGGTTGCGCTCCGGGTTGGCCGTTTCCGCGGCGGTGGTACCCACCAGTTCGATGCCGACGAAGGCGAACACCGCGATCTGGAAACCGGCGAAGAAACCGACCAGGCCCATCGGGAACATGCCACCGTCATTCCACAGGTTCGACAGCGCTGCGGTGTGCCCGCTGGGCGAGGTGAAGCCCCACGCCACCAGCCCGGCACCGGTGATGATCAGCGCGCAGATCGCCACGATCTTGATCAGCGCGAACCAGAATTCCATTTCGCCAAACAACTTCACCGTCACCAGGTTCAGCGCCAGCAGCAGCATCACGCAGGCCAATGCCGGTATCCACGCGTCCAGCCCGGGGAACCAGAACTGCGCATAGGCGGCGATGGCAATCACATCGGCGATGGCGGTGACGATCCAGCAGAACCAGTACGTCCATCCGCAGAAGAACCCGGCCCACGGCCCGAGCAGATCGGTGGAGAAATCGATGAAGGATTTGTACTGCAGGTTGGACAGCAGCAGCTCACCCATTGCGCGCATCACGAAGAACAGCATCGCGCCGATGATCAGGTAGACGAACACGATGGACGGGCCAGCCAGGCTGATGGTCTTGCCCGAGCCCATGAACAGGCCGGTACCGATGGCACCGCCGATGGCGATCAGTTGCAGGTGGCGGTTGGACAGACTGCGGCGCAGGTGCTCGGGGGGCGTGGCGGGCTCGGTCATGGGCGCGGAAAGAGGCGGGCGAAGCGTTCGACGGTAGTCCTCCGGCTGCCACAACGCCAGCGCCGGACGGCCCAGGACCGTCAACAAGTGTCACTTTCACCACAATGTGACCCGTTACCGCATTTGTCCCATTCCGCCCAGCCCGGCGCCGTGTTCATATACCGCCATCGCCCAAGGACCGGCCCCGCCCATGTGCCCAGCCCTGCACACCTCTCTGGAGCCTCGGCAGTGAGTCGACTGCGGGTCATCATCGGCGGCACCGTACTGGCCGTGCTGGCCGCTGCAGTGCCGATCGCGGTCATGGTCTATGCCACCTGGGATCGCGCCGTCAGCGTCGAGCAACAGCGCCTGCATGCCATTGCCGAGCGCAGCCTGCGCCGTACCGAAGTGTCCTACCAGGAAGCGCTGGCGGCATTGAAGTCGGCCGAGGCCACGGTGCTGTCGCCCTGCGGGGCCGAGCACATCCAGCGCATGCAGACCCTGGTGATGACCACGCCGTCGTCCGACCAGATGGGCTACTTCGAGGGCGGCAAGCTGCGCTGCACGTCGTGGGGCCCGTTCCTGCGGGATGTGGACCAGCCCACGCCGGACCACGTCACCAGCGATGGCGTCGGCATCACCGTGGACGTACGCCCCGAGGCGGCGGGCCGGCGGCCGATGCTGTCCATCATGTACGGGTCGTACGACGTGCTGGTCGACCCCCGTCGCTTCGTCGATGTCATCGTCGACCCGGACGTGCGGCTGGCCCTGGCAAGCCCGGATGGACGGCTGCTGACCCAGCAGGACGGCATGGACCCGACCCTGTTGCAGCAACTGCTACGCGAGCCCGGCGAGGGCCTGGACCGCAACACCCTGTATGCCAGCGCGCGCAGCGGTGAATGGCTGGCGATCGCCACCGCCCCGCGCACTGCGCTGGCAGCGACGTTCCGGCAGCAGGCGTGGTTGTTCGTGCCATTGGGACTGCTGATGGCCGCCGCCGGTGCCGGCCTGGTGATCTGGCTGTCGCGACGACGGCTGTCGATGCGCGGCGAACTGGGCATCGCCATCCGCCGCCGCGAACTCTACCTGCACTACCAGCCGATCATCGAACTGGATACCGGCATCTGCGTCGGCGCCGAAGCACTGGTGCGCTGGCAGCGACCCGACGGCACGCAGGTGCGTCCGGACCTGTTCATTCCCTTGGCCGAAGAAGCCGGGATGATCGCCGCCATCACCGATCTGGTGATCGAGAACGTGGTTGCCGACATGCGTGAACTGTTGGCCGAGGATCGCAGTGCACACATCGCGATCAACCTGGCGGCCGAGGACATCAGCAGCGGGCGGGCGCTGAAGGTGATCTCGCAGCGCATGGCCGGCAGCGGCATCCTGCCGCAGCAGATCTGGCTGGAGGCCACCGAACATGGCTTCCTCGACATCGACCGTGCGCGCACCATGCTGGCGGCGGCGCGACGCGCGGGTCACAGCGTGGCCATCGATGATTTCGGCGTCGGCTATTCCAGCCTGCAGTACCTGCAGCAGCTGCCATTGGATGCGCTGAAGATCGACAAGTCCTTCATCGATGCGATCGGCACCGAAAGCGCGACCAGCCCGGTCACACCACACATCATCGGTATGGCCCGCGAGCTGGGCCTGTGGGTGGTGGCCGAAGGCGTGGAAACCGAGGCGCAGCTGGCGTACCTGCACAGCCAGCACGTGCAGTTCGGCCAAGGCTGGTTGTTCTCGCGGCCGTTGCCGCGCGATGAGTTCATCGCCTTCCACCGCAAGCGGCAACAGCAGTACGGCGCGGCGCGGGAGCACATGCAGAATCCGCGCCGCGTGCCGTTCGAGCGCGAGCAGGCAGGGGAGGAGTAGTCGGCGAACGGCGCAGCCCCTCGTGGTGGGTCGCTAAGAGCGGTTCGTGGGTTGGTCGGGCGGGGTGGATACGCGGGGGACGCCGTGAATCCCCAGACCTGCCCAGCCGCTGGCCGCTGCATCACGCAGCACGGCAAAGCCCAGGCCGAAGCCCCAACCGGGCGGATCGACCGGTCCCAGCTCGCCCAGCTGAGGCGTTCCCATCTGCGCCATCAAACTG
>NZ_JBBPFR010000042.1:0-9065 GCF_037969685.1 Stenotrophomonas sp. G106K1 | reverse complement strand
TCGCCGGTCTGGACGTCAAGCGCATCATCAACGAGCCCACTGCGGCCGCGCTGGCCTATGGCCTGGACAAGGGCGACAACAAGGATCGCAAGATCGTTGTGTACGACCTGGGCGGCGGCACCTTCGATGTCTCGATCATTGAGATTGCCACTGTCGACGGTGAAAAACAGTTCGAAGTGCTGGCCACCAACGGTGACACCTTCCTGGGCGGCGAGGACTTCGATAAGCGGGTTATTGACTACCTGGTGGATGAGTTCAACAAGGAACAAGGCATCGACCTGCGCAAGGATCCACTGGCCCTGCAACGCCTGAAGGACGCCGCCGAACGCGCCAAGATCGAGCTGTCCAGCGCCCAGCAGACCGAAGTGAACCTGCCATACGTCACCGCTGACGCCTCGGGTCCGAAGCACCTGAACATCAAGCTGACCCGGGCCAAGCTGGAAGCGTTGGTGGATGACCTGATCAAGAAGTCGATCGAGCCCTGCCGCGTGGCCCTGAACGATGCCGGACTGCGTTCGAGCGACATCGACGACGTGATCCTGGTCGGTGGCCAGACCCGCATGCCGAAGGTGCAGCAGGCGGTGACCGAGTTCTTCGGCAAGGAACCGCGCAAGGACGTCAACCCGGACGAAGCCGTGGCACTGGGCGCGGCGATCCAGGGCGGCGTGCTCGCCGGTGACGTCAAGGACGTGCTGTTGCTGGACGTGACTCCGCTGTCTCTGGGCATCGAAACCATGGGCGGCGTGTTCACCAAGATCATCGAGAAGAACACCACCATTCCTGCCAAGGCTTCACAAACCTTCTCGACCGCAGAGGATAATCAGCAGTCCGTGACTGTCCACGTGCTGCAGGGCGAGCGAGAACAGGCCCGCTTCAACAAGTCGCTGGCCAAGTTCGACCTGTCCGGCATCGAGCCGGCCCCGCGCGGCCTGCCGCAGGTGGAAGTGTCCTTCGACATCGACGCCAACGGCATCCTGCATGTGTCGGCCAAGGACAAGAAGACCAACAAGGAACAGAAGGTCGAGATCAAGGCCGGTTCGGGCCTGTCCGAGGAAGAGATCGCACGCATGGTCGGCGATGCAGAGAAGCATCGTGACGATGACCTGAAGTTTCAGGAGTTGGTTGCTGCCCGAAATCAAGCCGATGCCTTGGTCTACACGGTACGGAATGCGGTCCGCGAACATGGAAGCAAGGTTGGCGGCGAAGTCATCGGCGAAGTCGAAGCGGCACTGTCCAGCATCGAGTTGGCGATGAAGGGCGAAGATAGATCCCAGATTGAGTCGAAGACGCAGGCACTGGAGCGTGTGGCTGCTCCGCTTCTGTCAGCGGCCACATCACAAGAACAGCCGCAGGCAGGAGGCAGTGGTCCTGACCACGGTGCCGGTGGCGGTGATGACGTCGTGGATGCAGACTTCACCGAGGTCAAGGACAAGTAAGACCAACCTGGCGCGCATTCAACGCGCCAACAGCAGACAGCACAAGGGCGCAACGGATTCCCGTTGCGCCCTTGCCGTTTTCTGTCCAGCGCCTACGATCCAGGCTGTGTTACGTGATCAGTGATAGCTGGTTTCAGCACTTACTTTGCCGCGGAAGACACGGTAGGACCAAGCGGTGTAGCCCAGGATGACGGGGAGCATGACCGCCAGACCGACCAAGCTGAAGCCAAGCGAGGATGCGGGTGCCGCTGCCTCCCAGAGCGTCAGTGTCGGCGGCAGGAGATAGGGCCACATGCCGAGCACAAGGCCCAGATAGCCAAGAATAAACAGCGACAGGCTGAGCACGAAGGGCGCCAGGTGATGTGCGGGATGCTTCTCGGCCCGCCACAAGGCGACGGCGACGGCAAGAGTGAGCAGCGGAACAGGGGACAGCCACCAGAAGTTACCGTCACTGAACCATCGGGCCATCAACCTCAGGTCCAGGAGCGGGAGCCAGCTGCTCACCAGGCCCATTGCCACGATCACCGCGACCACCAGCGGGCGGGTCAGGCGCCTGGCCAATGCGTGGGTCCGCCCTTCCGTCTTCAGGATCAGCCAAGTACCGCCCAGCAGGCCATAGCCAGCCACCAGCGCGGCGCCGGTGAGCATGGCAAAGGGACTGAACCACAGGAAGGGGCCCCCGACGTATGCGTCATTAACCACCGGCACGCCTTGCACCACTGTGCCCAAGATCACACCCTGCGAGAACGCTGCCAACAATGAGCCGAGTCCGAAGGCAACGCTCCAGAGGCGCTTCGAACGATGAGCCTTGAACCGGAACTCAAAGGCAACCCCTCGGAACACCAGTGATACGAGAAGCAACAGCACGGGCAGGTAAAGCGCCGAAAGCAGCACGGAGTAGGCCTTGGGGAACGCCGCCAGCAATCCAGCACCGCCCAACACCAGCCAGGTTTCATTGCCGTCCCAGATCGGGGCGGCGGTGTTCATCATGACGTCCAGCTGCCCTTCGTCCTCGGCGAACGGCGCCAGAATACCGATACCCAGCACAAAGCCATCCAAGACGACATACATCAGAACACCAAAGCTGATGACACCGAACCATGCAACGGGCAACCACGTGATCGAGTCCATGTCAGTGCTCCTCAGAGAGATTGATCGGCGGCGGAGATCGGGCGTGCCGGAGTGCGGTCGCCGCCCTCGATCGATGGACCAGCATCATGCACAAGCGGGCCATGTCGCAGGATCTTGACCAGATACCAGATCCCCCAGCCGAAGACGAACGCATAACCCGCGATGTAGACCGCCAGCGAAAGCGCGGTCATCCAGGCAGTTTGTGGTCCCACCGCATCGGCGGTACGCAGCACGCCATAGACAATCCAAGGCTGGCGTCCCATCTCAGTGACGAACCAGCCTGCAACCAGGGCGATGAAGCCGCTCGGGAGCATCCAGTTCCATACGCGCAACAGCAATGGTGACCCGAATAGCTTCCTGCGGACCAGGGCAAGTGCTGAGAGCCAGGCCACCAGTAACATCAGGCTACCCAGTCCGACCATGATCCGGAATGCAAAGAAGACCGGAAGCACTGGCGGCCGATCACTGGCAGGCACCGACGTCAACGGCGCAAAGGTGCCGTCGAGCGAATGCGTCAGGATGAGGCTGCCCACCCGCGGAATGGCGATCTCCAGGTCGTTCCGCTCCTGCTGTTCGTTGGGAACGGCGAAGACCACTAGCGGCACGCCCTCGCCGGGCTTGCCCTGGTGCCAGTGGGCCTCAACGGCAGCAATCTTCATTGGTTGGTGCTTGAGGGTGTTGAGGCCATGCATGTCGCCGACGAAGATCTGGATGGGGACAATGAGTGCGGCGAAGATTACAGCGGCCTTCAGCATCTTCTGACCGGCTTCGGCGTGCTCCTTGCGTCGAAGGTACCAAGCACCAACGCCGCCAATGACAAAGCAGGTGGTGATGAAGGAGCCCAGCGCCATGTGCGCTAGGCGGAACGGGAACGAGGGATTGAATACCACCTCCGCCCAGTTCACTGGATGCACGACGCCATTGACCATTTCGTAGCCGGCAGGCGTGTGCAGCCAGCTATTGGAAGCCAAGATCCAGAACGTCGAGAAGAGCGTTCCAAGCGCGACCATGCAGGTGGACAGAAAGTGCAGACGCGGCGAGACCCGGCCCCAACCGAACATCATGACGCCAAGGAAGCTCGCCTCCAGGAAGAAGGCGGTCAGAACCTCGTAGGTCAGCAGCGGACCGATTACCGTTCCCGCGATCTGACTCAAGCGTGGCCAGTTCGTACCGAACTGGAAGGCCATGACGATGCCACTGACCACTCCCATGCCGAAGGAGACCGCGAAGATCTTCTGCCAGAAGAAGAAGAGCTCACGCCAGACAGGGTTCCGGGTTCGTAACCACCGCCACTCCACGAAGCCCAGCCAGCTCGCCAGGCCGATGGTGAACGCCGGAAACAACACGTGGAAGCTGATTAGGAAACCGAATTGGATCCGCGACAGGATGAGTGCGTCCATAGATGTCTCGAGGGTTCGATGGATCTGGGATATGAGGCAATACGTCACTGCCTGGTAGTAGCTCACCGCGAACGGTGGGGTGCACAGTGCGTCCAGTCTGGAGTGCTGCAGCCAACGGCAGGAGCGCTCCCGCACCCAGGCACGGCGGAAGGTCCGGGCCCTGTGCGGAGGCCCATTCGTTCAGACGCCCAGTTCCTGGAAAACGTGCCCATTGGTTTCCAGGGTCTTCAGTACATCTGGAGGAATTTCGTTAGACCAGATTTCACCCTCGATCGACCAACTCGACGGATCGGCAAAGTCCGGAAGGCCGGCACCCTTGCGCACGTACAGTGCCAAGGTGGGACGGGCCGGGTTTGTGTAGAGATCAAAGCACTCGGGAGCCATCGTGACTTCCTCAGTTTCGTCAGCATGATCGAAAATCCCGCTGGTTCCGGCGCTCATGCGTTGGCAAGTGCAATGGAGTCCAGTTCCAACAGGCGGTGAGGGTGGGAGTACACGTTGAAACCATCCTGACGCGCAAAGCCAACCAGGCAGATGCCCGCTGCCTTGGCCAAGTCGATGGCCAACGCGGTCGGTGCTGAAACTGCAGCGACGATTGCCATTCCTGCGAACGCTGCCTTGCTGACCATTTCATAGCTGGCGCGGCTGGACAGCACCAGAACACCGGCCCTTGTCGACATCGATCGTCGCGCGAGGGAGCCGATCAACTTGTCCAACGCGTTGTGCCGGCCCACATCCTCGCGCACCTGGAGAATGCGGCCACATGGGTCTGCCCAGGCCGCCGCATGAGTCGAACCAGCCGCAGCGTTCATCGGCTGGCTTTGCTTCAGTGAGGCCAGTGCTAACCGCACCGAGGCTGCGGAACATGTTGCGGGATGGTCAAGCGGTGTTGGCGTGCGGATGACCTGCTCCAGTTGGCTGGCCCCACAGATGCCGCAACCACTGCGGCCGGGCAGGTTGCGCGCGTTGCTTGCGTTTGCAGCGAGGACCGGCGCGTCGCTGGCTACGGCCATGGCCAGTTCGATGCCTTCCAGGCGCGGCTGGATGTCCACGCCAAGCAGTTGGCCGGGGTGATTGATCAGTCCTTCTGTCAGCGAAAAGCCGAACGCGAAGTCTTCCAGGTCCGCCGGGCTCGCCATCATCACCGAGAACGCAATGTCGTTGTACAGCATCGCCACGGGGACTTCTTCAGCGACGCTGTCCATGATCGAACGACGCACATCATCCCGCCACTGGATGGTGTGCCGGCGCGCGACGCCTTCGGTATCTCCCGCAGGGACTGGGCTGGGCTCAAACATAAAGAAGTGGCCTGGCGAGTTGTGGGTGAGGGCGTTCTAGCTAGCTAGGCGCTAGGCGATCGGGCCCGCGGGAAGGGCGGGGCAAGACGGCATGCGAGTAGATTTCGATACCGGGAGATTATCCCAGGACGCGTGCGCCACCACGGCCAGAACCAGCGAATGTGCGTGCATGGACAGTTTGGCGGAAATGAATGGACAGCTTGGGTCCGGACAGACCACTGGGGCGTTACAGCCGGGAGCGCGCAGCGCCGGTTCTGACTGATTTGGAAGCGGTTCTGCGACATTCCGGACGAGCGTGAAATGTACGTGATGATTGCGCATGACGTCCCAACGAGGCATCAGGCTTCGCAACATCGATGGGATTTTTCGTGCCACTGCACCGCAGCCGCGTGCAGCCTGGAAGGGCTGTCCATCAGGGCTGGACATACTGTCCGTAGCTGCGGAAACCGTTGCGTGCTTAACTTTGCACACTCCAAAACATATGCCGCGAGTACCTGTCATGCCAGAGCAGAAGATCCCTCGTTACAAGGCCTACGATCATCCCGCCGGTGGCTGGGGGGCCGCAGGTGCGACAGCCAAGGTTCTGATGCAGCAAAGCGTCATTACCAAGGGCTCCAAGGCCCTTCTGTCGATGAACCAGCCGGGTGGATTCAAATGCCCCAGCTGTGCGTTCCCGGATGCGGATCACACCAAGAAGCTTGAGTTCTGCGAGAACGGGGCCAAGGCGTTGGCATGGGAGGCGACCAAGCATCGTGCGACTCGCGAGTTCTTCGCGCAGCACACGGTGCAGGAGCTGATGGCGCAATCCGATTACTGGCTGGAAATGCAGGGCCGGCTGACCGAGCCGATGCGCTATGACGCAGCGACCGATCACTATGTTCCATGTAGCTGGGATGATGCTTTTGCGACGATTGGTCGTCACCTGAGCTCTTTGTCGAGCCCGCATGAGGCGGAGTTCTACACATCTGGACGCACGCCCAACGAAGCTGCGTTTCTGTATTCCATATTCGTGCGCGAGTTCGGGACCAACAACTTCCCGGACTGCTCCAACATGTGCCACGAGCCAACCAGCCGCGGTCTGCCGCCGGCAATCGGCATCGGCAAGGGCACCATCGTACTCGACGACTTCGAGCACGCGGAGGCCATCTTCGTCATCGGGCAGAACACGGGCACGAACTCGCCGCGAATGATGACCAATCTGGTGGAAGCGCGAAAGCGCAAGGTTCCGATCGTCGCGGTCAACCCGATGCCCGAGCGCGCCCTGATCCGCTTTGCGGAGCCGCAGGACGTCGTGCAGATGGCGACGTTCGGTTCCACCGAGATTTCCAGCGAGTTCGTTCACATCCGGATTGGTGGTGACTTGGCCCTGATCAAGGGCATGATGAAAGCCATGTTCGAGCGGGAGGCCGGTGGCGAGACGGTGCTCGACCACGAGTTCCTGGCCGAGCACACGGTCGGGCTGGATGCGTTGCGTGAGGAGGTGATGACGCAGGACTGGGACGAGATCGTGCGGGTATCCGGGATCAAGAAGGAGCAGATCCTGCGCTGCGCTGAGATATACGTGCGCTCCCGCGCGACCATCATCTGTTACGGAATGGGCCTGACCCAGCACCAGCAAGGCTCGCGCCTGCTGCAGCAGGTGGCGAACCTGCTGATGCTGCGTGGCAACTTTGGAAAGCCGGGCGCAGGTATCGCGCCCATCCGTGGGCATTCCAACGTGCAGGGCGACCGCACTGTCGGCATTGACGAAAAGCCGACGCAGCGCTACCTCGACCGGGTACACGAAGTATTCGGCTTTGAGCCGCCGCGAGAGCATGGACACCATGTTGTGGAGTCACTTGAAGCGATGCTGGCGGGAACCGCCAAGGTCTTCATTGGGATGGGTGGCAACTTCATCCACGCCGTGCCCGACACTGAAGTGTCGTACCGGGCCATGCGTAATCTCGAGCTCACTGTAGGCATTGCAACCAAACTCAACCGTGGCCACCTGGTGCATGGGAAGGAGGCACTGATCCTTCCGGTGGTGGCGCGGTCGGAGTGGATCCATACGCCGCTGGGTGAGCAGTTCGTCACCATCGAGGATGCGATGTCGAATGTGACCGCCTCGCGGGGCGTCCTGCAGCCGGTGAGCGAGCATGTGCTGCCGGAGGTGGAGATCGTATGCCGCATGGCGATGGCAGCACTGCCGGACAGCAAGGTCGATTGGGCCGCCTGCATGTACGACTATGACCACGTCCGCAACCTGATCGCGGCGGTCTATCCAGAGATCTATGCAGGTTTCAATGAACGGATACAAGCGCTGCATGGATTCCACCTGGACATTCCGCCACGCCGTCGCGAGTGGCCGACACCCAACGGCAAGGCCAACATCCTGGTGTTTCCTGGGCTGGAAGTGAACGATGTGGTCGAGGACCCAACCATGCTGAGGCTGGCGACGGTGCGCTCCCATGATCAGTACAACACCACGATCTACAGCTACAACGACCGCTATCGTGGCGTATACAACGATCGCATGATCCTCTTCATGAACCTGGAAGATCGCGTGGCACGCGGAATCAGCAAGGAAGGGCAGGTCAGCCTGGAAACGATCTCCAGCGACGGCGTGCTCCGCCGAGTTGACGGCCTCACCGTGCTTGACTATCCGATGCCACGAGGTGCCGTGGCGGGCTACTACCCTGAGCTCAATCCGCTGTTGCCGCTGGACTACTTCGACCGCATCAGCGGAACCCCGGCTGCGAAGTCGATCCCCGTGCGCGTGGTCATTCCGCAGTAACGCAATAGCAGTGCCGACGTACCGTCGGAAGGAGGAAACATGTCAGGCCAGCTCATCCGGGTACCAGAAGCGCCGCCCCCTACCGGGTCGACGCAGCCTGCGCGTCGACTCACCGACGGATTCGGGCGCAGCTTTCCCTACCTACGCTTGTCGCTCACCGAGGCCTGCAACTTCCGTTGCAGTTACTGCCTGCCCGATGGCTACCAGGGCGATGGCCGCCCGCGCTTCCTGGCGGTGGACGAGATCGCGCGCCTGGTGCGCGCGTTTGCCATGCTGGGGATGACCAAGATCCGTCTTACCGGTGGTGAGCCCAGCCTGCGCAAGGACCTGGATGAGATCATCGCCACGGTGGCAGCCGTGCCGGGCATCCGCAAGGTGGCCATCACCACCAATGGCACGCTGCTGCCGCGGCGCCTGCCGGGCTGGCACCGGGCCGGCCTGACCGCGCTGAACGTGAGCATGGACAGCCTGCAGCGCGAGCGCTTCAGCACCATCACCGGCCACGACCGCCTGCCGGAAATCCAGCAGGGGCTGGCGATGGCGCAGGCACTGGGCCTGCCGGCCATCAAGCTCAACGCGGTGCTGCTGCGCGGCCTGAATGACGACGAGCTGCCGCAGTGGATGGAGTTCCTGCGCGACCGTCCCTTCAGCGTGCGCTTCATCGAACTGATGCGCACCGGCGACAACGAAGCCTATTTCCAGCGGCACCACCTGCGTGCCGATGTGGTGATCGAGCAGCTGCTGGCCGCCGGTTGGCACGAGCGCCCGCGCGCGGCCGATGCTGGCCCGGCGCGTGAGTTCAGTCATCCGCAGCATCGCGGCACGGTGGGCATCATCGCACCGTACTCGCGTGACTTCTGCAAGGGCTGCAACCGCCTGCGGGTGACCGCCAAGGGCGACCTGCGGCTGTGCCTGTTCGGCGAATTCGGCGTGCCGCTGCGCCCGCTGCTGCAGAGCGACGATGACCAGGACGCGCTGCTGGCACGCATCACCACACAGCTTGGCCTGAAAGCAGCCGGGCACGGAT
>NZ_JBBPFR010000041.1:0-9905 GCF_037969685.1 Stenotrophomonas sp. G106K1 | reverse complement strand
ATACACCAGCAGGCCGACCAGCAGGGCGATGAGGCCCGCTTCGAGCGTACCGAGCAGGCCGAAATGCAGGGGAAGGTTCATCGGGCGGGGACGCAGGAGAAGGCGGCCAGTGTAAGGGGTATCGGCATCCGGCTCGGGTTGCATCGTGTAGTGCCACCACTCCTGCGCATAGTTGGTGAAACCACGCCGTGCCATCGCCTGCACCAGCTGCTTGCGGTTGGCGTTCTGTGCATCACTCAACCCCGGCGTCTGCGTATGCGCGCGTGGGCCGAAGAAATCGAAGTCGGTGCCCATGTCCATCGGCGTGCAATGACCACTGCGACAATCCAGCAGACCCAGATCCACGGTGGCACCGCGGCTGTGGCCGGAACGCTCGGCGATGTAGCCGTCGCTCAGCAGCTGCGGCTTGTCCAGATCCGGATACTGCAGGGCCTTGCGCGACTGTTCCTGCGGATCGTTCACCCAGGCCATGAACGCCTGCACCGCGCGCACCGGGCGGTAGCAGTCGTAGAGGCGCAACGCGAAACCCTGCGTGCGCAGGTCCGCCTCCACATCGGCCAACGCCTTTGCCACCGGCGCCAGCAGATAGCATGCAGGCGCCTCATAACCGGGCACGGGCGCAGCGGTGAAGTTGTTGGCACCGGCATAGCGGATGTCCATCTCGATGCGCGGCGACAGCGTACGGATCTCCACCAGCCCTGTCGCAGTGGCGTCAGTGGCGGGCGAAATGCGCGGTGGCTCAGCGGCGTGGGCCGCCGATGCCAGGGCAATCGCCAGTACGAGTGAAATGCAGGTCCTGGAAGTCATAGCTGAAGTCGATCTCCGGATCGATGGCGCGCAGCTCCAGCGTCGGCGTGTCTGCGCCGGGATTCAGCCACGCCTGCGCCGAGGGTTCCAGCGTATCCCACTGCAACAGCCAGCGCCCCTGCAGCTGCTGCACCGTTGCCTGCAGCGTGGGCGATTTGTCGACACTGAAGCGCAGGCCGTTCGCGGTGGGGCACAGCGAGGCCGCACCCAGCCAGGGATCGCGGTAGCGTCCCTGCCAGCGCTGAAGATCGGTGACGGCGGCCGGTTGCGCGCCCTTGGTAGAGGGAGCACGACTCCCCGTGGCGGCACGCGCGGCCCGATCGGCTGCCAGCTCGGCCAGGTAGTACCCCACATGTTGCGCGTCTTCCGGCGCGGTGAACTGTTTCAGCGTCGACTGCATCAGCGCGGTACGCGCGTCTTCGGCCTCGCCGTTGATCAGCATCACCACACCGACCTTGCGATCCGGCAGCAGCGCCAGCGAGGAATACATGCCCGACAGCGTGCCGGTGTGCGCGACTTTCCAGTGCCCGTCCATGTCCGACACCCGCCAGCCCAGACCATAACCGTAGAAACGGGCGTTGTCCCAGTCGCGTTGGCGTTCGCCCAACGGCATCGGCATGTGCAGCGTCCACAGCATGCGGCGTTGCTCGGCGCCCAACCACGCCGGCGCCAGCGCCGGGTCCAGCAGCACCTGCATCCAGCGCGTCATGTCGCGCAGCGAACAGCGGATGCCACCGGCCGCCATCGACGTCAGATCGGGGCTGAGCGCTCCATCACCAGCGACCACCACGTTGCGGCCGTCGCGCCGCACATGCGGTTGGGCGACATTGCCGACCTGCTTCACCGACCATGCGCCCACCTGGCAACGGGTCATCCCCAGCGGTTCAAACACCCGCTCGCGCATCAGTTGGTCATAGGGCTTGCCACCGGCGGCCGCAGCCACCTCACCGGCAACGACGTACATCAGGTTGTCGTAGGCGTAGCCGCTGCGGAAACTGGTGACCGGCTTCAGGTATGCCAGCCCGGCGATGACATCGCTGCGGGTGAAGGCATTGGGCTCAGGCCACAGCATCAGGTCACCGGCACCCAGGCCGAGGCCACTGTTGTGGATCAGCAGATCGCGTACCTGCAGTTGTTCGCCCACCCACGGGTCATGCATGCGGAACGCCGGCAGATGGCGCTGCACCGGATCGTCCCAGCGCAGCTTGCCCTGCTCCACCAGCGTGGCCAGCAGCGCGGCGGTCATCGCCTTGCTGTTGGAGGCGATCTTGAACAGCGTGTCCTCGTCGATGCGGCCGCCGTCACCGCGTACACCATCGGTATGGCGATAGACCACCTGGCCATCCTCGACCACCGCCATCGCCACCCCCGGCAGGTGCTCGTGCTGGTCCACGAAGGCGATGTCGGCATCCAGGCGTGCGCTGTCCACTGCCTGTGCAGGGGCGGCGGCAAGCAGCGCGGCGAAGGTCAGCAGGCGATACACGGCCGGTCTCCATCGGCAGCGCCGGGCAACGCCCGGCACTGCGCATCCTCGTCGATCAGAAGTTCCAGGTCACCACCAGCTGGGTGTAGCGCGGGGCCTGCCAACGGGTACCGGTGGCGAAGGTGTTCTCGCGGTACTGGCCAGGCTGCGCTTCGTAACGCTGATGCACGTTGATGGTCTTCTGGTTGTTGAAGATGTTGTACACCGACAGCCGGGCACTCAGGTCGATGCCCTCCACCGGCAGGCGCCAGGTCACGTTCGCCCCCATGGTCCAGGTCCACGGCAGGCGACCGAAGGCACCACGCGGGCTGTATTCGAACTGACGCTTGTCATACGGGCCGGAGCAGTTGGCCACGCACAGCCAGCCGGTGCCACCACCACTGCCTTCACTGGACGTGCTGCCACCGGCGATCGAATCGTTCGGCCACATCACGCCATAGGCGGTGATCGGGCCGCCGGACTGCACCTGCAACGTGGTGCCGAACGACCACTGCTTGTTCAGTGCATACGCAGCACGCAGCTTGAACTGGTGACGGAAGTCGTTGAACAGCACGCCATAACGTTCGTTGGTGGCCGGGTGATCCCAGAACTGGACCATGCCGGTATCACCGTAGTTGGTATCGGAGTTCACCGGGCCTTCGAAGTTGCCCTCGCTCTTGGACCACAGGTAGGACGCGTTGAGCATCCACTTCTCGTCCCACGCGCGGTCGATCTGGAATTCCAGCGCCTTGTAGGTACGCTTCGGCTTGGAATAGCCAATCACCTCGCCGCTGCCACCCTTGCGATAGCCGCTGTTGGCGGTATCGATGGTGATCCAGCCTTCGTTGGCGCAGCCGATGCTCTTGTCGCCCCAGATGGTCAGGCTCTCGCCCGGGTTTGCGATCGGCCACAACGTGCTCGGCGTCGGTCCGCAGGGGGTGTAGTTGATGCGGATGTCATCCAGTGCGCGGGTCATGCGCCGGTAGGTGGCATTGACGCCCCACGACCAGGCCTGGTTGATCATGTTCTGGAAACCGAGGATGTACTCGTCCTGGTAGACCGCCTTCAGGTCCTTGTCCACGCTTTGCCGCAGGTCGGCACCCCCGGTGTTCATGCGGGTGTCGGTCGGCCCGATCTGCTGGCCGATGACCGGCGCCATGTACGCCGAACCGGTGGGCGAGGTCTTCCGTTCCCAACCCTCAAGCACATAGTAGCTGTACTCGTCGGTCAGGCCGCCGGCGAAGTTGACGTTGATGTTGTTGGTCACCGGCAGGTAATAACGGCCCGCGTTGCCGAACAGCTTGGTGCTGCCATCGCCCTTCATGTCCCACGAGAAGCCCACGCGCGGCGCGATCAGATCATCCATCTTGATGAACGCCTTGCCGGCGGCGGTGCGGTTTTCGAAGCGGTCCCAGCGCACGCCCAGGTTCAGCATCAGGTTGGGGGTGATGTTCCAGATGTCTTCCAGGTAGAAGGCATTGGCTTCGGTCTCGAACTTGCCGCCGGATTGCCGGTTGCGCGCGCGCACCATCTCGGTGACACCGGCCGGCACGTAGGCATTGGCGCCATCCCACACTTCATCCCCGGGACGCGCCACGTACGCGGTGTAGCTCAAGGCGGTCGGCCCGGGATAGCGGGTGGTCTGGTCGGTGGTCATCAGCTCGCGGTCGACGCCGAAGCGCAGCAGGTGATCCCCCAGCTGCCATTCGAAGTCCAGGCGCGCCACGTCGCGCGTGTCATCACGTTCGGCCACGGCCGCGCCGGTCGGATGGCAGCCGGCGCGCAGGCCCTGCAGCTTGGACAGACGGGTGCCATAGGTGCTGTCGGTGAACACCGGGCTGCAGGCCTGGTCCAGCGACGAGTTGGTGAACGCGCGCTGGTTGTTCTGGCCGACCATCGCGCGGGCGGTGAAGTTCTGTCCGAAGTGGCCGGTGTAGGTGGCTGACCAGTTCTTGCCGCCGGTTTCGGTGATCGAGTCACCGCCCCAGTCGCCGAGGCGGTTGTCATCCCAGTCGTAGGCATAGGAGGCGTTGGTGACATCGCCCTCATCGGAGAATGCCAGCAGCGCCAGACTGTGGTTGTCATTGATGTTCCAGTCCAGCTTGGTGCCCCAGAACCCATTGCCGGACTTGTTCTTGAACCAGGTGCTGCCATCGGACGAGGTGTTGTGGCCGCGGTCGTTGCGGTCCTCGTACATGGCGAACAGGAACAGCTTGTCCTTGATGATCGGCCCAGAGCCCCAGACGTTGGTTTTCAGGAACGAGTTGTTGTCGCGGCTGCCGTAGGAATGCGGCGTACCGTCGCGATGGAAGTGGTCGCCGCCGCTGGAGCGCCCCGCGCTGGGCTCGGCAGTGACTTCCACGCCGCCCTTGAACTCGTTGCTGCCCGAGCGGGTGACCGCATTGATCACGCCGCCAGTGGAACGACCGAACTCGACCGAGTAGCCGCCGGTCTTGACCTGGAATTCATTGAAGAACGCGAACGGGGCCGTGCTGAAGCCGCGACGCGTGTACATGTCGGTGACGTTGAGGCCGTTGATGAAGACGGCGTTCTCGGCCACCGAGGAACCAGCGAAGGACAGGCCGCCGAACGAGGAGTTGCCGCCGACCACGCCCGGCGCCATCAGCGCGACAGCGGACAGATCCTGTGCCACCGGCAGCCGTGAAATCTCCTGCCGGTTGATGTTGAATGAGGTCTCGGTGGAATAGACGTCCACCCGGTTGATCACGCGCGTACCGACCACCTGCAGTGCATCGAGGTTGGTGACGCCGCCACCACTGGCCAGGTTGACGGTCGTGGTGCCACCGACAGCGACGCTGACCGCCACCTGCTCGCCCAGCGTCTGTCCATCGCGGCTGAGCTGCAGCCGGTAGTCACCCACCGGCAGCTGGCCGAGGCGGTAGCTGCCATCGGCACCGACGGTGACCGTCCGGGTCAGACCGGTGCCGGCATTGACGACGGTGATCTGATCGCCCGCGGTCGCGCGGCCGGCGACGGCGCCCGACACATTCTGGGCCATGGCTGTGGTGGGCAGCATGATGCCCAGACACGTCCCGAGGGCGACGCACAAGGCCGCCCGCTTGATGTTGTAAGCCTTCATCCCCTGCTCTCTCCTGCAAGAATTGAATGGTGGTGAGGGTGGTGTTTCGCGCTAGCGTTGCCCGGCTGGCAGTACCCGCCACTGGAAGTCGTAGCTCCATTGGTCGAAGTACAGGTTGCCGCCTGCCCACTCGGCCTCGCCACGCTGCGAGTCGACCGTTTCCGAGCGGTAGTGCTGTTTGGCCGGCACGAAGCCCTGGCCGAAATCGTCGTTGAAAGCGATGCGGTAGCCATCGAGGCCACCCAGGTAGAAATCACGCAGCGCGGGCGCGTCGCTGGCCAGGGCACCGGTGGTCACATCCATCGGCAGCCAGCCATATGGCGCCAGATAGACCTGGCCCCAGTCGTGCAGGTTGTTGTAGCCGCTGCCATCGCCGGAAAAAACCATGCCCGACTGCCAACGCGTGGGAATGCCGTTCATGCGCAGCAGGGCGATCAGCAACAGGGTCTGCTGCCCGCAATCGGCATGACCGGCGCGCAACGCGTAGTCGCTGATGTTGCTGAGGGTCGAGTACTCACGTGCACCGGCCCACGGAATGCGATCGACCGCGGCGAACAGCTTGCGTACCACTTCATACGGGCGTGTCTCGCCCTGCAGCACCTGGTCGGAGAACAGTTTCAACGCTGGGGTGAAGCGCACGTGCGGCAGCTGCTCGGCCAGATAGGGCTTCAATGCTGGATCATCCGGCGTGGCCTGCACCTTCGTCGCGTCGATTGCCGTGTGGCGCGCGAAGATCGTCACCGCATAGCGGACTTCAAAGTGCGTCGGCTGGCCAGCCACGGCCTTGGCTTCCAGATAGGCGGTGCGCTGCTGCGTGCTGGCCGGGGCGATGCGCACCTTGCCCGGCGCACTGGCAATCCACTGCACGCGTTCCTGCTGGCCGGGAATCTCGCGCGGGTACGGAATCCATGCGCGAATGGTTTCGCCAGCCGGTACGGTGTCGGCCTTGACCGTCAACGACTGGGTGAATTCGAGGCGCTGTGGCAGCACGGATGCCGTGCCGCTTTGTTCGGCGGCAGCAACCACGCGTGCATGATGTGCATTGAGCACTTCGTTCGGGCCGGGCGGTGGCATCGGTGCATCTGCCCGACGACGCGCACGCGCCTCGTCGCTGAGCAGGAACAGGTTCGACGGTGCGCGCTTGAAGTACCAGCGTGTGCCGTCGATATCGTAGTGTTCGATCAGCCCCAGCTGGTCCCAGCGCGCGAACTCCTCGTCGGTCAGGTCGGGAATCGAGCGGCGGACGGCGGCCTTGGCAGCGGCTTCGTCGAGGCTGAAATCCAGCTTGATGCGGCGCATGCGCTCGTACTGGAAGTCGGCGAGTGCAGGCACGCCGTCTGCGGCAAACGTCGCAATGACATCCCTGAAACGACCGCTGTCGACCAGATCGATCAACCGCGTTTCCCGCTCACGATCGATGGCACTGCGCTGATCCGCAGCCGATGCCGAGCACGCCCACAGCAGCAGCGCGGCGCATAGTCCGGCAGCGGCAGGCAGAGACGGTTTGCGAACGGCAGGATCCACAGCGACACTTCCCAAGCGCGGGTGGTAACGGCTGTGTAACACGGGCCGGGGGGGCGGTCAATAATTTATTCTTGCTTTCGCGGCCGAAAGGAATAAATATTCCAAAAGGCATTCGAGGAGGGTGTGCAGCGCATGATCCTGGCTTCCCGCGAACCGCGTCGGCACTGGCCGCGCAGGTTGACCCTGGCGCTGGCCTTGGGCCTGCTGGCTGTACCGGCCTTTACCCAGGCGGCCACGCCTGCACCCGACCCCGGCGCACCGCTGCCCTACGTGATCGGCCTGCACGAGGCCTACCTCACCCCGGATTACTGGGCGGCACGCCTGGACAACGCCGACGCACCGATCCTGGACCGCGCGCAGATCAATGCGCAGAACGCGCGGATGCGCGTCGAGGACAACCACATCCAGGACATCGCCACGCTGCCCGCACAGCTCAGCGCCGCGCAGGTGCGCGACAGCATCGGCGCGCTTTCGAGCTGGCCCAAGCGGGCGCTGTATGACGAGAAGGGCCAGGCCATCGCCCCCGGCCTGCGGGCCGCAATCGAAGCCAACCTCGGCCTCGATGCGGTTCCTGCGCAGGTCGCACCGTCGTACGGGCTGGTGGTGAAGCGCGCCGCGCTGCGCACCTTCCCGACCCGCCAGCGTGTTTTCAGCACGATCGGCGACACCGACATCGACCGCTTCCAGGAGTCGGCACTGTTCCCTGGTAACAAGGTCGCCGTGGTCCACCGCAGTGCCGACGGCCGCTGGCTGTTCGTGCACAGCGAGCGCTACAGCGCTTGGATCGAAGCCGATGCCGTGGCCAGCGGTGACAAGGCCACGGTGCTCGGCTACGGCGCGAAGGGCCCGTACCGCATCGTCACCGGTGCCACCGCGCACACCGCCTACACACCGGAAGAGCCGCAGGTATCGCGCCTGCAGCTGGACATGGGCGTGCGCCTGCCGGTGTTGGCCGACTGGCCCGCCGCCGAACCGGTGAACGGCCAGCAGGCACACGCCTCGTGGGTGGTGCAGCTGCCGGTGCGCGAGGCCGAAGGCCGCCTGCGCCTGGTACCGGCGCTGCTGCCGCGCTCGCAGGACACCGCTGCCGACTACCTGCCGCTGACCCCGCGCCTGCTGCTGCAGCAATCGTTCAAGTTCCTCGGCGAGCGCTACGGCTGGGGTCATGACTACGACACCCGCGACTGCAGCGGATTCGTATCGGAGATCTACCGCAGCTTCGGTGTGCTGCTGCCGCGCAATACCAGCGCACAGGCGATCAGCCCCGCGCTGGACCGCCTGCCGTTCACCAGCAAAGACGGCAAGACCGAGCGCGACCGCGCCGTCACCGATCTGCAGGTCGGCGATCTGGTCTACATCCCTGGCCACGTGATGATGGCCATCGGCCACGTCGACGGCCGCACCTGGGTGATCCACGATACTGCGGGCGGCAGCTGGTTCGACGCCGACGGCAAGCGTGTGCAGGCCCATCTCAATGGTGTTTCGGTCACGCCGCTGGAACCGATGATGGCCAGCGACAGCGTCCGCTACATCGACCGCATCACCAACATCCAACGCCTGCGTGCCAAGAATCCCTGAATGAAGATCACCGCCATCGAACTGGGCATGCTGCGCGTGCCGCTGAAAACACCGTTCAAGACCGCGTTGCGTACCGTGGAGACCGTGGAAGACGTGGTGGTGCTGATCCGCACCGACACTGGCCACACCGGCTACGGCGAGGCGCCGGCCACCGCGGTCATCACCGGTGACACGCACGGCTCGATCATCGAAGCGATCCGTCACTTCATCGCCCCGCGCCTGATCGGCCAGGAGGTGGTCAATCTCAACCGCCTGTGCACGCTGGTGCAGACCGCGATGGAGCGCAACACCAGCGCCAAGGCAGCGGTGGAGATCGCGCTCTACGATCTGTGGGCGCAGCTGCATGGCGCACCGCTGTACCAGATGCTGGGCGGTGGTGACCCGGTGATCACCACCGACATCACCATCAGCGTGGACTACATCGACAAGATGGTGGCCGATTCGCTGTCGGCGATCGAACGCGGCTTCGAGTCGCTGAAGATCAAGGTCGGCAAGGATATCGGCGTGGACATCGAGCGGGTCAAGGCAATTCACGCCGCCGTGGAAGGCCGAGCGCTGCTGCGCCTGGACGCCAACCAGGGCTGGACCGCCAAGCAGGCCGTGCATGCGATGCGTACGCTGGAAGATGCGGGTGTGGTGCTGGAACTGCTGGAGCAGCCGGTGAAAGCCGCCGACATCAGCGGCCTGAAGTACGTAACCGACCGGGTCAACACCCCGGTAATGGCCGACGAAAGCGTGTTCAGCCCCAGCCAGGTGATGGACCTGATCCAGCAGCGCGCGGCGGACATCATCAACATCAAGCTGATGAAGACCGGCGGCCTGTCCAACGCCATCCGCATCGCCGACATCGCCGGCATCTACGGCGTGCCGTGCATGATCGGCTGCATGATCGAGTCGAGCATCAGCGTGGCGGCGGCAGTACATCTGGCGGTAGCCAAGAGCGATGTGATCACCAAGGTCGACCTGGATGGCCCGTCGCTGGGGCAGTTCGATCCGGTCAGCGGCGGCGTGCGCTTCAACGAGTCGGAAATCAGCATCAGCGATGTGCCGGGGCTGGGTATCACCGAAGTGCGGGGGCTGGAGATGCTCGGTTGATTTCTGCCTTGCCGCTGGCCTGGCGTACAACTGACTTTTGGTCGGGCGTTACTTTTCTTTTCGCGAAAAGAAAAGTAACCAAAAGGAACGCTCCGCCGGCCGCGAGCCGGTGCTGTGCACCGGTTCCCTGCGCTCCTCGGCCCGTCGAGGGACGGCGCGGGAACTCGCTGCGCTCAGACACCCGCGCCTCTTCGCCCTCGCCGGACCTGCGGTGCTCGGCTCGCTTGAAGGCGGACTCAACAGCAGCTCCGGGTAGATCCACGCCACGCGTGGATGCTCCTGCTTCTGCTCTACCCCGTATCCTCTTCGCGGCTGGCACGCGCGCGATCTGTCCGGGGT
>NZ_JBBPFR010000040.1:0-16959 GCF_037969685.1 Stenotrophomonas sp. G106K1 | reverse complement strand
CGCAGGGGCGTGAGCCGCATGGATGCGGCGACCGAGCTTACAGGGACGTACTTGCAGCGCCCCCCTGCGCAGCGCACCCGCGCGGCGCTGCTCACACTCCAGCAGCGCCCACCACGACGGGCTCCGCCGTTGGCCGTCACCTACGGCAGCGCGCGCGCCAGCATCCCCGCCACATCCACCCCGGCCGGCAGCGTGCCGAATGCCAACCCATGTTCGCCCTGCAGCCGGCTGCGGATGAATGCTTCTGCCATCGGACTGCGTGCGCGCAGCAACAACGCCGCCTGCAGCAGCAAGGCAGTTCGTTCGCAGAACACCCGCGCCTGTGCCTCCTCCGGTGCCGCCGCATCTCGCCAATGCTGCAGCGCCGCCGCATAGCGCGCATCACGGTCGGCCACCGCCTCCAGTTCACCGTGCAGTGCCGCCAGCACCTCCGGTTCGCGCGCCAACGCGCGCAGAACATCCAGGCACTGGATGTTGCCGCTGCCCTCCCAGATCGAATTCAACGGCGCCTGCCGGTACAGCCGCGGCAACATTGATTCCTCCACGTAGCCGGCACCACCCAGGCATTCCTGTGCTTCGTTGACGAACACAGGCGCACGCTTGCATATCCAGTACTTGCCCAATGCCGTCCCCAGCCGCGCGAGCGCGGCCTCGACCGGATCGCTGCCGGCGTGATCGACCGCGCGCGCGATACGCATCGCCAGCACCGTAGCGGCTTCCGATTCCAGCGCCAGATCGGCCAGCACGTTGGCCATCAGCGGATGGTCCAGCAGCGGCTTTCCAAAGGTGCGCCGATGCCGTGCGTGATGCAGCGCCTGCGCCAGCGCCATGCGCATTTCCGCCGCAGCGCCCAGCATGCAGTCCAGCCGGGTCATCATCACCATGCCGATGATGGTGGCCACGCCACGCCCTTCCTCGCCCACCCGCCAGGCCTGCGCACCGCAGAACTCCACTTCACTGGAGGCGTTGGCCCAGTCGCCCAGCTTGTCCTTCAAGCGCATCAGGCGGAACGCATTGCGATCGCCGTCGGCCAGCCGCCGTGGCATCAACAGGCAGGTCAATCCGGCCGGCGCCTGCGCCAGTACCAGAAAGCCATCGCACATCGGTGCGGAGAAGAACCACTTGTGCCCGATCAGCCGATAGCGCTCGCCATCGATGGGTTCGGCGCGGGTGGTGTTGGCGCGCACGTCCGAGCCGCCCTGCTTCTCGGTCATGCCCATGCCCAGGGTGATCCCGGCCTTGTCGGCCACCGGCACGTCACGCGGATCGTATACCGGTGCGGCGGCCTTGCGCGACCACTCGGCCAGATGCGGTTGCCCGCGCAGCACGGCCACCGCGGCGTGGGTCATGGTCAACGGGCAGCTGGTGCCGGCCTCGGCCTGGTGGTGCAGGTAGCTCAGCCCAGCGCGCGCAACATGGGCGCCGGGCTGTGGCTCGTGCCAGGACAGCCCTGCAACGCCATGCTCCTTCGCCGTCTGCATCAGCTGGTGATACGCCGGATGGAATTCCACGGTATCGATACGATGGCCCTGCGCATCATGGGTGCGCAAGCGCGGGCGATCGCGGTTGGCGTCGAAGCCGATGCGGTACAGCTCGTCGCCGGCCAACCCTCCATACGCCGCCAGGCGTGGCGCGAACGCTGCCGCACCCTCGCGCTGCACGGCCTCCATCAGCGCGATGTCGTCGGTCCACAGCTGGCGACCGGCGAACGGTGGCGGCTGGTTGAGCACCACGTGGGTTTCGTAGGCAGCGCTGCTGTTGAAGCTCGGTCCACTCATCGGTTCCTTCCCCGCCGGCAAGAGGTGTGCGGCCCGATTGTGCCGTATCGTCCGGCAACCCCGCGTTCAGGCCGATTCTCGCGGTGTGCACGACCACCGCGCCACAGTGATGGCATGGCAGGCAATGACGATCTGGTGGTACTGCGGCCGGAAGGGCTGTACTGCGCGGCAGGCGATTTCCATATCGATCCCTGGCGGCCGGTACCGCGCGCGGTCATCACCCACGGCCATGGCGACCATGCGCGACCCGGCATGGGCGAATACCACTGCAGCACCGGCAGCGTGCCGATCCTGCGCTGGCGCCTGGGCGATGTACCACTGCACGCGCATGCCGAGGGCGTGCCGTTCGCGCTGGGCCGGGTGCAGGTATCGCTGCATCCGGCCGGCCACGTGCTCGGCTCGTCGCAGGTGCGCATCGACGATGGTGAGCAGGTCTGGGTCGCGTCGGGCGACTACAAGCGCCAGCCCGACCCCACCTGCACACCGTTCGAAGTGGTGCCCTGCGATACCTTCATCACCGAGGCAACCTTTGCACTGCCGATCTATCGCTGGCCGGATACCCGCGCAGTGGCGGCCGAGATCGCCGCCTGGCGTCGCGAGTGTGCGCAGCGTGGGGAGGCGGCCATACTGCTCTGTTATGCACTGGGCAAGGCGCAACGTGTGCTTGCCGAGCTGCGCGCAGTGGATGACCAGCCTGCCTGGCTGCATGGCGCCATCGCCAACGGCGTCGCCGTCTATCGCCAGGCCGGTGTACCGATGCTCGAAACGCTCACGGTTGCCGAACAGGGACGTCAGCCCGATGCCGCAGGCCAGCTGATCCTGGCACCGCCCTCGGCCGCCGGCACGCCCTGGCTGCGCCGGTTCGGCCGCCACCAGCTCGGTTTCGCCTCGGGCTGGATGCAGTTGCGCGGCAATCGTCGCCGCCGCAACGTCGACCGCGGCTTCGTGATCTCCGACCATGCCGATTGGCCAGCACTGCTGCAGACCATCACGCAGACCCGCGCGCAGAGGATCATTGCCACCCACGGCAACACCGATGCGCTTATTCCATACCTGCGCGAACGCGGCATTGCCGCCGAAGCCTTCCGCACCGATTTCGGAGGCGAGGAATGAAGGTCTTCGCCGCGCTGTACCAGCGGCTGGATCGCAGCACCGCGACGCTGGACAAGCGCGCGGCATTGATCGACTACTTCCAGCATGCACGACCGCACGACGCGGCGTGGGCGCTGTACCTGCTCAGTGGTGGCAAGGTGGGCGGCGCGCACCGCAAGATCGCAGGCAGTGGCGAGCTGCGGGCGTGGATCGCTGAAGAATCCGGCCTGCCGCCATGGTTGGTCGAGGACAGCTACGCGCAGGTCGGCGACCTTGCGGAGACGCTCACGCTGCTGCTGGACGATCCTGCCAGCGAAGGTGAGGATCGCCCCTTGGCCGACTGGATCGAACAGCACCTGCTTGCCGTCGCCAACCAGCCAGAGCCCGCGCGTCGTGCCGTTGTAGTCGAGGGCTGGCGACAGCTTGCATCGGCCGAACGTCTGGTCTTCAACAAGCTGCTGACCGGTGCCCTGCGCGTTGGTGTATCGCAGCGCGTGGTGCAGCAGGCATTGGCCGAGTGGTCCGGGCTCGACATCGCCCGCATCGCCCAGCGCATGCTCGGCCACTGGGTACCTTCCCCCGGCCTGCTGGCCACTTTGTTGTCTGCAGAAGAACTGCCTACCGATCGCCAGCAGCCCTACCCGTTCTTTCTCGCCTCGCCGCTGGAAGGTGAGCCCACCGAGCGGCTGGGCGAGATCAGCAACTGGCTGCTGGAATGGAAGTGGGATGGCATCCGCCTGCAGCTGCTGCGGCGCCAGGGTGAGGTGGCGTTGTGGTCGCGCGGCGAAGAACGGCTGGACGGTCGCTTCCCGGAGATCGAACAGGCCGCCGCCTTGCTGCCCGATGGCTGCGTGCTGGATGGAGAGCTGCTGGCATGGGACGACGCTGACAATCTTCCGCGTGCATTCACCGCGCTGCAGACCCGCATCCAGCGCCGCAAACCCGGCGCCGCCACCCTGCGCAACACGCCGGTGCGCGTGCTCGCCTACGATCTGCTTGAGCGCGACGGTGAAGACCTGCGTGCGCTGCCACTGCAGCAACGTCGCGCGCAGTTGGCCGAGGTGGTCGGCGCGCTCAGCGATCCGCGCATCCAGCTGTCGCCCGAGGTGCCCGCCGACGATTGGCAGCATGCCACGCAGCTACGCGAAGCATCGCGCGAGCGCGGCGTAGAAGGGCTGATGCTGAAGCGCCGCGATTCGATCTACCAATCCGGGCGTCGTCGTGGCGACTGGTGGAAGTGGAAGGTCGAGCCGCTCACCATCGATGCCGTACTGCTGTATGCACAGGCGGGTCATGGCCGGCGCAGCACGCTCTACACCGATTACACCTTCGGGGTATGGGACGGCGACACGCTGGTTCCAGTGGCCAAGGCCTATTCCGGGCTGGACGACAAGGAAATCCTCGCCCTCGACCGCTGGATCCGCGCGCATACCCGCGAGCGCTTCGGTCCGGTACGCAGCGTCAATGCCGAGCAGGTGTTCGAACTCGGCTTCGAAGCGGTCAACCGCAGCGCGCGCCACAAGTCCGGCATCGCCGTGCGCTTTCCACGCATCCTGCGCTGGCGCCACGACAAACCTGCCGCCGAAGCTGACCATCTGGCCCAGTTGCAGGCGCTGGCGCGATGAAGCGCAGCGATGCGCTGCAGCGCCTGAACGACTGGTTCGGCAGCCGCGGCTGGCGTCCCCTGCCCTTCCAGCGCGCGATGTGGCGTCACTACCTGGCCGGCGAATCGGGCCTGCTGCACACGCCCACCGGCAGCGGCAAGACCCTTGCCATGTTCGGTGGCCCGTTGCTGCAGGCGATGCTCGACCCGCCCCCCGCACCGCGTCGTGCCAGCGCGGTACGTCCGCTGCAGGTGCTGTGGGTGACACCGCTGCGGGCGCTGGCCAGCGATACCGCACGCGCGCTGCAGGCGCCGATCGACGGCCTTGGCCTGGGCTGGCGCGTGGGGCTGCGCAGCGGCGATGCCAGCACCCGCGACAGGCGCCTGGCGCGCGAAGGTCGCATCGACGTGCTGGTGACCACACCGGAGTCGCTGGCGCTGTTGCTCAGCTATCCCGACACCGTTGAGCGCATGCGCCAGCTGCGCTGCGTGGTGGTGGATGAATGGCACGAACTGCTGGGCAACAAGCGCGGCGTGCTGCTGCAGTTGAACCTGGCGCTGCTGCGTTCGGCTGCGCCTGCGATGCAGCTGTGGGGGCTGTCGGCCACCTTGGGCAACCTGCCGCAGGCACGCGACGTACTGCTGCCGCACCAGCCACAGGCACCGATCGTAGAGGGCGCACGGCAGCGGCCGGTGACGATCCGCAGCCTGCTGCCCGAACCCGGCGAACGCTTTCCATGGGCCGGGCATCTAGGCCTTTCCCAGCTTCCGCGCGTGCTCGATGCAGTGTTCCGCGCGCGCAGCAGCCTGCTCTTCACCAACACACGTGCGCAGGCGGAACTGTGGCACCAGGCCCTCGCGGCGGTGTGGCCGGAAGATGCCGGCACGCTCGCCCTGCACCACGGCTCATTGGATCCCACGCTGCGCCAGCAGGTGGAAGACGGACTGCGTGCAGGCACGCTGCGGTGCGTGGTGGCCACGTCCAGCCTGGATCTGGGCGTGGACTTTCCAGAAGTGGACCAGGTGCTGCAGCTGGGCAGCCCAAAGGGCGTGGCCCGCCTGCGCCAGCGGGCCGGGCGTGCGCGCCATCGGCCCGGTGCCAGTGGCGAGATACTGTGCATTCCCAGCCACGCGCTGGAACTGGCCGAGTACGCGGCAGCCCGACGCGCGTTGCATGACGGGGTGATCGAAGCGCGACGTCCTCCCACGTTGTCGCTGGATGTATTGGCCCAGCATGCGGTCAGCCGCGCACTCGCTGGCGGTTTCGACGGCGATGCACTGCTGCAACAGGTTCGTGGCACGCATGCCTTCGCCGCGCTGGAAGACGCGCAATGGAATGCCGTGCTCGATTTCATCGTGCAGGGCGGACGTGCGCTGTCCCGGTATCCGGAGTTCCACAAGGTGGTACGCGATGCCGATGGCATCTACCGCATGCCCGATCGCCGCCAGGCGCTGCGCCATCGGCTGTCGATCGGCACCATCAGCAGCGACGGCAGCGTGCGCGTGCAGTTCCTGCGTGGCGGCAGCCTGGGCGCGGTGGAAGAGCAGTTCGCCAGTCGCCTGCGCCGGGGCGATCGCTTCCAGTTTGCAGGACGCCTGCTGGAGCTGGTGCAGCTGCGCGACATGACCGCGTTCGTGCGCGTGGCACGCGGCGGTGGTGATGGCGTGGTGCCGCGCTGGCAGGGCGGGCAGTTGCCGTTGTCGATGCCACTGGGGCGCGAACTGGAGATGGTGCTGTCAGGCGCCGACCAGAGCGTGGAGTCGCGCTGGCTTGCGCCGCTGCTGGCGTTGCAGTCGCAGCTGTCTGCGCCGCCATCGCCCGGCCACCTGCTGGTGGAAGACGTGCGCCGACGCGAGGGCCAGTTCCTGTTCGTCTATCCCTTTGCGGGCCGCCATGTGCATGAAGCGCTGGCTGCGCTGCTGGCGCTGCGCTGCACCCGGCGGCAGCGCAACAGCATCGGCTATGCGGTGAACGACCATGGCCTGGTGCTGGCGCCGGCAACGCCGGTGGAACTGCAGGAACAGGACTGGCGGGCGATGCTGGATGCTGACGGCCTGCTGCAGGACCTGCGCGAAGCGGTGAACCTGGGCGAGTTGGCGCGCCGTCAGTTCCGCGGCATCGCGCGGGTGGCCGGCCTGCTGGTGCCCAGCCTGCCTGGTGGCATGCCACGCTCGCTGCGCGAGCTGCAGGCTTCCGCCGGCCTGCTGCATGACGTACTGCGCGAGCACGACCCGGAGCATCTGCTGTTGGCACTGGCCGAGCATGAAGTGCTGCACGACAGCCTGGATCTGCCCGGGCTGCAGCAGGTGCTGGCCGGCATCGCCACACGTTCGTTGTTGCTGCAGCAGCCATCGTCACTTACCCCACTGGCATTTCCGTTGTGGGCCGAACGTCTGCGTGGGCAGTTCAGCAATGAAGACTGGCGCACACGCGTGCAGCGTGCGGCGCAGCAGCTGGAGCGCCGTCATGGCCGCTGATCTGCCGCTGCAGCTGGGCGGTGAGTCGATGCTGCTGCTGGGCGGTCGGGCGCTGCTGTGGCCGGCGCGTCGCACGCTGTTGATCGCCGACCTGCACCTGGGCAAGGCGGATGTGTTCCGCCGCGCGGGAATCGCCCTGCCGGCCGGCGGTACCGGCGATGACCTGCAGCGCCTGCAGGACCTGGTGGCCGCCCACCACTGCCAACAGCTATGGATTCTCGGCGACGTCCTGCATGGCCCGGCGCATCGCGCGGCCTGGTACCAGCAATGGCTCGGTTGGCGCGAACAACACGCCGCGCTGGACATCCACGTGGTGCGTGGCAATCACGACCGTGATCTGCCGAAGGCGGCGCTGCAGGTGCAGATGCATGACGACGCGCGCTTGGGGCCGTTCCTGCTGCGGCACGAGCCGCTGGCCGATGCCTCCGCACACGTGCTGGCGGGCCATGTGCACCCGCAGGTTGCGTTGCCGGCACTGCGTCGACGCTTCCCCGCGTTCTGGCTGCGCCAGGGCATCACCATCCTGCCGGCGTTCTCGGCATTCACCGCCGGTGTCGTGCCTGTACTGGCACAGCGCGAACAGCTGCTCGCCTGTGTGGAGGACAGCGTGGTGCCGCTGCCGGTTCGCTGATTCGTCGAGGCCTGGCCTGCATTACGACGGGCGGGCGACGATCCCGGGCATCTGGCTGAAATCCGGCGCTTCCTCGTCTGCGTGGCGCGGCAGTGCCTGTATCGCCACCAGCATCTCGTGGGCGCAGGCGCGGATATGGTCGTGGTTTTCCGGTGATGCGTGGCTGATCAAACTGCCGACATGGAACTCGAACACATCTTCCAGTACGTCGGGCTGGTCCTCGTGCAGCATCCGCAGCAGACCGCGCAGCTTGCAGATTTCCGATTCCAGCTTCTCGACCGCGAACAACATGGCGTCCTCCTCGTGCATCGTGCGGCGCATCCGGGCCGCAGCAGGCAGCGACGGCGGCGCCACCCGGGCCACGCGATGATCGATCACGAAAAGGAAAGCGGGCGACGCGGCTGCCACGTGCTCATCTCTTGTCGCATATACGGGGTGAGGTAATCGTTAAGTGACCTGACGAAAGGCTTCACGCAGTGGCCGGAATTGCCACGTTCTGTGCGGCCGAGGGCGCAGCGGCGAGCGCTTCGATGAATGCCGGATCGAGCGGCAACGCGCCCAGCCACCCGTGCTGGGTACCGCTGAGCACGCGCAGCATGTGCCCGCGCCCGCCAGGCAGTCGTCCCATCGGCCCCAGCAGCACGTCGCGCGCCTTCGCCCACGCATCGCGATCGGACTGGAACAGCGGCGTCAGCCAGCGGCTCCAGCGCTGATAGACCGCCACGTGCGCGCGCCGTTGCGCCTGATAGGCCTGCAATGCCGGTTCACCGCCACCATGGGTGCGCAACGCGTCGCGCAGTGCCAGCGCATCCAGCAGCGCCATGTTCACGCCCTGCCCCAGCTGCGGGCTCATCGCATGCGCCGCATCACCGACCAGGACCAGCCGGCCCTGATGCCAACGCTTCATCACAGCATCGCGGTACACCGCCCGCGCCAGTTGCCCAGCGCCCTGCAGATGGGCGAAGCGCGCGCCCGCCTGTGGCCACAGCGCATGCAGTTCTTCCAGCCAGGGCGCCATGCCGTCGCCCTGCCAGCGCTCGAAATCCGCGCGCGGCAGGCTCCAGAAGAAGCTCAGGCGAGGCGTATCGTCACCCGGACGGGTACCGACCGGCAGCAGGCCGATCATCTTGCGCGCGGCGACGTAACGCTGCCGCAGCTGCTGCGTGTGCGGCCAGTCTTCGGCCGGCAACAGGCACCACAGCGCGCCCCACGGGTACACCCGGTCCAGCGCCACGCCGCCTTCGATGCCGTTGCGCAGCGTGGACGCAGCGCCATCGGCGGCAACCACCAGGTCGAACGGTCCATGCGTGCGGCCGTCGCTGTCGCGCAAGCGTCCCTGCTGGTGGTCGACCTCGACGATGGTCGTACCGACGTGCAGCTCGCCGGCGCCTTCGCGCGCCTGGTCCAACACCGAGAACAACGCGCCCCTCTGCATGCCCAGGCCATGCAGGCGCGCATCCAGGCCGTCATAGCCCATGTCCATCACCGCGCGCTCGCACGGGGTATCGCCATACAGCCGGCGCACCGGCATGGCGTAGCCACGCACCGCATCGAGCAGGCCCATCTGCCACAACACCTGCAGTCCGCTGGGCTGCAGCAGGAACCCTGCGCCCACCGGCCCTGGCGTCGGCACGCGTTCGAAGATCTCCACCTCGTGGCCATCACGGGTGAGCAGGATGGCCAATGCCTGGCCAGCGGTGCCGTATCCAATTACGGCGATGCGCAGTCGTTCCGTCATGCCCGCATTGTGCCATCGGCGCAGGGGCGGTACATCAGCTGCCTTCCCAGCAGAAGCTGTGCATCGGGCTCCGCCACCGCTGCAGGCTCTCCTGCGAATGTCCCCCGGCAGCCTCTGCGCGGCGGCCTCCTGCCTTACTTCGCAGGAGAGCCGACAGTGCTGGCGGCGCTCGGCTTTCATGGCCTCTGCTGGCGCGCGCGCGATTCCGCAACGGGAGCGCCTGTCCTTGCGTGCGAAGTAAAGGAGGAGGCGATGGCCGCAGGCCGGCGCCGGGGGACATTCGCACGCAAGGACAGGCGCTCCCGCAGCAAGAGCATCTTCACGGCCCGCAAAAAAAACCCCGCCGAAGCGGGGTTCTCAACGCACTATCGAGTGGATCACTCGGCCGGAACGATGTTCGAGGCCTGGGCGCCCTTCGGGCCCTGGGTCACGTCGTAGGTGACCTTCTGGCCTTCCTGCAGACTGCGGAAGCCCTTGGAGTTGATCGCGGAGAAGTGCGCGAAGACGTCGGCGCTGCCGTCCTCCGGCGAGATGAAGCCAAATCCCTTGGCGTCGTTGAACCACTTGACGGTACCGTTCGGCATGGTGATGCGTGACCTTATGCAATGAATGGGTGGTGTACGCTGAACCCGCGCACAAGCTGAGTATGCAAAGCTTGTTACGCGAAGACAATCACCCCCGCGCCAATTCGCCGACCAGTTCCGGAAGTCCGTTGCTGGCGGCCTGCACATTGGCCAGCACTTCGGCCATGGTGATTTCCTCGCCGTCGCCGCACCCGGCGGCCCAGTTGGCAATGATCGCCAGGCAGGCGTAATCCAGCCCCAGCTCGCGTGCCAGCGCCGCTTCGGGCATGCCGGTCATGCCTACCAGGTCGCAGCCATCGCGGCGCATGCGCGCGATTTCGGCGATGGTTTCCAGTCGCGGGCCCTGCGTTGCGCCGTAGCAACCGCCATCATGGACCTTCACACCGGTCACCTTCGCCGCCGCCAGGATCTTGCTGCGCAGCATCGGCGTGTACGGATGGCCGAAGTCAACGTGCACCACGTCGGTGCCTTCTTCTTCGCAGATCGTGCTGATCCGGCCCCAGGTGTAATCGATTACCTGATCCGGACAGGCCAGCACGCGCGGACCGAAATCGTCACCGATGCCGCCCACGGTATTCAGTGCCAGCACCCGTTGCGCGCCGATCTGCTGCAGCGCGGCCAGGTTGGCGCGGTAGTTGATCTTGTGCGGCGGCAGCGAATGACCTTCACCGTGGCGCGCCAGGAAAGCCACGCGATGACCGAGCAATGTCCCGATCCGCACCGGGCCGGACGGCTGTCCGAAACGGGTCGAGACTTCGTGGGTCTGCACGTCGTCAAGCTTGGCCAGGTTGTAGACACCGGTGCCGCCAATCACGGCCAGGGCGATCTGTTGCATGAAAAGCACTCCAGAGAAAAAAGAACGCCGGCACCCGAGGATGCCGGCGGCAGGAAACGCAGGCCGCAGGCGGCCGCGTTGTTATTCCTTCATCGCGTAGATGGCCGGCACGCAGCGCAGGGTTTCGTTGACGTCCATGCCGAAACCGAACACGTAGCGATCCGGCAGTTCGATACCGGCGTAGTCGGCGGTGACGTCCGGCAGCGCGCGGTCGTGCTTCTTCACGGTCATCGCGGCAATGCGCACGTCGGTCGCGCCCTGCTCCAGGCACCAGGTGCGTACGCCCTGCAGGGTGTAACCCTCGTCGAGGATGTCGTCGACCAGCAGCACGCGACGGCCGAACAGCGCGGTGGCCGGCTTGTGCTTCCACACAAGGTCGCCACCGGTGGTCTCGCCACGGTAACGGGTGGCGTGCAGGTAATCGAACTGCACGTCCTGGCCACGCGCACCCAGCTCCAGTGCCAGCTGGCCTGCGAACGGCAGCGCACCGTGCATGATCGACAGGAACAGCGGCACCTCGCCCTGGTAATCGCGCGCGATGGCGTCGGCGATGCCGGCAATGGCCTTGTCGATGGTGGGACGATCGACCAGCAGGTCAGCTTGGGCCAGGGCCTGGGAAATGGTGAGGTTCGGCATCAGACGGTTCTTCCAAGGGTTTGAAGCAGACGGGATTGGGTGTCGCCATGGCGGGCATCGGCCAGCAGGCCATCCCAGCCAAGCGCGCCGCGGCCGAGCAGGCCCAGCAGCGCAGCGGTATTGAGGGAGCGTCCCTGCACCGCGTGCAGGGCTTCATCGACCAGTTCCGGGTGGCAGACCAGCACCACATCGCAGCCGGCATCCAGGTGCGCGTGCACGCGCGCCGGCACGCCACCGGCGCTGTGCGAGGCGGCCATGCCGATGTCATCGGAGAACACCACGCCGCGGAAGCCGAGCTCGGCACGCAGGATCTGCTGGATCCAGCGCGGCGAATAGCCAGCGGGTTCCGGTGCGACCTGCGGATAGATCACGTGCGCCATCATCACTGCATCGGCACCGGCGGCGATACCGGCCGCGAACGGGACCAGATCCTGTGCGCGCAGTTCATCCAGCGCACGCGGATCGATCGCGGTATCCACATGGGTGTCTTCCAGCACGGTGCCATGGCCGGGGAAATGCTTGAGGGTGGCGGCCATGCCGACCGCGTGCATGCCACGCACATAGGCGGCGGTGAACGCGGCCACGACCTGCGGGTCTTCACTGAAGGCACGGTTGCCGATGGCGCGATTGCCACGGCCAAGGTCGACCACCGGCGCGAAGCTCAGGTCCACACCGCTGGCACGCACTTCACTGGCCATCAACCAGGCGTGCTGCTCGGCCAAGGCAAGCGCAGCGTCGGGGTCCCTGGCGTACTGGACCCCAATGTCCTGCAGCGGCGGCAGCTCGCTGAAGCCCTCGCGGAAGCGCTGCACGCGCCCCCCCTCCTGGTCCACGCAGATCAACTGCGGACGCGGTGCGGCAGCACGGATCGCCGCGGACAGTTCGGTCACCTGCTGCCGCGAAGCGAAGTTGCGCTTGAACAGCACCACCCCGGCCACAGCGTCGTGCTGCAGCCAGTCACGTTCCTGGGCGGTCAGTTCAGTACCGGCAACGCCGATCAGCAGCATGGTCGATCTCCACAACGGGCGCCCGCATGGCGCAGTGCCGCATTGTCGCAGAACCGGCCAACAGGCGCAGTGGTCAAAAAAGGGGACGGAGGGGATTAACGCGCAATCGACCCACTGGTGCCGAATACGACTTAATCCCCTCCGTCCCCTTTTGCGGTCCGGTCAGACCTTGCAGCCGTCCGCGCCGCAGGCGTCGCCGCTGCCATCCGGAGCACCCTGCGCGCCCTGTCCCGCCGCCTGCTCGGCGGCAATCTGGCGCAGGGCGTTGGCGAAGGCTTCCGGCGGCTGGGCGCCGGAAACCGCCCAGCGGCCGTCGATGACGAAGGTGGGCACCGAGGAAATACCCAGTGCATGGGCCTGCGCCAGGCCCGCTTCCACTTCGGCCAGGCCACGATCGCCGGCCAGCATCTGCTGGATCTCATCTGCAGCCAGACCACCCGCAGCGCCAGCCTCGACCAGCACTGCCGGGTCGGCCAGATTCCGCCCATGCTCGAAATGGGCGCGGAACAGCGCCTCGCCGACCACCTCCTGCGCGCCGTGCTGGCCCGCCAGCCACAGCAGGCGATGCGCCGGCAGCGTGGTTACCCGCACCTGGCCCTGGCTGAAGTCCATCGGCAGGCCCTCGGCCCGCGCGGTGGTCTGGGTCTGGCCAAGAATCTGCTCGGTGCGCTCGGCACCGCCGAACTTGCGCACATAGGCCTCGCGCAGCGGCACCGGGGTGGCGTCCGCATCCGGGTCGAGCTGGAACGGCTGCCAGTGGATCTCGAGTTCGGGCGCGTCGGCACCCAGCAACTGCACCCCCTGCTGGAAGCGATGCTTGCCGATCCAGCACCAGGGGCAGACCACGTCGGAGTAGATGTCGATTCTCATCCCTGCGACATGTGGCCTGCTCGCCCCGAAAAAAGGGGGACGGAGGGAATCAAGTCGCTATTCCGTTCGCTCCGCCTCAGGATTTCACCACTGTGAATAGGGATTATTGGCCAGCGCCACGTTGTAGTAGCGCGCATCATCGGTGACCTCGGCGCCGACCCAGTCCGGCAGGTCAATGGCCTGGTCAGCGCTGTCGAGCTCGACTTCGGCGACCACCAGGCCGGCGTTGTCACCAAGGAACTCGTCCACTTCCCAGGTCAGGCCGGCGTACGCGACCAGATGCCGGCGCTTGTCGATCAGGCCGCCGACGCACAGCGCCAGCAGGTCGCGCGCATCCTGCACCGGAATCGGGTAGTCGAACTCCTGCCGGGTATGGCCCAGCGTTCGCGACTTCAGGTTCAGTGCGGCCTTCTCGCCTTCGATGCGGACCCGCACCGAGGCGTTCTGGGTGCCGCGGTCGAGCGCGCCCAGATCGTTGATGTAGCCCTGCGCCATCGGGATGACCCGGTGCGCGGCGGTGCGCCACCCATCATGGGTGACGAGGAATTTGCGTTCGATTTCAATGCCCATGGGCACAGTATGCGGCTCACGCCAGACGCTGCCTATCGGCGCGGCGACAGGCACGACTACACTGCGCGGCCCCAACCAAGGAATGGTCGCTCATGTCACTACCCCGTCGTCTTCGTCGCTGTCTTGCCCTGTCGGCACTGCTGCCGTGTGTGGCCGCCAATGCCGCATCAACGGCGATGCCATCGCTGCAGCAGGCACAGGCCGCGATGGACCGGATGTTCGATCAGGCCATTGCCGATCGCCCCGCCAGCGACAGCAGCCGCTTGGTTGCCGAGACCTTCCGGCCGCGCCTGCAAGCCCTGGACAGCTGCGCACCCGCCGAGGCCGGCGACGCCGTCGATTGCATCGCCACCGCCAGCGCAGGCATCAATTCGCGACCGCAACTGCTGCGGCTGGCCCTGGTGGGCGGCGTGTGGACACTGCCTGACCAGCGCGATGTCCCAGTTCCGGCGCCGCCGAAGGATCGGGTGCAGGCCCTGCTGCGGGAGCGGATCGCCGCACAGGCGCAGCAGCAGGCCGACCCCGCCCTGCGTGCGCGTTACGAGCAGGCGGCCGGTACCCTGCAGGTGCAGGACGTGAGGAGTTGCGACGTCGCCAGCGACAAGGCCGTCATCGAATGCACGGTGCGCGCGGGCGACGGCAACGAGCGCGGCGAGCAGTCCATGGCCTTCGTGCGCGTGGACGGCCAGTGGCAGAACGCCCCGGGCGACTGACCCCGCTGCCTCCGTGCAGGCAGCAAGGGCGCCGGGCAGCCCCCGGCGCCGCAGGCATCAACGCTTTTCGAACACCGCGATGCTTTCCACGTGCGCGGTATGCGGGAACATGTCCATCGCACCGGCGCTGACCAGGGTGAAGCCCTGTTCGTTGACCAGATAACCGGCATCGCGGGCCAGCGAGCCCGGATGGCAGCTGACATAGACGATGCGCTTGAACTGCTTCAACGGCAGCTGCTGCAGCACTTCGATGGCGCCCGAACGCGGCGGATCCAGCAGCAGCTTGTCGAAGCCCTGGCGCATCCACGGCGTGCTGCGCTGGTCCTGGGTGAGGTCGGCGCTGTAGAACTGCGCGTTGGCCAGCCCGTTGCGCTCGGCGTTCTCGCGCGCACGCGCCACCAGCCCGGCATCACCTTCCACGCCCACCACTTCGCGCACCTTGCGTGCCAGCGGCAGGGTGAAGTTGCCAAGGCCACAGAACAGGTCCAGCACGCGCTCGTCGGCACCCGGCTCAAGCAGGTCCAGCGCGTGGGCGATCATCTTCTCGTTGAGCTTCGCATTGACCTGGATGAAATCCAGCGGACGAAACGCCAGTTCGACATCCCACGGCGCCAGCCGGAACGACAGCGCCACGCCCTGCCCGTCCAGCGGCTGCACGGTGTCCACGCCGCCCGACTGCAGGTAGATGACAAAGCCGTGCTGTTGGCCGAAGGCTGCCCAGGCGGCACGATCGGCATCACTCAGCGGCTGCAGGTGGCGCACGGTCAGCACCACGGCCTGGTCACCGGCGATGAACTCGATCTGCGGGATGTCGCGCTTGCCGTCCAGGGATTCGATGAAGGTCGACAGCACCTCCACCTTGGTGCCGATTTCCGGGATCACGGTCAGGCACTGCTGCAGGTCCGCGACGAAGCGCGGGTCCTGCTCGCGGAAGCCGACCAGGGTCTTGTCCTTCTTCTCGACCCGGCGCACCGAGAACCGGCCCTTGCGGCGGTAGCCCCAGCTGTCGCCGACCAGCGGCAGCAGCACGGTGCCCGGCTTCACATGGCCGATGCGCTCCAGGTTGTCCATCAGCACGCGCTGCTTGGCGACGATCTGCTGGTCTTCATCCAGGTGCTGCAGCACGCAGCCGGCGCAGGTGCCGAAATGCGGACACTTGGGGGTCACCCGCTGCGGCGAGGCCTGCAGCACCTGCACCGTGCGCGCCTCATCGAAGTGGCGGCTGCGGGCGGTCTGTTCGGCCATCACCACTTCGCCCGGCAGGGCGCCGCTGATGAAGGTGACCTTGCCGCCCTCGCCTTCACGGCGGGCAACACCGCGGCCATCATGGCTGAGGTCGAGGATCTCGGTCTGGAAGGGAGTACGGTCGATACGGGAGCGGGATCGGGCCACGTGGCAACAGGCTGCGGGCAAAAGTGGGGCCGTATTGTCGCAGATCCTGACCGGCGGGGCCGCTGGCCGCTTGCGCCCGCCGCCGCCGTGCTTGATGATTGACCCCAGCTGACATGGAGGCAGCCCTGATGCAGATGACCCCGCGGGCCAGTCGACCCCGCTTCCTGCTTGTCGAGGACGACATCATCAGCCGTGGTTTTTTCAAAGCGGCGTTGGAAACGTTACCAGCGGATGTGGATACCGCCGACTCACTAGCCAGCGCTTTGGCGCGCGCCGAGCCCGGTGCCCACGATCTGTGGCTGATCGACGTCAACCTGCCCGATGGCAATGGTGCCCAGCTGTTGCACCAGCTGCGCCGCTCGCACCCGGACACCCCGGCGCTGGCGCATACCGCCGACGGCGATGCTGCCATTCATGCACGCCTGCGCGAGGCCGGCTTCAGCGACACCCTGGTCAAGCCGCTGGGCCGCGACCAGCTGCTGAAGGCGGTCCGTCGTGCGCTGGTCAACAGCCCCGCCGGTTCCACGGTGCCGCCAGCGGCGGCCGAGCTGGCGCTGGAGGACTGGGATGAAACCGCCGCCTTGGCCGCGCTCAATGGCCAGCGCAACCACCTGATCGCCCTGCGCGAACTGTTCCTGGCCGAACTGCCGGGCGTGCGCGACGCGGTCGAACAGGCCGTGGACCAGCACGACGAGCGCCAGCTGCGCAGCCAGCTGCACCGGTTGCAGGCCAGCTGCGGGTTCGTGGGTGCAGCGCGACTGGCACGCGCGGTGCGGCAGCTGCACCACACGCCCGAATCGGGGCAGGCACAGGCAGTGTTCCGCGCCGCCGTAGCGGCGCTGCTGCACTGAGGGGTTCGGCCGGGCTGCGCCCGGCACCCGCAGAGGCAACAGCCGGAGCAACGGCCAAAGCCAAAGCGGCTTCCTGCGGGATGGCGGGGCGGCATGGGCTGGCAGGACACGCCGTAAACCCATCCATGGGGGCTCGATGGCGCCATCCATGGCGCCAACGGTCCTGCCAGCCCATGCCGCC
>NZ_JBBPFR010000039.1:0-17799 GCF_037969685.1 Stenotrophomonas sp. G106K1 | reverse complement strand
GTCCGGTTGCGGGGGTGTAAGCGCCATGGATGGCGCGCCCAAGCCTCCATGGATGGATTCACGGCGTCCCCCGCAACCGGACCCATCCCGCCATCCCACGGATCGCCCGCTTTTGCTTCAGCCGTTGCCGTTGCCGTTGCTCCGGCCTCGGCGGGTGCAGGGCGCAGCCCTGCCGCCCCCCCCCCCTCAGCGCCTGGGTGCCAGCTGCTCCAGCATCTCCCACGATTTCAGGCCGCGTGCGCCAAGGTGATGAGCCAGCACCCGCCGCATCGGCAGGCGCAGGCTGGCCAGATCGGCGGCGTCCGGCTCGTCGTCGGCTGCCAGGGCCAACAGTGCTGAACCCGTAGCCGCCGCGCGACGCTCGCCACCACGCTCACTGAGCAGGCGCTGCGGTCCTTCCTGCGGGTCCAGTTCATAGCGCGCCGCCGGGTCGATCGGCTGGCCATCGCTGGCGGTCTCCAGATCGAAACCCACGCCCAGCGCCGCCAGCAGTTCGCGTTCGAAACGGCGCAGGGTCCAGGCCAGTCCGGCCCCCACGGCCAGGCGCGCACGCGCTTCGCCGTAGGCCAGGTACAACTCCGGCAGCGGATCCTGGCGTGGTGCCAGGCGCAGGGTCAGTTCACTCAGATAGAACCCGGCCAGCATGGCCTGGCCGAGCAGGCGCGGCGCCACATCCAGCGCCTCAGCACCGCGCAACTGGGCCAGTTCGCCACGCTGCAGCGCGCTGAAGCGGATCCACTGCAGGGGCTGCAGGGCCGCTCGCAGCACCTGGCCCTTGGCAGTGGAAACGCCGCGCGCGAGCAGGCCGATCCGGCCGTGCTCGGCGCTCAATACCTCGACCAGCAGGCTGGTCTCGCGATAGGCCCGCGCGTGCAGCACGAAGCCGGTGTCGTCCTCGATCAGCATCGAAGCGACCGTCGCGGATTATTCGTAGCCGAAGGCCTTCAGCGCGGCCTCGTCATCAGACCAGCCCTCACGCACGCGCACCCAGGTTTCCAGGAACACCTTGGCCCCGAACAGACGCTCCATCTGCAGGCGGGACTTGGCCCCGATCTCCTTCAGGCGGGTACCGCCCTTGCCGATCACGATCGCCTTCTGGCCTTCGCGCTCGACCCAGATCACCGCACCGATGCGCAGCAGGTTGCCGTCCTCGGTGAAGCGCTCGATCTCCACCGTGGTGGCGTAAGGCAGCTCTTCGCCCAACTGGCGCATCAGCTGTTCACGCACCAGTTCGCCAGCCAGGAAGCGCTGGCTGCGGTCGGTGATTTCGTCTTCGCCGAACATCGGCGGGGCTTCCGGCAACAGCGCCAGCACATCACGGACCAGGGCTTCCAGGCCGTTGCGCTTCTGCGCCGAAATCGGATGCACCGACGAGAAGTCACGGCCGGCGGTCACTTCCTGCAGGAACGGCAGCAGTGCGCCCTTGTCCTTCATGCGGTCGATCTTGTTGACCACCAGCACCACCGGGATACCGGCGTCGCGCAGCACGTTGAAGGCCAGGCTGTCCTCTTCGTCCCAGCGACCGGCTTCGATCACCAGCAGGCCGGCGTCGACGCCTTCCAGCGAACCGCGCGCGGCGCGGTTCATGACCCGGTTCATCGCCCGCTTCTGCACCTTGTGCAGGCCAGGTGTGTCGACCAGCACCAGCTGCCCTTCCGGGTAGGTGGCGATGCCCAGCAGGCGGTGACGGGTGGTCTGCGGCCGGTTGGACACGATGCTGACCTTGGCCCCGACCAATGCATTGGTCAGGGTCGATTTGCCCACGTTCGGGCGGCCGATGACGGCCACACTGCCGCAATGATGGGGAGTTTGTTCGCTCACTTGGAATCCAGTTGTTCAAGGACGGCCGCAGCCGCTTGTTGTTCGGCAATCCGCCGCGAGGAGCCTTCGCCCTCGGTGCTGGCGGCGGGGTCGGCTACGTTGCAGCGTACCCGGAAGTGTTTGGCGTGGTCGTCACCGGATTCTGACACCAGTTCGTACTGGGGCAACGCCTTCTGTCGGCCCTGCAGCCATTCCTGCAGACGGGTCTTGGGGTCCTTCTCCGGTCGCCCGGTGGCCGGCAGCGCCTCCATCGAGGCGGCAAACCAGGGCAGGACCATCGCCCGGCAGGCTTCAAAACCGGCATCCAGGTAGATCGCCGCAACCACGGCCTCGAATGCATCGGCCAGGGTCGAGTCGCGGCGATGGCCGCCGGACTTCATTTCGCCGGGCCCCATGGTCAGCCGGTCACCCAGCTGCAGGGTGCGCGCGATCACCGCCAGCGCACCCTCGCGCACCAGCTCGGCGCGGGCGCGTGTCATCGCGCCCTCGTCCGCCTTGGGCCAGCGCAGGTACAACGCCTCGGCGACCATCATGTTGACGATGCTGTCGCCGAGGAACTCCAGCCGCTCGTTATGCGGCGCGCCGGCACTGCGATGGGTCAGCGCCTGCTTGAGCAGGCCTGGATCGCGGAAGGCGTGACCGATCAGGTCTTCACGTTGGAAAGATTTATTCGGCACCGCTACGGGTCAGGTCCTGGGAGGAATCGAATTTGCCAACCACATCCAGGTTGCCGACCAGCGGGCGGCGCACTTCGTAGTTGACCTTGAGGGTCCAGCCATTGTCGCGACGATCGAACTTGACGTTGGCCGGCTTCACGTTGTCCGAGTAGTTGATGTACAGCCGCTTGAAGAACAGGTCCTGGATGTTGGCCGGCGCCATGCTGCCGATACCGGGTTCCTTGGCCAGGCTCTTCATCGCCGAGCGCACCGCGTAATACTCCTGGTACATCGGGAACAGCTTCATGCCGATGTAGAGGAAGAAGCCGACCACGATCAGGACTACCAGGAACGAGGTCAGGGTCATGCCGCGCTGCGTGTTCATCGTCTTCATTGCGTTCTCCCCAGATACGCGAGTGGATGTGAAGTCAGTTGATGCTCGAGCCGATCCGCGACGGTTCGAAGCCATCCTTGCAGAACCAGCCCTGGCAGTTCAGCCAGATCAGGAATGCCTTGCCGCGCAGGTTCTCTTCCGGCAGCAGGCCCCAGAAACGGCCGTCGTCGCTGTTGTCGCGATTGTCGCCCATCACCAGGTACTTGCCGGCCGGCACGGTCCACTGGCCCTGGCCACGCGGATAGTCGGTCTCCAGCACGGTGTGGGTACGGCCCGGCAGGTGCTCGACCAGCAGGTTGGCGCCCTCGCCCTGGCCCTTGTGCCCGGCGTAGATGCCCTTGTTGTCGTACTTCAGCGGTTCGCCGTTGAGGATCACGCCGTCGCCTTCGAACACCACGGTGTCGCCCGGCACGCCGATCACGCGTTTGATGAAGTTCTCGCCCTTGGCCGGGTCGTTGTCGCCATGGCCGGGGAAGTGGAACACCACCACGTCACCGCGGGCCGGATCGCCCACCTGCACGAAGCGGGTATTGGTGATCGGCAGGCGCAGGCCGTAGGAGAACTTGTTGACCAGGATGAAATCGCCGATCAGCAGGTTCGGCATCATCGAGCTGGACGGGATCTTGTAAGGCTCGGCGATGAAACTGCGCACGATCAGCACGATCGCCAGCACCGGGAAGAACGCACGCGAGTAGTCCACCAGCACCGGCTCGGTGTCGAGCAGGCCGGCGCGCTGGGCGCGCCGCTTGGCCAGGTACAGCTTGTCGGCCAGCAGGATCAGGCCGGAGGCCAGGGTCAGCACGACCAGGAGGATCTCAAACAGTTTCATTCAGGGTCCTTTGCAACGTCACCGGACGATCGGCCCGAAGGCCGGTTTCGGGGCTTATTTGTTGTCCATCTGCAGCACGGCCAGGAAGGCTTCCTGCGGAATTTCCACGCGGCCGACCTGCTTCATGCGCTTCTTGCCTTCCTTCTGCTTTTCCAGAAGCTTCTTCTTGCGCGAAACGTCGCCACCATAGCACTTGGCCAGAACGTTCTTGCGCATGGCCTTGACCGTGGTTCGCGAGATGATCTGCGAGCCGACGGCAGCCTGGATCGCTACGTCGAACTGCTGGCGCGGGATCAGGTCCTTCATCTTCTCGCACAGCTCGCGACCGCGACGATCGGCATGGCTGCGGTGCACGATCAGCGACAGTGCATCCACCTTGTCGCCATTGATCAGCACGTCAACGCGCACGAACGGACCGGCATCGAAGCGCACGAAGTGGTAGTCCAGCGAGGCATAGCCACGGCTGACCGACTTCAGCTTGTCGAAGAAGTCCAGCACCACTTCGGCCATCGGCAGCTCGTAGCTGATCTGCACCTGGCTGCCCAGGTAGTTGATGCCGAGCTGGCTGCCGCGCTTTTCTTCGCACAGCTTGATGATGTTGCCGATGTACTCCTCGGGGGTGAGCACGTTGGCGCGGATGATCGGCTCGCGGATCTCCTGCACATGGTTCACCGGCGGCAGCTTGGCCGGGTTGTCCATGTTGATGATCGTGCCATCGGTCTTCAGGACTTCATACACCACCGTCGGCGCGGTGCTGATCAGGTCCAGGTTGTATTCGCGTTCCAGGCGTTCCTGCACGATTTCCATGTGCAGCATGCCGAGGAAGCCGCAGCGGAAACCGAAGCCCATCGCTTCGGAGCTTTCCGGCTCGAAGCGCAGCGCGGCATCGTTCAGGCGCAGCTTGTCCAGCGCTTCGCGCAGGTCCGGGTAATCCTCGGCATCGACCGGGAACAGGCCGGCGAATACGCGCGGCTGCATTTCCTGGAAGCCTGGCAGCGGCTTCGGCGCCGGGTCGGCAGCGAGGGTGAGGGTGTCACCGACGGGCGCGCCATGCACGTCCTTGATGCTGGCGGTGACCCAGCCCACTTCGCCCGCACGCAGTGCCGGCAGCACCTTGCGCTTGGGGGTGAACACACCGACGTTGTCGACCTGGTGGTTGCGGCCGGTGGACATCACCTGCAGCTTGTCGCCGGCCTTGATCTCGCCCTGCATCACGCGCACCAGCGAGACCACGCCCAGGTAGTTGTCGAACCACGAGTCGATGATCAGCGCCTGCAGCTTGTCGGTATCGCGCGGCACCGGCGGCGGAATGCGATGCACGATCGCTTCCAGCACGTCGACCACGTTCAGGCCGGTCTTGGCACTGACCGGGACCGCGTCGCTGGCATCGATGCCGATCACGGCCTCGATCTCGGCCTTGGCGCGCTCGATATCGGCGGTGGGCAGGTCGATCTTGTTGATCACCGGCACCACTTCCAGCCCCTGCTCCACGGCGGTGTAGCAGTTGGCCACCGACTGCGCCTCCACACCCTGCGCCGCATCGACCACCAGCAGCGCGCCCTCGCAGGCGGCCAGCGAGCGGCTGACTTCATAGGAGAAGTCGACATGGCCGGGGGTGTCGATGAAGTTCAGATGGTAGGTCTGGCCGTCCTTCGCCACATACGGCAGCGACACCGACTGCGCCTTGATCGTGATGCCACGCTCGCGCTCGATCGGGTTGGAGTCGAGCACCTGCGCTTCCATCTCGCGGGCCTGGAGGCCGCCACAGAGCTGGATGATGCGGTCGGCCAGCGTGGACTTGCCGTGGTCGACGTGGGCGATGATGGAGAAGTTGCGGATGTTCCGCATCGAATCAGAGGACATAGAGAGGTGGCGGCGGCGCGCGGCGTCGTCAGGGTAACGGTCGATTATCGCACGCCCGGAGGGTGGCCGCGTGGTTGGCCTGGCCTGACAGCCCACCGGAACGGCCGAAGCCCCGCCAGGGCGGGGCTTCGGGGACACCCCGATGGCCGCCATGAAGGCGGCCATCGGTTGTTACGGGCCGGCCTTGACCGCGACAAAGGCGCTGTTGCCGCTGCCGGTACGGACCAGCAGCATGACCACGTCGCCCTTCTTGTACCCGGACAGTGCACGGTTCAGGGCTTCAACGCTGCCGACCGGAGTGCTGGCCACCTGCAGGATCACCATGCCACCGGACAGGCCGGCATCACGGGCGCCCTCGCCCTTCACTGCGGTGATGCGGACACCTTCGCCCGCCTCAAGACCCAGCTGCTTGCGCTGCGGCGCGGTCAGGTCTGCAACCTCCAACCCAAGCAGGGCATTGGCACCGGTCTGCGGGGCTGCCGCGTCATTGCCTGCGGAAGGGCCGCGGGCATTGCCCTGCGCATCCTCTGTCAAAGCGGTCAGGGTCGCGCTCAGATCACGCGGCTTGCCGTCGCGGATCACGCCCAGGGTGACGCGGCTGCCCGGCGCCATCGCACCGATCAGCGGCGGCAGATCGGACCAGCTGTTGACCGGCGCACCGTTAACCGTGCGGATCACGTCACCGATCTTGACTCCGGCCTTGGCCGCGGCACTGTCCGGCACGATCTGGTTGACCAGTGCGCCGCGGCTGTCGGGCAGGCCCATCGCCTGTGCCTTGAGGCCGTCGATTTCCTGGACCACCGCGCCGAGCTGGCCACGGGTGACCTTGCCGGTCTTCTTGATCTGCTCGACCGCGCTCATCGCCAGGTCGATCGGGATCGCGAAGCTGATGCCCATGTAGCCACCCGAGGCCGAGAAGATCTGCGAGTTGATGCCGACCACTTCGCCACGGGTATTCAGCAGCGGGCCGCCGGAGTTGCCCTGGTTGATCGCCACGTCGGTCTGGATGAACGGCACGTAGCGCTGGTCCGGGCCGCCGGTGTTGCGGCCGAGGGCACTGACCACACCGGCGGTAACCGAGTGGTCGAGGCCGAACGGCGAGCCGATCGCGACAACCCACTGACCGGGCTTCAGGCTGTTGGAATCACCCACGCGCACGGTCGGCAGGTTCTTGCCGTCGATCTTCAACAGGGCCACGTCGTACTGCTGGTCGCTGCCGACCACCTTGGCGGTGAACTCGCGACGATCGCCGAGCTTGACCTTCACTTCACTGGCGTCGGCGACCACGTGGTAATTGGTCAGCACGTAGCCGTCAGGCGAAATGATGAAGCCCGAGCCCATGCCGCGGCCCTTGATGCTGGGCCCGCCGTCCTGGCCGCCGGGCCCCTGCCCCGGCATCGGGAAATCCGGACCGAAGAAGCGGCGGAAGAACTCGGGCATCTCGTCATCACCCGGGCCCATGCCGCCCCGCGCCTGGCGGTTGCTGCGGACGATGGTGGTGTCGACGTTGACCACGCCGGGGCCGACCTGTTCCACCAGGTTGGTGAAATCAGGCAGACCGCTGACCAGCGGCTGCGCCGGTGCTCGTGGCGCCGCAGCAGCGGCGGCGGCCTGCGGCTGGGCGGCAGGCGCCGCCGGTTGGGCACAGGCCACCAGCGGCAGGGTCAGGGCGAACAGGCCAATGGCATGTGTGCGCAGTCGGGGAGTCATCGGACGGCAACCTCCGGGTCGGATGGAAGGGGAAAGATGCGCCCCGCCGACGGCGGGGCGTGTGACGTTACCAGGCTCAGTCGCGCGGGCGCTGCGACGCCGGCGGGTCGTCCTGCAGGCGTGGCTCGAATGGATAGAACGCGGCGCCACCGGCATGGGCCGGGAAGCTGGCATTGAGAGCGCCACCGACGGCGGGCGCCAGGCTGGAGCGCGGCCACGGCCGTGCCTGCAGGCTGCCGACCTCGCCAAATGGCAGGTTGCGCGCGCTACTGGCGGGCACGGTCGGGGTCAGCGGCGCCTGGCTGGCGACCGCGCGCAACGGGGTGTCATCACGCTGGGCCACGCGTGCGGCCTGCTGGCTGCGGGTGGCGCTGGCGCGGCGCACGTCCTGGCGACGGCTGGCGGCGGCCATGGCCACCGCCGGCACGCTGGCCACGGCCATCGCGGCGGTGTCCACCGATGCCTCGGTGACAGCTGCGGGTTGCGCTGATTCCGGCGGCAACTGCGCCTGGCTGGCGATCACCTGCGGTGCGGAGACATCGACGACTGGCGGCACCTCCTGCAGTTTTTCGCGGCCTACGAACAGCGCCACGGCAGCAACCGAAGCAGCCAGTGCGCCGCCACCCCAGGCACGCCAACCACTACGCCGGGCCTGACGTTTCGGCTCGGACTGCGGCGCAGGCTCGGCGGCGATGGCAGCAGCCACGGCGGAACTGAAACCGGCCGGTGCCAGCAGTGATGCCTGGCCACGCATGACGTCACCGAGCAGCTGCCAACGTTCCTGACAGCCGGCCAGTTCCGGATCGTGTTCCATGCGGCGCACCAGGAAGCGCGCCTCGTCTGCCCCCAGCTCGCCGTCCACCAGCGCCGACAACTGCTGGCGATGGCGTTCGTCCAGGCGTTGCCCGGCGGGAGACTGGTGGTTGTGCGATTCGTTGTTCGGAATGCGGGTCATATACGGCTCTTCTCGCGGGTGGCGCTGCCGATGTCCAACAGCGGCCGGAGTTCGGTGTCGATCGCCTCGCGCGCCCGGAATATCCGGGAACGCACGGTGCCGATCGGGCACCCCATCTTCTGCGCGATTTCCTCGTAGCTCAGGCCTTCCACCTCGCGCAGGGTGATCGCCGACCGGAGTTCTTCCGGCAGCGCGTTGACGGCCTTCATCACCGTTTGTTCCAGCTCCTGGCGCATCAACTCGCGCTCCGGCGTGTCGGTGTCGCGCAGGCGTGTGCCGCTGTCGAACTGCTCGGCGTCACCGATGTCGATGTCATCGGTCGGCGGGCGGCGATTGTGCGAAGCCAGATGATTTTTGGCGGTATTCACGGCGATCCGATGCAACCAGGTTGAGAACTGGGCGTCGCCACGGAAGCTTCCAATCGCACGGTAGGCACGGATGAAAGTGTCCTGGGCCACGTCCTGACATTCACTCCAGTCGGCGATGTAGCGACCGACCAGGGCCACGACCCGATGCTGGTACTTGCGCACCAGGACATCGAAGGCGGCACTCTCGCCGTGCTGCACGCGCCGGACCAGTTCCAGATCCAGCTCCTGTGGTGTATCAACATCGGCCATGAGGGGCCGCACTCCTGTCAGCCCAACCGACGTCGGGCAATGAGACTGCCAATCCCGGGAAAAGTTCAGTCGCCGATCACCTGGCGCCGCACCAGCTTTTAACCACCGTTCCGTTAACGTTCCGGTCCAAGGCCTGCGATCCGGGGCGCCACACCCCTGCTATTGGGATTTGACGCGGGGGAAACAACCTCTGGATCATAGCCCCCTTCTCCATACACAACCGGATGGAACGTCCATGCTCTCAAGCTTCGATGGTCTCCGCTTCAGCCACTGGCACCCCGAGATCCGCGACGATGGCGTGGTGGTCCTCTCCCTTGATCGTCAGGACAGCAGTGTCAACGCAATGTCGCAGGATGTCCTGCTGGAGCTGGGCGATCTGCTTGAGCGCATCGCCATGGACCCGCCCAAGGGCGTGGTGATCCAGTCGATCAAGAAGGCAGGCTTCATTGCCGGTGCCGACCTGAAGGAATTCCAGGAATTCGATCGCCGCGGCACGGTCAACGATGCCATCCGTCGTGGACAGTCGACCTACCAGAAGCTGGCCGAACTGCCCTGCCCGACCGTGGCCGCCATCCATGGCCATTGCCTGGGCGGCGGCACCGAGCTGGCCCTGGCCTGCCGCTATCGCGTCGCGTCCAATGACAGTTCCACCCGCATCGGCCTGCCCGAAACCCAGCTGGGCATCTTCCCGGGCTGGGGTGGCAGCGCGCGCCTGCCACAGCTGGTCGGCGCGCCCGCGGCGATGGACATGATGCTGACCGGCCGCACGCTGTCGGCCTCGGCCGCACGCGGCATCGGCCTGGTCGACAAGGTGGTGGCACCGGCCGTAGTACTCGACACCGCCGTGGCGCTGGCCTTGTCCGGCACCACCCGCCCGTTCAAGCAGCGGGCGACGGCGTGGGCGACCAATACCTGGCTTGCACGCCAGCTGCTGGCACCGCAGATGGTCAAGCAGGTTGCGCGCAAGGCGAAGAAGGACCAGTACCCGGCGCCGTATGCGCTGATCAGCACCTGGCAGCGCAGCGGCGGCAAGCCGGTGCAGGCACGCCTGGACGCCGAACGACGCGCCGTGGTGAAGCTGGCCAGCACGCCGACCGCGCGCAACCTGATCCGCATCTTCTTCCTCACCGAACGCCTGAAGGGCCTGGGTGGTGGTGATTCCGGCATCCGCAACGTGCACGTTGTCGGTGCCGGCGTGATGGGCGGAGACATCGCTGCGTGGGCGGCCTACAAGGGCTTCGACGTGACCCTGCAGGACCGCGAGCAGCGCTTCATCGACCCGGCCATGGAACGCGCGCAGGCATTGTTTGCCAAGAAGGTGCGTGACGAGAGCAAGCGCCCGGCCGTCGCCGCGCGCCTGCGTGCGGACCTGGAAGGCAACGGCGTGGCGCAGGCCGATCTGGTGATCGAAGCGATCATCGAGAACCCGGACGCCAAGCGTGCGCTGTACCAGACGCTGGAGCCGAAGATGAAGCTCGACGCGTTGCTGACCACCAACACCTCGTCGATTCCGCTGGTGGAACTGCGCGATCACATCCAGCGTCCGGCGCAGTTCGCCGGCCTGCACTACTTCAACCCGGTGGCACAGATGCCGCTGGTGGAGATCATCCACCATGACGGCATGGCGCCTGAGACCGAGCGCCGCCTGGCGGCGTTCTGCAAGGCGCTGGGCAAGTTCCCGGTGCCGGTGGCCGGCACTCCTGGTTTCCTGGTCAACCGCGTGCTGTTCCCGTACATGCTGGAAGCGGCCACTGCCTACGCCGAAGGCATTCCAGGCCCGGTGATCGACAAGGCGGCGGTGAAGTTCGGCATGCCGATGGGCCCGATCGAACTGATCGACACCGTGGGCCTGGACGTGGCCGCTGGCGTGGGCAAGGAACTGGCACCGTTCCTGGGCCTGCAGATTCCGGCGGCGCTGCAGACGGTGGAACCGGACAAGCGCGGCAAGAAGGATGGCCAGGGCATCTACACGTGGGAAAACGGCCGGGCCAAGAAGCCTGACGTAGCGCGCGACTACCAGGCGCCTGCCGATCTGGAAGATCGCCTGATCCTGCCGCTGTTGAACGAGGCAGTCGCGTGCCTGCACGAGGGTGTGGTGGCCGACGCGGACCTGCTGGATGCGGGCGTGATCTTCGGTACCGGTTTCGCACCGTTCCGCGGCGGTCCGATCCAGCACATCCGTGCAGTCGGTGCCGATGCGCTGGTGGAACGCCTGAAGGCGTTGCAGCAGCGTCACGGCGACCGCTTCACCCCGCGCCCGGGCTGGGACAACCCGGTCCTGCGCGAACCGGTGGTTTGATCGGCCGGGCCTGCGGCCCGGCACCCGCGTTTCAATCCACAGCAAAAGCCAGAGCAACAGCCGGCTCTGGCTTTTCTGTTTGTTGGGCGGGGCGATGTGGGTTGGCAGGACACGCCGTAAACCCATCCCTGGGGGCTCGATGGCGCCATCCATGGCGCCAACGGTCCTGCCAACCCGCACCGCCCCACCCCTGACAGTTTCCCGGTGACGGTCAGTGAACTGCGATTGCTGGTAGGTGTCGACCTTGGTCGACACGCTTGATCCACGCCATGCGTGGATGCGAGCGAAGCGACCAGCGTTTGATTTTGATCTTCTTTTTTCTTCTCCGTGGCTGGACGGCACACGGAAACTGTCAGAGGTCGGGCGGGTGGGTTGCGCAGGGGCGTGAGCCGCATGGATGCGGCGCCCGAGCTTACAGGGACGTACTTGCAGCGCCCCCTGCGCAACCCACCCGCCCGGCCAAGCGCGGCTTCTTTTGCCTTCAGCGACCAACCAACAGCCACGAGGGGCTGCGCCGTTGGCTGGAACAACCTGTTACCCGAACGGGGAATGTCACCGTCACGACAGCATGCGATCCTGACCGCCTTGATCCCTGCCAGCGAGAACGCCCGCATGACCACCATCATCGCCCCGCGCGTACACGACATCGGCGGCCTGGAAGTGCGCCGCGCAGTGCCCACCCTGCAGGCCCGCAGCATCGGTTCGTTCGTGTTCGTCGACCAGATGGGCCCGGCACTCATGCACCCCGGTACGGCCATCGACGTGCGCCCGCATCCGCATATCGGCCTGGCCACCGTCACCTATCTGTGGTCGGGCGCCATCGGCCACCGCGACACGCTGGGTTCGGACCAGGTGATCCGCCCCGGCGACGTCAACTGGATGACCGCCGGCCGCGGCATCGCCCATTCCGAGCGCACGCCGCAACCGGACCGCGACCATGACAACCCGATCCACGGCATGCAGACCTGGGTAGCGTTGCCGAAGTCGCATGAGGAAATCGAACCGGCGTTCTACCACCATGCGGCTGCCACCCTGCCCGAGCAGCGCCGCAACGGTGCCTGGCTGCGGGTGATCGCCGGACGTGCCTATGGCGAGGAATCGCCGGTCAAGGTGTTCGCCGATACGCTCAACGTGGCGATCGACCTCGACCCGGATGCAGAGATCGACATCGATGATGGTCACCGCGAGCGTGCGCTGTACATCCTCGAGGGCGAAGCGCAGCTGGATGGCGTGGACATTCCAGCCCAGCACCTGGTGATTCCCGAAGCCGGGGCGCGCGGCCGCCTGCGCGCGAAGACGCCGGTGAAGGCGATGCTGTTCGGGGGCGAGCCGCTGGATGGCCCGCGCCATCTGTGGTGGAACTTCGTTTCCAGCTCGAAGGAACGCATCGAGCAGGCCAAGCACGACTGGGAAGCCGGGCGTTTCGGCACCATTCCCGGCGACGACAAGGAATTCATTCCCCTGCCCGAGCATTGAGCATCGCGTGTTGCACACATCCGAGGGTGTATCCCTGCACCCGGCGTTGACGCTACAGTCACCCGCTGATCACTGAAATGTGACATAAATCACACTTTAGACCGTCAAAGGAGTGCAACACATGAGCATGGGTAAACGCTTGTCCGCCGAGTTCCTCGGCACGTTCTGGCTGGTTCTGGGTGGCTGTGGCAGTGCCGTGCTGGCCGCCAAGTTCGGTGGCGACGGCAATCCACTGGGTATCGGTTTCCTCGGCGTGGCGCTGGCCTTCGGCCTGACCGTGGTGACCGGCGCCTACGCGTTCGGCCATATCTCCGGTGCGCACTTCAATCCGGCGGTCAGCGTGGGCCTGTGGGCCGGCGGCCGCTTCCCGACCAAGGATCTGCTGCCCTACATCATTGCCCAGGTAGCCGGCGGCCTGCTGGCTGGTTTCATCCTGCTGCAGATCGCCTCCGGTGCCAGCGGCTTCGCCATTGATGGCAGCCAGGCCGGCGCGTTCGCCAGCAACGGCTACGGCGCGCTGTCGCCCGGTGGCTACAGCGTGGCGGCCGCGTTCCTGTGCGAAGTGGTGCTCACGGCAGTGTTCCTGATCGTGATCATGGGCGCTACCCATGGCAAGGCTCCGGCAGGCTTCGCGCCGCTGGCCATCGGCCTGGCCCTGACCCTGATCCACCTGATCAGCATTCCGGTCACCAATACGTCGGTGAACCCGGCCCGCTCCACGGCGGTGGCCTTCTTCGCCGGCAGCGGCGCAACCGGCCAGCTGTGGCTGTTCTGGGTCGCCCCGCTGCTGGGCGGTGCGATCGGCGGCATCATCTACAAGTGGATCGGCAACGACCGCTGAGCCGTGACCGTGCCATTGCGGCCGACCTTCGGCCGCAATGGTTACGGATGTAACCGCGATTTGTGCGATCGCTCACGTTCCGTTAAGGTCTGGTCATCCGCCCGTGCTTTCGCCGGGCAGGACGGCATCCGGGGATGGGATGCCTCGGCCGCCGGTGACACTGGCGGTGCCAATGACACGCCACCTTGGGGGATGCATGAAGTTCGCGCCTGTTGTTTTGTCGAGCCTGCTGTTCGTTGCGGCGTCTGCCTGCGCGCAGGCCCCGGTCGAATGTCCTTCGTTGCCCGCCAGCAGCGGCCTGCAATGGCAGCAGCAGGCACAGTCCGGTTTCCTGGTCTGCCGCGCGGCCACCAGTGATGGCCGTGAAGTGCTGAGCCTGATGCTCAGCCAGCGCGATCCGGGCATTCCGCTGACCCGCTCGCTGCGCCAGGAAAAGGGCAGCTTTGCCGGTGAATCAATGTACTGGTACCAGCCGGATCTTGGCGGCCAGCAGCCGCCGGGCTATGCCGAACGCCGCATCAGCGTGGTCAAACTGGACAAGGGCCGCTACGCGCAGATCGCGCTGTATCCCGACAGCTCGCAGGAACTGGGCACACTGCAGCAGCTTGCGCAGGGCATGAACCTGACGCCCTCTGCCGTGGCCGACGGCCGCTGAAGGGCTGCGGGGATGACTGCATTGCAGCATCCCCGCAGGATCCGGCACGCCGGGCATATGCCGGGCATGGCCCGGCGCTGCCCCTCAGAACCTGCCTTCCTGGAAATCAACGAAGGCCTGCATCAGTTCTTCGCGGGTGTTCATCACGAACGGACCATGGCGCACCACCGGCTCGCGCAGCGGTCGACCCGCCACCAGGATCAACCGCGCACCTTCAGCACCTGCCGAAAGATGCAGCTGCTCGCCGCCGCCCAGCACCGCCAGTTCCTGCCGTGCCACGTCGCGCGCAGCATCCTGCTCGCCCACCGTCAGCCCGCCTTCGAACACATAGACGAACGCGTTGTGGCCTTCCGGCAGCGCATAGGTCCAGGCGCGGTCGGCGGCCAGTTCGATATCCAGATACAGGGGATCGGTGGCGGGTTGCGCGATCGGGCCCGCCGTGCCATCGACGGTACCGGCGATCACCTTGACCTGCACGCCTTCGGCCGGCCGCACCACCGGGATCTTTTCGGGAGCGAATTCCTGGTACTTCGGCGCGGTCATCTTGTCGCGCGCCGGCAGGTTCACCCACAACTGGAAGCCGCGCATCTGCCCGCTTTCCTGCTCGGGCATCTCCGAATGCACCAGGCCACGGCCGGCGGTCATCCACTGCACGCTGCCCGGGGTCAGCAGGCCTTCGTTGCCGTGATTGTCGCGATGCCGCATGCGGCCATCGAGCATGTAGGTAACGGTCTCGAAACCACGATGCGGATGTTCGGGGAAACCGGCGATGTAGTCCTCGGCGCGATCGGTGCCGAATTCATCGAGCAGCAGGAATGGATCGAGGTCGGGCAGCGACGGACCGCCGATGACCCGGGTCAGGCGAACACCGGCACCGTCGGAGGTGGGCATGCCACGGATGGTGCGCAGGACGCGGACCGGCTCGGGAAGGCTCATGGTGACTCCTGTTGGATGGATGCCGGTAAAAATGGACGCTGCAGGGCGCAACGCCAATGGATGCCGTCGCAACCGATTGTTCCATCCCTGGTGTTCGCCGCATGTCATGTCCGCACGCCGGCACCGCCTGCGTTGTGGGCAGCGAGGGAACGTCGCCACCTGCCACACCCATGTACGACCAAAGTACTACCGCAGAATAGTCCCGTGCACATTGACCCTGCCAGGGGCACGCGGGACTCTTTGCCTGTCTTTCCGGGAGAGAGCACCTCATGAAAGGTTTTTCCAAAATAGGCTGGGCGGCCCTCGCCCTGCTCGGCGCGTTCTGCCTGGGTACGGTGGCGCTTCGACGCGGTGAGCACATCAATGCGTTGTGGATCGTGGTGGCGGCGGTATCGCTGTATCTGGTCGCCTACCGCTTCTACAGCCTGTTCATCGCCGACAAGGTGATGCAGATCGATCCGACCCGGGCCACCCCGGCGGTGATCAACAACGATGGCCTGGACTACGTACCCACCAACAAGCACGTGCTGTTCGGCCACCACTTCGCCGCCATTGCCGGTGCCGGTCCGCTGGTCGGCCCGGTGCTGGCCGCGCAGATGGGCTACCTGCCCGGCCTGCTGTGGCTGGTAGTCGGCGTGGTGCTGGCCGGCGCGGTGCAGGACTTCATGGTCCTGTTCCTGTCCAGCCGCCGCAACGGCCGCTCACTGGGTGACCTGGTGCGCGAGGAGATGGGCCAGGTGCCCGGCACCATCGCGTTGTTCGGTGCCTTCCTGATCATGATCATCATCCTGGCCGTGCTGGCAATGGTGGTGGTCAAGGCGCTGGCGGAAAGCCCGTGGGGCATGTTCACGGTGATTGCCACGATGCCCATCGCGATCCTGATGGGCGTGTACATGCGCTACATCCGGCCGGGCAAGATCGGTGAGATCTCGGTGGTGGGGCTGGTGCTGCTGCTGGCCGCGATCTGGTTCGGTGGCAAGGTGGCAGCAGATCCGACCTGGGGCCCGGCCTTTACCTTCACCGGCACCCAGATCACTTGGATGCTGATCGGCTACGGTTTCGTCGCCTCGGTGTTGCCGGTGTGGCTGCTGCTGGCACCGCGCGACTACCTGTCGACCTTCCTGAAGATCGGCACGATCATCGCGCTGGCCATCGGCATCCTGGTGGTGATGCCGGAACTGAAGATGCCGGCGCTGACCCAGTTCGCTGCCAGCGGCGACGGCCCGGTGTGGAAGGGCGGGATGTTCCCGTTCCTGTTCATCACCATCGCCTGCGGCGCGGTGTCGGGTTTCCATGCACTGATTTCTTCGGGTACCACACCGAAGCTGCTGGCCAATGAAGCGCACATGCGCTACATCGGCTACGGCGGCATGTTGATGGAATCGTTCGTGGCCGTGATGGCACTGGTGGCCGCTTCGATCATCGATCCGGGCATCTACTTCGCGATGAACAGCCCGGCAGCGGTGATCGGTGCCGACGCAGCCTCGGCCGCGCACTACATCACCAACACCTGGGGCTTCACCATCACCCCCGAACAGCTGACGGCCACGGCCGCAGCGATTGGTGAACCGACCATCCTGCATCGTGCCGGTGGTGCACCCACCCTGGCGGTGGGCATCGCGCAGATCCTGCATGAGGCGATCCCCAGCAGCAGCGACGCGATGATGGCGTTCTGGTACCACTTCGCCATCCTGTTCGAAGCACTGTTCATCCTTACCGCTGTGGATGCGGGTACCCGTGCCGGTCGCTTCATGCTGCAGGACCTGCTCGGCAACTTCATTCCTGCACTGAAGAAGACCGAGTCGTGGACCGCGAACATCATCGGTACCGCCGGCTGCGTGGCGCTGTGGGGCTACCTGCTGTACACCGGTGTGGTCGATCCGTTCGGCGGCATCCAGACGTTGTGGCCATTGTTCGGCATCTCCAACCAGATGCTGGCGGGCATCGCGCTGATGCTGGGCACGGTGGTGCTGTTCAAGATGAAGCGTGACCGTTACGCGTGGGTCACTGCGGTGCCTGCGGTGTGGCTGCTGATCTGCACCACCTACGCCGGTTTCATCAAGATCTTCGACAGCAATCCGGCCCAGGGCTTCCTGGCCCAGGCGCACAAGTTCCAGGACGCCCTGGCCAGCGGCACCATCACCGCACCGGCCAAGTCGGTCGCACAGATGCAGCAGATCGTGGTCAATGCCTACGTCAACACCGGCTTGACCGCGCTGTTCCTGCTGGTGGTGGCATCGGTGCTGGCGTATTCGATCAAGACGATCGTGGCGGCGCGCCGCAATCCGCAGCGCAGCGACCGCGAGACCCCGTACGTGGCGCTGAAGCCACATGAAATGGTGGACCTGTAATGAGTACGCAACTGGTTCCGGTGGGGCAGTACCAGGCGCATCGCCGGATCTGGCGACGCCTGGTGCAGACGGCACGGCTGTGCTGCGGCATTCCCGACTACGACAACTATGTGCGGCATGTGCGGGAGAAGCATCCGGACCGCGAGCCGATGGACTACAAGACGTTCTTCCGCGAGCGGCAGGAAGCGCGGTATGGCGGGCGCAACGGTGGTCGCTGCTGTTGACGGTCGAGGTGGGTGCCGGGCTTGCAGCCCGGCGCCCGCAGAAGCAACGGCAACGGCAACGGCAACTGCGACGGCCGAAGCGTCGGCTCTGGGTTTCTGTTGGGTTGGCGGAGCGGTGTGGGCTTGCAGGACACGCCGTAAACCCGTCCATGGGGGCTCGATGGCGCCATCC
>NZ_JBBPFR010000038.1:0-18035 GCF_037969685.1 Stenotrophomonas sp. G106K1 | reverse complement strand
GAGCCTACAGGGACGTATTCACGGCGTCCCCTGCGCAGCCCACCCGCCCGGCCAACCCACGGCTTTTGATTTACGCGACCAACCAAGCCACGAGGGGCTCAGCCGCTGGCTTTCGCCTTCGCGTCCCGCGCAGCCTGCTGCTCGACCAGCGTCAGCGCCACGTTGTCGCGCAGGTACGCCGGCTCGACCTTCTCCGCTGCGATGCCTTCGCCGCGTGCGAACGCAGGTACCGCCAGTGCCAGCACATCTGCTGCATGCGGCAGTGCCATCGCATCGAAGCGGCGCAGACCCGCACCCAGCTGCGCGACCAGCGCGCCCTCGGCGGCGGCAAACCCGGTGCCAACGCCGTAGACGGATGCGTCTTCCGGCAACGACACCGCCGTTGGCACGCACACGCGCTCGGCGTCACGGGCCACCGGCAGTCCATCCACGCGCTCGAAACGTGCCACGTACAACTCGCCCATCCGCGCATCGATCGCCGACAGGATCTGTTTCTCTTCCATCGGCGCGCGCAGCGCCAGCACCTGCAGCGTCGACACCGGCAGCAACGGGCGATCCAGCGCCAGCGCGATACCCTGTGCCAAGGCGATCGCCAAGCGCACGCCGGTGAACGCACCGGGACCGCGACTGAGCGCGATGCCATCCAGCTGGCGGCGGCTGATGCCGGCCTCGGCCAGCAGCTCCTCCGCCCACGGCAGGCTCAGTTCGGCATGCCGACGGGGAGCGATCTCGAAGCGTTCCAGTACCTGCCCGTCGACATGCAGGGCTACGGAACAGGCTTCGGTGGCGGTTTCAAAGGCGAGCAGTTTCATCGGATCGGGTCAGAACAGGGGGAACGTGGCACCGGGAGCCGGCTCCGGGCCCGCCACGGCGGCGGTCGGGGCTGCGGCATCTGCCACGGGGGCCCATTGTGGCGCAAAGAAGGCCTGCACATCGACCAGTGCCCGGGTTCGCCGGAACGGCGGCAGCGACTGCAGGAAGACCTTGCCATAGCCACGGTTGAGCAGGCGCGGGTCGCACAGCACCAGCACCCCGCGGTCGGTCTCGCTGCGGATCAGGCGGCCAACGCCCTGCTTCAGGGCAATGACCGCCTGTGGCAACTGCTCGTCGCGGAACGGATTGCCGCCCTGGGTACGGATTGCCTCCAGCCGCGCTTCATACACCGGATCATCGGGCGTGGCGAAGGGCAGCTTGTCGATCACCACCACGCTCAATGCCTCGCCCACCACATCCACGCCCTCGCGGAAGCTGGCCGAGCCCAGCAGCACGCCGTTGCCGGATTCGCGGAAACGCTGCAACAGGGTAGCGCGCGGCGCTTCGCCCTGTACGAACAGCGGCCAAGGCCCATCACGCAACGCCTCGGCCGCCTCGCGCAACGCACGATGCGAAGCGAACAACAGGAACGCCCTGCCCTGCGACGCCTGCAGCACCGGACGCAGCGCTTGGATCAGTGCGGTTCCGAAACCCCGCGCGGCTGGATCGGGCAGACCTTCAGGCAGGTAGCACAGCGCCTGCTCGGGCCAGTTGAACGGGCTGGGCTGTACCAGCGTCTGCGGATCGTCCAGGCCCAGGCGCGTGGCGATGTGCTCGAAGCCGCCGCCAACGGTCAGCGTGGCCGAGGTGAAGATCCATGCTGCGTGGCTGCGCTCGCGATGTTCGCGCAGCGGCGCGGACACATCCATCGGCGTGCGTTGGCAGCGGAAACCGCGCGGGGTCAGCTCGTACCAGAGCACGTCGCCGGCGGCCGCGGTCGTTTCGGTGGGATCGGCATCGAAGTCGAGTACGGGCTCTTCATCGCCGAGCCAACGGCCCAGTCGCGAGATCGCCTCACGCGCACGCGCATGGCAGGCATCCAGGCCGGCAGCAGCTTCGCGCAACGGTTGCAGTGCCTGCTCCAGCACCACCAGGCTGGACATCACCGCATCGAAACCCTCGCGCACCTGCGGCATCGCCAACGCGCGCCACTGGGTGCCGCGCGCGGGCAAGCCCTCCATCGCAGCACGCAGCGCAGACAAGGCCTGCTGCAGATGATCGACCGGCTCCTGCAATGCCGACTGCGCGCCACCCACGCCGCGCGCTTCAGCCAGACAGTCACGGCCCAGCTCCTGCCAGGGGCGCATGCCGAAGCCCTCGCCGAAGAACTGCGCGGCCAGCTCAGGCAACTGATGGGCCTCGTCGATGACGAAGGCCTGCGCACCGGGCAGCAGCTCACCGAAGCCCTCCTGCTTGAGCGCGAGATCGGCCAGCAGCAGATGGTGGTTGACCACGACCAGATCGGCGGCCTGCGCACGCTGGCGGGCACGCACGACGAAACAGTCATCCCAGAAGGGACACTCGTTGCCCAGGCAGTTGTCGACGGTGGAGGTGACCATCGGCAGCAGCGGCGAGTCATCGGCCAGGCCATCGAGTTCAGCGATATCGCCCGAATCCGAGCGACCCGACCAGGCCAGGATGCGCTGGAACTGTGCCGCCTGTTCGGGACTGGAGAATCGCGGTTCACCGCGGGCCTGCTGCAGGCGATAGCGGCACAGGTAGTTGCTGCGTCCCTTCAGCAACGCACTGCGCAGGCCGACACCCAGCGCCTGGCGCACGCGCGGCAGGTCACGGTGGTAGAGCTGGTCCTGCAGCGCGCGGGTACCGGTGGAAATGATGGTACGCATGCCGGACAGCAGCACCGGCACCAGATAGGCAAAGGTCTTGCCGGTGCCGGTACCGGCTTCGGCGAGCAGCAGATCGCGCTGCTGCATCGACGCGGCAATGGCCTCGGTCAGGCGCAGCTGCGCAGGACGCGGGACGAATGCATCCAGATGGGAGGCGAGCGCGCCGCCTTCGCTGAGGGCTTCGCGGCTGGCATGGACAAGGTCGGACATCAGGTGGAAAGGATACCCGGCCGGGCGCTGCCCGGCACCCGTTTCAGGCCGGAGCAACGGCAACAGCATTTGTTCATGGCTCTGGGTTGCTACGTGCCGGGGTGGGTCGGACAGGGCAGCCAGGACACGCCGTAAACCCATCCCTGGGGGCTCGATGGCGCCATCCATGGCGCCAACGGTCCTGCCTGCCCTGCCCGCCCCACCCTCGACAGTTTCCCGGTGACGGAATGCAAAGGCAGAGCGGAAGCGGTTGGTTTGACGGGAAAGTAGAAGGGGTCGGAGCCGTTTTACTTTGGAAAACGGTTCCGACCCCTCAGCGAGTGCGCGTAGCGCGCGACCCGCTTTTGTTTTTGATTTTGTTCTTGCCTGCGGCGGCCGCAGGAAACTGTCCGTGGCCGGGTGGATGGGCTGGGCAGGGGCGTGAGCCGCATGGATGCGGCGACCGAGCTTACATGGACGTACTTGCAGCGTCCCCTGCCCAGTCCATCCACCCGGCCAACCCACATCAGACCATCAGCCCGCCCGCCGCAGAGGGGGCAGCGCCCGATGGAGAGGAATACCTCAGTACCGCTTGATCCCCGGCACCGTGCAACCTTCGATCTGCGCGTGCGCGGACACCGCATTCTCCTTCTCGCCCCGTGCCAGGCGCGCCTGCTCGATCGTCGCCCAGTGCCGGCGGCACAACGGCCCCGTCTTCGAACCCAGATCCACGGCCTTGCGCGCGAACGTTTCCGCCTCCGCCCACTGGCCCTGCAGCAACGCCAGTTCCGCGCGCTCCTGCAATACCGACGGATCGCCGGCCACGATCTGCAACGCCTGGTCCAGGCTGCCGGCCGCGCCAGCCAGATCATTGGCCTGGCGCTGGGTCAGCGCCGTCTGCCGCAGATCCTCGACCTGCGAATCGCGCAACGGCTGCACCGACAGTTCCTTGTCATCCGGGCCAGCGGCGGCTTCCACCGCTGCCAGCCGTTGTGCGGGCGTGGTGGTGTCCACCGGCTTGACCACCTGCGGCGCGCTGCTCACGCAGGCCGCCAGGGCCAGGCTGAGGCCACTCAGGACCAGGGGCTGGAACAGCGAACGGATAGTCATCGGCATCATCGGCTTGGAGGAGGAGTCGCTGCAGTGGGTGCTGCGGCAGGTTCGGCGGCGGGTTCCGGCTTACGGTCGAGGCCGAACCAGCTGCGCCAACCGCCGCCCTCGCCTTCCGCACCGCCCTGCGCGTCCGGCAAGGCGGCTGGTGCACACGGCTCGTAAGCAGGCGCATAACCCACCACGAACGGGAAACGTCGCGCGCCGGGGCAGCCTTCGTCAGTGCTGTTGGTCCCGGTCGCTGCGACCGGTTGCCAGTCAAGGCCCTTGTTGCTGACTTTCAGCGGCGCGGTCGGCAGGCGCTGGAAGATGCCTGACCAGACGCGCATCGCGCCGGTGGCGCCGTACAGGCCGGCCTGTTCGTTCTGGTCGTTGCCCATCCAGATCACCGCCAGGTGGTCGCCGGTGTAACCGGCATACCAGCTGTCGCGGCCATCGTTGGTGGTGCCGGTCTTGCCAGCCGGCTGCAGGCGGCCCAGGCCATCGGCATTCAAGCGCTGCGCGGTACCACTGGCCACCACCTGCTGCAGGCCGATGCTGATCAGGTTGGCGGCAATGGAGTCACCCTCCTGTGCCGGCGCAGGCGTCTTGTCGTAGCGCTTGAGCAGCTTGCCCTGCGGATCGAGGACGCCACGCACCGCGTGCAATGGCTGGATCTCGCCGCCCGATGCCAGGAACTGGTACAGCTGCGCCATCGCGTACGGGCTCTGGTCGGTCGAACCGAGGATCACCGCCGGGTTTGCCTCGGCCTTGATGCCGGCCAGCACGTGGATCAGCTGGGTCACCCGCTCAGGGCCAACCTGCATGCCCACGCGTACCGTAGCCTGGTTGTAGGAATGGGCCAGCGCGTCGATCAGGCGCACGGTGCCATGGCTGCGGTTATCCGCATTGCCGGGATTCCAGTTGCGGCCGCGGCTGAGCTGCACGGTCACCGGCGAATCGTCGACCCAGCTGGCCAGCGAATAGCGGTCCGGCTGCGCGAGTGCCAGCAGGTACACGAAGGGCTTCAGCAGCGAGCCGACTGGGCGCTGCGCCTCGATGGCGCGGTTGAAGCCGACCTCGGACACATCGCGGCTGCCGATCACCGCCACCACGTCACCGTTGTGCACGTCGGTCATCACCAGACCGGCCTGCAGCTCGGGGCGACGCTTGCTTTCCAGCGACTTGATGGTGCGCGTGACCGCGCCTTCGGCATACGCCTGCGCGGACGGCGACATGCCGCTCATCACGCTCAAGCCGGCGCCCTGCAACGCAGATTCCGGATAGTCGTGGCCAAGCTGGCGACGCACCAGGTCAACGTAGGCGGGGAAGCGGTTGGCTGCCACCAGGCCCGGGGTCTTGGGCACGCCCAGTGGCGCCTTCAACGCCCGCTGGTACTCGGCATCGTCGATCAGGGTCGCCTCGTGCAGCTTGCCCAGCACGAAATTGCGACGGTCCAGCGCGCGCTCGGGATTGCGCCGCGGGTCGTAGTAGGACGGCCCCTTGACCAGGCCGATCAACAGCGCGATCTGCTCGGTTTCCAGCGAGGAGAGATCACGGCCGAACCAGAACTCGGCGCCGGAGGACATGCCGTGGATCGCCTGGCTGCCGCGCTGGCCCAGATACACCTGGTTGAGGTACGCCTCGAAGATGGTGCGCTTGTCATAGCGCGCTTCCATGATCAACGCGTACAGCACTTCGTTGAATTTGCGGGTGACGGTCTGTTCCTTGCCGATGCCCAGCAGGCCACTGCGGGCCAGCTGCTGGGTCAGGGTCGAAGCGCCCTGCCGGCTCTGCCCACCGGAGCGGACCGTCACCCAGACCGCGCGCGCGATACCGGACAGATCGATGCCGTGATGGCGGTTGAAGTCCTTGTCCTCGACCGCCTGCAGGCCGGTGACCAACAGGTCCGGGGCCTCGTTCATACGGATCAGGCGGCGCTCTTCCTGCTTCTGCCCATACAGCGTGGCGATGCGCGCAGGATCCATGCGGGCCGCCTTCAGCGCCTTGCGGCTGTCGGCGTCGCGCAGCGAAGCAATGCTGCCGCCGGACAGCGACAGCTCGACCCGACGCGCCGCGACCTGGCCATCGACATCGTTGTAGCCGCGGCTGGAAATGACGAAGCGGCCGCCCTGCACCGCATAGGTTGCCGGTTCCTTGCCCTGGCCATCATCGCGATAGGCCGAGGCGGCCAGTTCGGTCTTCAGGGTCGCCGCATCCATCGCCTTGCCGGGCATCAGCACCAGCGGGCGTGCATAGACGCGCGTCGGGATCTGCCAGCGCAGTTCACCGAAACGTTGCGTCACCTGCTGGTTCAGGTACAGCGTATAGGGGATCAGGAAACCCAATCCCAACGCGACCGCCGCCATGCTCCAGGTGATCAGCCGGCGGCGCCAGAGCGGGCCGGTGTCCTGCTGGTCGTCGTCGTCGAAATTGTCGATATCGTCTGAATCGTAGCGTCGGGGCACGGGAATGCGACAATGTAGGGTCTGGCGAGTCTACCCCAGCCGCTGCGGCAGGCGAATTCTCCCGGCCCCCCTGCTTAAGCTGGAGTTGCACCCGGATGGCGATGTCCCTGGCCGAAATCCGCTACCTGATCAATCGCCTCACCGGGCTGGCCCGCCGTAGCCTGGCCAGCCTGCGCACCCGCGGCTGGCGGGCCACCTGGCAGCGGATCCGGGTGCACAGCCAGCGCGCCGTTCCAGCACCGCGCAAACCCCTGTACCTGCCACCGGCACAGCCGTTCGCTCCCTTCGCGGTGCCCACCAGCGATACGCCGGACGTCAGCATCGTCATTCCGGTCTACAACCACGTCGACCATACCCTGGCCTGCCTGCGCGCCCTGGCCGCGCACCCGCCGACAGTGGCCTGCGAGATCCTCGTGGTGGACGACGGCAGCAGCGACGCAACGGTGCAGTGGATGCCGCAGATCAGCGGCCTGCGCTACGAAGTGCGCGAGCGCAACGGTGGCTTCATCGAGGCCTGCAACGATGGCGTGTCCCGCACGCGCGGTCGCTACGTGGTGCTGCTCAACAACGATACGGTGCCGCAGCCGGGCTGGCTGGAGGCATTGCTGGACACCTTTGCGACCGTCGCCGATGCCGGCCTGGTCGGCAGCCAGCTGCTGTACCCCGACGGCCGCCTGCAGGAATCGGGCGGGGTGATCTTCGGCGATGGCAGTGGCTGGAGCTACGGCCGTTTCGAAGCGGCCGATGATCCCCGCTTCGCCAGCCTGCGCGACGTCGACTACTGCTCCGGCGCCGCGCTGATGCTGCCCCGTGCACTGTGGCAGCAGCTGGGCGGCTTCGACACCCGCTACAAGCCGGCCTACTACGAAGACACCGACCTGGCCTTCCGCGTGCGTGCACAGGGCCTGCGCGTGCTGGTGCAGCCGGCCAGCCGGGTGATCCACGATGAAGGCACCAGCAACGGCACCGATACCGGCAGCGGCGTGAAGGCCTACCAGGTACGCAACCAAGGCATTTTCGCAACCAGATGGGCAGCTGAACTGGCCTCCCATCCGAAGGTTGGCGAAGTGCCTTCGCCGGCGCTGCTGCTGCGCGGCCGGCGCCAGGTGCTGATCCTGGATGAGGAGGTGCCGCGCCCGGAGCGCGACTCCGGCTCGCTGCGGCAGGTCAACCTGATCCGCCTGCTGCTGCAGGGCGGCGCCCACGTGGTGTTCGTGCCCACCCGGCGCGAACATGGCGGCGTGGCGACCGAAGCCCTGCAGCGGATGGGCGTGGAAGTCTGGTACACGCCCTTCCTGGTCGGCGTTGCAGGCTGGCTGCGCAGCCACGGCACCCGCTTCAACGTGGTGATGATGGTGCGCCACCACGTCGCCAACGAATGCCTGCCGCTGCTCAAACGCTATGCACCGCGGGCCCGCACCGTGTTCGACACCGTCGACCTGCACTACCTGCGCGAGCGCCGTGGTGCGGAAGTGGCCGGCGATGCTGGCCTGCTGCGCAACGCCGACCGCACCCGCGCCAGCGAACTGGCAGTGATGGACCAGTGCGACATCACCGTGCTGGTCAGCGCCGCTGAGCGCGAACAGCTGCAGGCCGATGCCCCCCAGGTGCGGGTGGAGCTGATCTCCAACCTGCATGAAGTGGCCGGCGCGGGCGCACCGTTCGCGCAGCGCCACGACCTGGTGTTCGTCGGCGGCTTCCGCCATCCGCCGAACCTGGATGCGATGGAGTGGTTCATCGGCGATGTATTCCCGCGCATCCGCGATGCGCTGCCGCAGGTGCGCCTGCATTGCATCGGTGCCGGCGCACCGGACACGCTGCTTGCACTGGCCGCTACCCAGCCGGGCGTGGAGATGCACGGCTTTGTCGAAGACATCGTTCCGTACATGGACGGTGCCCGGATCGCCATCGCGCCGCTGCGTTTCGGCGCCGGCGTGAAGGGCAAGATCAATCTGAGCATGGCCCATGGCCAGCCCGTGGTCGGCACCACCTGCGCGGTCGAAGGCATGCACCTGCGCGCCGGCCAGGATGTGCTGGTAGCCGATGATGCAGCGGGCTTTGCCGATGCGGTGGTCCGCCTGTACCAGGACCCTGTGCTGTGGCAGCAACTGGCCGCCGCTGGCCTGGCCAACGTGGCCGAGCATTTCTCGCTGGATGCCGCGTCGGCGACCGTGCAGCGGGTGTTCTTCGACTAATCGATGTGACCGCCAGCGTGCCGCAGGCGGTCCTCGAACGCGGGAAGTTCGGCAAGATCCGGCTGCAGCCGCCGCACCTGCTCCACGGCCGAGGCGGCGAATTCCACATCACCGCGACCCAGCCGCTCGCTGCCGATCGCCAGCCAGCGCTGCGCCAGGCGGGCACGCGCATCGGGCAATCCTGCGGCCGTCGGCGCCAGGGTCTGCCACGCTTGCAGGCAGGCGCCCGCAGCCTGCACCCGGTTCTGTCGCAGGTTGTCATCGAAACAGGATCTGCTGGCGGGCAGCAGGCGCGCTGCCGCCGCCTTGACGCGGCTGTCGCGCGGCGCCAGTGCCTGCGCTTCGCGCAGCGCATCGAAGGCGCTGTGACCGGGAGGGCTGATCCACTGTCCGGCACGCTCGGCGCGGTCGATCTGGCGCAACCGATCACGCAGCTGGCGCTCACGCTGGGCCGTACTGATGCCCGGCTGCTGCAATGACTGACGCGCCTGCCGCGCACGCTGCAGGCGCTGTGCCAACTGCTGCTGCGCTGCCTGCGAAGCACCAAGCCCCGTCGCGAGCGCAGCATCCTTGTCGGCCGCCTCGAACTGGAAGTCGTCGGCCCGCTTCTGGCTGCGCGCCAGCAATGCCTGCACGGTCTGCTCGCGCCCCCGCAATGCAGCGGGATCATCGGCGGTGACCGCCAGCACGGCCTGGAAACTGTCTGCAGCCGTCTCGAGCTGCTGCCGTTTGAGCGCACGCTGACCCTGCTGCAGCCGCTGGTCGACGGCCTGGGCCAGCGCTTCCTGGCTGGCAGGGAGCTCGGAATGACCTGCATCGAACTGGCGTGCACGCTGCAGGATCGCGGCCGCCGTGGCCAGCTCGCCGCGCGCGGCCTGTGCTCGCGCCTGCTGCAGCAGATCGCTCAATGCGTCCTCGCGCCCTTCCAGTGCAGGCAGGTTGTCCGGTTGCAGCGCCAGCACACGCTGGAACAACGGCAACGCACTGCTGTCGCCGTCGTCCAGCCGCCCCGCTGCAAAGGCATTGCGGGCCTGCGCAAGCAACGCGCCGATGCCAGCGCCGGCGCGACGACGCGCCTGCAGCTGCTGGGCCACTGCATCCGCTTCGGCGCGCGGCACCTGCAGCTCACGCGCCAACGCCAGCGCCTGCGCGCAGCCATCCAGGTCGCCCGCCTGCAGCCGCTCACGCGACTGCTGCAACGCTGCCGCGCCGGTGCGGGCCAGGCCCTGCCGCGCCTGCGGGCGGTCGCCGTCCAACGCCAGCACCGCCTGGTAGCGTTCGCGCGCGCCACTACCGTCGGCCGCGGTCAAGCGGCCTTCGGTCAGCGCGCGATCGCCCTCGGCCAGCAGTTGTTCTATCTGTGGCTCATCCCAGAACCAGTCGGCCAGCGGCTTGCGCACCAGCACCAGCAGCACGAACACCGCTGCAGCCGCCAACAGCGCCCAACGCCACACCCGGCGTGCATGGCGCGCCTGCAGCCACCACCAGCGGCTTTCGCGGCGAACACGATCGAGCGCCGGATGTGCGGCGCCGTGTGAGCGATGCGGGGGCTCGCGTTCCATGCGTGCAGGGTAGCCGGGGCAGCGTGAAGCTCAGCCCAGACGACGCGCCTCGCTGACGCCGGGCAGCGCATCGAGCTTGCCCAGCAGATTCGACAACTGGCCGTAGTCGCTGACCTTCAGCCGCAGGCGCAGATGCGCGCGGCCACTGTTGCGGACGTTGTCGCTGTGGATGTCCAGCACGTAGGCGTCTTCCTGTGCGATCAGATTGGTGATGTCCTTCAGCAGCCAGCGGCGGTCGACCGCGTCGACCACCACGTCCACTTCATAGCCACCGCCGGCCTGGCCCCATTCCACTGGCAGGATCCTTTGCGGGCTGGTCGCTGCCAGCCGCGCCAGTGCGACGCAGTCTGCACGATGCACCGTGACACCCCGGCTACGGGTCAGGTAGCCGACAATCGGTTCGCCTGCCACCGGCTGGCAGCAGCGCGCCAGCTGCACCAGCAGGTTGCCCACGCCCTGTACGGTGAACTTGGATTTGCCCAGGTTCTCGCGGCGCGCGGTCGGCCGCGGCAATGCCGCCGTCGGCGCCGGCTGGCTGGCCGCACGCTCGGCTTCCAGCAGCGAACGGCTGACCTGGTTGGGGCCGGTATCGCCCAGCGCGACCTGGATGTACAGGTCATCGACACTGTCGGCATGGAACTTCTTCGCCGCCGCGGACAGGTCCGAATGCTGCAGGCCCAGCCGTTTCAGTTCGCGCTCCAGCAGCTCGCGCCCCGCCTGCACGTTGCGCGCACGGTCCAGCTTGTGGAACCAGCTGCGCACCTTCTCGCGCGAGCGGTTGCTGGCCAGGAAGCCGTTGGCGGGCATCAGCCAATCCCGGCGCGGGTCGGCCTCCTTGCCGGTCAGGATCTCGACCCGATCACCGCTGCGCAGCCGGTAGGTCAACGGCACGATGCGGCCGTTGACCTTGGCCCCACGGCAACGATGCCCGACCATGGTGTGCACCTGGTAGGCAAAATCCAGCGGCGTGGCACCCTGCGGCAGGTCCAGCACCTCGTCCTTCGGAGTCAGCGCATAGACCCGGTCCTCGGTCAGCTCGGCATCGAGCGCCCCGGCCAGTTCATTGCCCTGCCCGTCCTGTGCCTGTTCCAGCAGCTGCCGCATCCAGGTGATCTTGCGATCGAACGACTTCTCCGCGCCCTTGCCGCCTTCCTTGTACTTCCAGTGCGCGGCCACGCCCAACTCAGCCTGCGCGTGCATGTCGTGGGTCCGGATCTGCACTTCGATGGTGCGCCCTTCCGGGCCAACCACCGCCGTGTGCAGCGAGCGGTAATCATTGGCCTTGGGTCGGGCGATGTAATCGTCGAACTCGCTCGGCACCGGCGCCCACAGCGCATGCACCACGCCGAGCGCGGCGTAGCAGGCGGCCACGTCGTCGACCATCACCCGTACCGCACGGATGTCATACAACTGGTCGAAGGCCAGGCGCTTCTTCTGCATCTTCCGCCAGATGCTGTAGATGTGCTTGGGCCGGCCACTGACCTCGGCACGGATGCCCTGCACGCCCAGTTCGCGCGACAGCACCTTCTTCACGTTCTCGACGTAGCGCTCGCGGGCGATGCGCGTTTCGTCGACCTCGCGCGCGATGCGTCGGTAGGTTTCCGGTTCCAGGTGGCGGAACGCCAGGTCTTCCAGTTCCCATTTCAGCTGCCAGATGCCCAGCCGGTTGGCCAGCGGCGCATGGATGTCACGGGTCAACTGGGCCAGCGCGCGGCGCTGCTCCTCATCAAGCTTGTCGGCCGCGCGCATGCGCGCCAGCTGCCGGGCCAGCAGGATCGGCACCACCCGCAGGTCGCGGATGATGGCCAGCAGCAACCGGCGCAGGCCTTCGCTGTTGCGGCCCGCCTCGCGACCGGCATGCAGGGCCCAAACAGGGTCGGCCGCATCCTGGCCATCGAGCAGGCCGATCACCGCCGCCTTGTGGCTGCCCAGCGGCAACGCGTCGAGGTGAACGCGCAGGCCCGGCAGATCGAACAGCAGGGCCGCCACCACAGCGCCCTCGTCTGCCGAGAGCATCGCCAGCGCGTCCAGGGTATCGCCCAGCACCGACCAGCTGGCCCGCATCTGCGGGTCGCAGTCCGGCGCTTCCCAGTGCCCGCGCAGGGCCTGGCGCAGCGGAGCAGGCAGCACGGCTGCCGAGGGACGGTTCAACAAGGCATCCAGGCCGGGGACGGAAGCGCGGTTCACAGCATCGAGCAGGCAAGACAGAAGACCCTACACTAGCGCCGCAGCCGTTCAGGAACAATCGCCGCGGCCACCATCGCCGGGAATGTGGACATGCCGCTACACTCGCCGACATCCACCGGAGAGTTCCGCCATGCCTTCGATCACCCTACCTTTCCGCCCTCGCCTGCTGGCCTGTGCCGCCGTGCTGCTGTCCCTGTCGGCGCCCGCGCTGGCCCAGCGCGTGGTGCAGGGTGACCTGCAGCAGCAGATGTCTGCAGCCGAATTCAAGGCCGCTGGCCTGGACAAGCTCAATGCCGCCGAGCTGGCCACGCTGAACCGCTGGCTGCAGGGCAAGGTGGAAGCCGCCACCACCGAAGCCGTCGCTGCGGTGCGCGAAGAAGCGCGCGAGGAAGGCCGCCAGGAAGTGATCGTGAAGAACCGCGGCTTCTTCGACTTCGGCAGCAACGAGCCGATCAGCGGTGTGCTGCAGGGCGAGTTCCGCGGTTTCGGCCAGGGCCGGATCTACGTGCTGGACAATGGCCAGCAGTGGGAACAGACCGATGCCACCTCGGTTTCCGGCGTGCGCAAGCAGTCGCCGAAGGTCAGCATCAGCCCCGGGGTGATGGGCGTGTGGTACCTGAAGGTCGAAGGCGTGAACACCCAGCCCAAGGTGCGTCGCACCAAGTAACGGCACCATCGGCCGCTACCGCCGGGACCCGCAGTAGATCCACGCCATGCGTGGATGGCATTCCGCCTGACCCCACCGGCGAGCACCCGGCGGGGTCAGGCGAAGGGTTACGACGCCTGCCGCAGTGCGGTCACCCGCTGCGCCAGCTTCTTCGCCGAAATACCGGTACGTGCGCCCAGCTCCTGCGCGAACAACGACACCCTCAGTTCTTCCAGGTCCCAGCGCAGTGCCTGCCACTGCGGCCGCTCGCGCAGGCCCTGCCGCTCGCCCACCTGCAACGCCTCCAGGAACGGATGCAGTTCCAGCATGCGCGCCTGGTCACGCGGCGGATCGCGCTTGGCACGTTCGGTGCGCAGGATCATCGCTTTCAGGTAGCGCGGGTACTGCGCCAGGGCGTCAGCCGGCGTGTCACGCAGGAAACCCGGATGGATCAGCCCGACCAGCTGCGCTTCCATGTCATCCAGATTGCCGCGCGCCCAGCCCATCAACGGCGCTTCCAGCATCGGCTTCAACTCGGCCACCAGGGCAAGAATCGACTCGGCCAGCTTCAACCGCTGCATGGCTTCGCCGAACAGCGTTTTTGCTGCGTGTTCGCGGCGCTGTTCGAATGCCACCGCATCGCGGATATCGCCCAGGCCGTCGGCCAGTACGGCATTCATCGCCGCATCGACCAGATCGCCACGCAGGCGTTCCTGGGTTTCGATCGAGGCGTACAACAGTCCGGTTTTCGGCGCGACCGGCAACTGCTTGCGTGCCTGCTTGATCTTCTCGCCCAGGCCGATCTCCAGCAGCCGGCGCACGCCGAGCGGGTGTAATTCCTCGGCCTGTTGGCGATCGGCGTAGATACGCAATGCGACGCTGTCACCCTCATCCTTCAGCGCGGGATAGGCCGGCACGCCGGCTTCACCCGGTACCTGCAGCGGAATCGGTGTGGCCGGGAAGGTGCGCAGGCCATCGGCCGCCATCTCGCGCCCGGCACGCGCGGCGAATGCATCGCCGGCACGGCCGCCGAACTTCGCACGCAGCGCATCCAGGTCGCGCGACGTCGCCAGCACCTTGCCCTGCTCGTCGCGCAGGCGCAGATTCATGTGCAGGTGCGGCTCGATTGAACCGGGCTCGAAATCGGTCGCGGCCACGCTTGCCCCGGTTGCCCGTGACAGGAAGCGCGCCAGCTCACCAGTGATCGCGTCGGCGCTGGGCTGCGGGAAGGCCTCGTAGAACGCACGCGCGAAATCCGGCGCCGGCACGTAGTTGCGCCGCATTGCCTTGGGCAGGCTGCGGATCAGCGCGGCCGCCTTGTCGGCAACAAAGCCGGGCGCGAGCCATCCCAACTGCACTGCATCCAGCGCGTTGAGCAGATGCAGCGGGACGTCGAGGGTCACACCATCATCCTCGGCACCCGGCTCGAAGCGGTAGTGCAGCGGCAGCCGCGCCTGGCCCAGTGCCAGGTACTTCGGGTAGCGCTCCTGCTCGCTGCCTTCGCCCGGCAGCAGATCCACCAATGACCAGTGCAGGCCCTTGCGCTGTTCCGGCGGCAATGCCTTCCACCACGCATCCAGCCCGGACGCGGAGTGGATCTGCGGCGGCACCCGGTCCAGGTACCAGCGTGCCTGCCAGTCCTCGTCGGCGACGATGCCGGCACGGCGCAGCTTGGCCTCTTCCTCGCGCGCCTGCTCCAGCACCTTCTGGTTGTCGGCCACGAAGCTGGCACGGGTGTTGATCTCGCCGGTCACCAGCGCCTGGCGCACGAAGATGTCGTGCGCTTCGCCGGCATTGATGCGGCCGTAATGCACCGGTTTCTTCGGTGCCAGCACCAACCCGAACAGGCTGATCTGTTCGGAGGCCAGCACCTGGCCCTGCGCACGCGACCAGTGCGGATCGAAGTGTTTGCGCAGCAGCAGGTGCGGCAGTTCGGCGATCACCCAGTCCGGCTCGATTGCCGCCAGGGTCATGCCCCATACCTTCTGTGTATCCAGCAGGTTGGCCGCCAGCAGCCACGGCGGCGGCCGCTTGGACAGCGTCGAGCCGGGGAATGGCAGGAAACGCCGTTGGCGCGGCGCCTGGAAATCGCCCTTCTCGCTGCGATGGCCGATCTGCGTGGGCAGGCCCGCCACAAGGGCCCGATGCAGGGTCTGGTAAGCCGTGGCGCGAACGCGTTCGCTGTAACCACCGCCGTCGGGCGACTGGTCCTTCTGCGCACGGGCGGCGACCGGCGCGGGCGCCGTTTCGGCCTTGCCCTCGCGGGCCAGGCGCGCAGCACGGTGCAGCTGGCCACGGGTCGCCTTCACCGCAGCAGCATCGTCGCGTGCGGCTGGCGGCGCACTGCTGCCGGCCAGCAGCGGTGCCATCGATGCCTCGTTGGCTTCCTCCTTCCAGCCCAGTTCCTCGCACAGCAGGCGCAGCTGCCGATGCAGCTCGCGCCATTCACGCATGCGCAGGAACCCGAGGAAGTGGCGACCGCACCAGTCACGCAGCTTGGACTGGGTCAGATCCTCATGCGACTGGCGATAGGCGTCCCACAGGCGCAGCACACCGACGAACTCGGAGCGGCCATCGGCGAACTGTGCGTGTGCGGTGTCAGCTGCGCCACGTGCCTCGGGCGGTCGTTCGCGCGGGTCCTGGATGCCCAGGAACGAGGCGATCACCAGCATCGGCCGCAGGCAGCCGGCGGCCTGTGCAGCCACCAGCATGCGTGCCAGCTTCACGTCCACCGGCAGGCGCGCCATCTGCTTGCCGATCGCGGTCAGATGGCGCTCGCTGTCGATCGCCCCCAGCTCGGTCAGATGCTGCCAACCGTCGGCGACGGCTCGCTCATCCGGCGCCTCAAGGAACGGGAAGTCCTCGATGCGGCCCAGGCCGAGCTGCAGCATGCGCAGGATCACCCCGGCCAGGCTGGAGCGACGGATTTCCGGATCGGTGAACTCCGGCCGTGCCTGGAAATCGGCCTCGGCATAAAGGCGGTAACAGATGCCCTCGGCCACACGGCCACAGCGGCCCTTGCGCTGGTTGGCGCTGGCCTGCGAGATCGGCTCGATGTGCAGGCGGTCAAGCTTGTTGCGTGGGCTGTAACGCTTGACGCGGGCGAAACCGGGGTCGACCACATAGCGGATGCGCGGCACCGTCAACGAGGTCTCGGCCACGTTGGTGGCCAACACGATGCGCCGGTTCGGACCCGGGTTGAACACCCTGTCCTGGTCTTGGTTGGACAGCCGTGCGTATAGCGGCAGCACTTCGGTATTGCGGTACTTGCGCCGCTCCAGCGACTGGTGCGCATCGCGGATCTCGCGCTCGCCCGGCAGGAAAATCAGCACGTCACCGCGCGAATCCAGGCGGGTGATTTCATCGATGGCCGAGACGATCGCATCGTTGACCGTGCGCTCGCCCTGGTCTTCGCCCTCGCCTTCCAGCGCGCGATAGCGCACCTCCACCGGATAGGTACGTCCTTCGACGCTGATCACCGGCGCGTTGTCGAAATGCTGGGCGAAACGCTCGGTGTCGATGGTCGCCGACGTGACGATCAGCTTCAGGTCCGGGCGCTTGCGCAACAGTTGCTTGAGATAGCCGAGCAGGAAGTCGATGTTGAGGCTGCGTTCGTGCGCTTCGTCGACGATGATCGTGTCGTAGTTCGACAGCCAGCGGTCGCTGGCGATTTCCGCAAGCAGGATGCCGTCGGTCATGAACTTGATGCGGGTGTCTTCGCCGACCTTGTCGTTGAAGCGCACCTGGTAGCCCACCAGCTGGCCCAGTTCGCTCTGCAGCTCCTGCGCGACACGGCTGGCCACCGCACGTGCGGCGATCCGTCGTGGCTGCGTGCAGCCGATCATGCCCGCCTGGCCACGGCCGGCGGCCAGGCACAGTTTCGGCAGCTGCGTGGTCTTGCCCGAGCCGGTTTCACCGGCGATCACCACCACCTGATGGTCGCGGATCAACTGGGTGATGGTCTCGGCTTCACGCGCAATCGGCAGCTGAGGGTCCAGAGTAATGGCCGGCTGTTGTTGCGCCCGCGCCTGCCGGCGCTGCACCGAAACCTGCAAGGCCTGCTCGAAACTGGCGGCCAGCGCCGCATCCTGTGGCTTGGCCTGGCAACGCGAGAGCATTCCCAGCAATCGTCCACGGTCGCGGCTCATGGCGCCGTCGATAGCGGCACGCTGTTGGCGCTGGCGGGACTGCGGCATTTTGTCGATAGCGTTCATCAATCGGTTCGTTTAAAACTTTGAATGCAACCAGTCATCAAGACTGATTTATTGTGAAGGCCAACGATTCCACAAGGAGGAACCCCATGGCGAAGACCAAGAGCACGACCAAGCCCAAGACCGGCAAGCAGAAGCTTGCGGCTTCCGCGCCGTCGGCCCCCAACATCGATATCGGGATCACCCAGGGCGACCGCAAGAAGATCGCCGACGGTTTGGCGCGGTTCCAGGCCGATGCGTTCACGCTCTATCTGAAGACCCACAACTTCCATTGGAATGTCACCGGGTCGATGTTCAACTCGCTGCACACCATGTTCGAGACGCAATACACCGAGCAGTGGGCGGCACTGGACGATGTGGCCGAGCGCATCCGCGCACTGGGCTTCAATGCCCCGGGCTCCTACCGGGAATTTGCTGCGCTGACCTCGATCGTCGAGGAGCCGGGCCTGACCGACAGTGCGGACTGGCGTGAAATGGTACGCCAGTTGGTGGTCGCCAACGAAGCGGTCTGCCGTACGGCACGTGAAGTGCTGGATGTGGCCTCCAAGGGCGACGATGCCCCGACCGAGGATCTGATGACCCAGCGCCTGCAGACCCACGAGAAGTACGCGTGGATGCTGCGTTCCCTGCTCCAGTAAGCGTTTGGGGTTTCCGGCAGGGCTGCGCCCTGCACCCGCAGAGGCAACGGCAACGGCAACGGCAACGGCCGAAGCAAAAGCTGGTTTCCTGTGGGTTGGCGGGGTGGGTCCGGTGGCGGGGGACGCCGTGAATCCGTCCATGGAGGCTCGGTCGCGCCATCCATGGCGCTCACGCCCCCGCCACCGGACC
>NZ_JBBPFR010000037.1:0-22562 GCF_037969685.1 Stenotrophomonas sp. G106K1 | reverse complement strand
ACTCACGGTGTCGCCACCAGGGAACTGCTGGCTGCGTAGGCGCCCCATGCTGTCGTAGCTGAAACTGGTGGTCGCACCGATTTCATCGGTCAACGAGGTGATCCAACCGTTGTCGTCCACCACAACGTTGCGCGTCGCTCCATTGGGAGATTCAGCCGTGGCTGGCATCCGCAACTGCTGCGGCACACCGCGCTTCCAACCGGAAAGATGGCTGGTGTTGCCACGGCCGTCGGAGACCGACGCCACCGTACCGTCGGCTGCGTAGGTCACCTGCTGTGCCAGACGCCCGAAGGCATACGCCCGTATCGGCAACGCATTGGTCGTGTCGAACTCGGTGCGTGATTGCTCAACACCATTGACTACGCTACGCGCTGACTGACCGTTCACCCATAGCGCGAGGTTGTCATAGTAGGTGGTTGCGCTGGTGCGACTCTGCCCGGCGGAGTTGCCCTCGACGACGGTCACTTCGCGTGCAAAAGCGTCGAATGCCTGCACGGTGCGGGTGAACTGCACGCCATCCTGTTCCACGACAGTGGACTGGACAGGACGGTTGTAGTGCGCCTTGAGATCACTCGCCCCGTATTTGAAGTCCTTGCCGGCTTCCTTGGGAAATGGCGCAGAGTCCAGCTGGGCATCCGGGTAGTAATTGTTGCGATCAACGCGCACGACGGAGCCGCCCGAACGCGTCGTGGTCGACAGGAGAAGACCGTCGTTGTACGCCACCTCCTTGCCGAACTCATACACACGCACGACACCGTCAGGCAGCGTCTCGGTGGTGATCTTCGGCTCGGCCTGGCCCGGAGGAATGTCCGGACCGCCCAGATCGTTCGCGTAGGCCCCATTGAGATTGGTGTACTGATAGGTCCACTGCGCCGTGGGCATACCTGGACCACTGATGGTCTTGGCCACAAGCGACATTGCGTCACGATAGATCGGCGTGTAGTTCCAACCATCAGCAAACAGGTGATTGTCGCCGGAAGTCTGGCAATCCAGAGAGACGTTCTTGCGCCCGTGGCGGAACGGCCGGAACAGGAAGGTTCCCAAAGCACCCGAAGGATGCTGGACGGTCATGGATATCTCGCTCGGCACGATCTTGTTCATGCGAGAACAGGTTGCCGGATACTCCATGTACTCCCAGATGTTCTGCCCGATGTAGTCGGCATACTTATGTGTGACTGAAAGCGGCGGCAGGTTGTAGACCCACTGGGTTCCGTCCGGCAGCGTCACCGTCCGCAGGATATCGGCCTCGGTGTAGTCATAGATCCATGTACGCCCTGCTGTCGTGGCAGAAGCGATCAATCCCTTCGCGTTGTAGATCAGGCTGATCTCGCGACCATCGTTGGCTACCATACGCAGCAGTCGGTCACCACTCCATTCAAAGCGCACCCAGTTGCCGAAGCGATCCACGATCTGCGATGGGTACAGGAACACACGCTTGCGATTCAGAAGCGCGTTGCTTTCCGGCCCGTACGGTTGCAGCGTCGCGCTGGTGTTCGCTCTGGCCACCATCCAGTCGAAGTAGTACCTGGTGCCATCAGGTGCATGACCAAGGAATCCTTGCCCCGGCTGACCACTCTTCAACGCGCTCAAACAGCTGAACGTCCAGCCTCCCTTCGTGCTCCAAGGCGCAGGCTCGCCAAACTGCGGCTGCGGCTGGCGCGGGTCACCGTTGCCGCCGAGCACCGGCTCTCCGCCGCCCCCCGGCAGGGAAAGGCGCACGCCGTCCCAGAACGTATGCGTATTGAAGTTGACGATCTGCGTGTGCCGTCGATTCCAGACATCGAGCGCCGGCGGTGCGCCCACCGTCGAACAGCGCGCTGCCGGCGTCCAATAGCCGGCGGCAGCAGTTTCCGGCAGATCACCGTAGACACCTGACAACGATGGAATATCCAGGCCCCAATCGGAGAACGGGCTCTCGCTGCTGCCGTCACCAGCGCTGTAGGTTCGGCTCAGCGCCATCGGCAAGCTGCCGTTACCCGGAATCGAAATATCCGTGGCCTTGAAGCTGATCGAACCGTCATACAGGTTCACCTGCTCACCAAAGATCTCGCCCTTCAGCGGCTCGACAAGATCGCCATACTTCAAGCGCTTGTCATATTCCTGACGCCAGGTCGGCACGATCTGGGCGGAAGCGGTTACCGGTTCCAATACGCAGAAGGCCAGCGCTGTCAGAAGCAGACCTTTGATGGCGTTTGCTGCGCGCGGATGAGCAATGAGCCGTGCTTGCATGAAAATCCTCCCTGGATCGACCTTCCTTGAGAGCCCCGCCCACATCGCGCCACTGTCGATGCTCAGATCGGACGTTGCCCACTCCGGCAGACAACCACACGCTTGAACACGGTGGGCGGGCATTGCTTCATTTATGAATGAAAAATGAAGGCTGTGTCAACAAGGTGTATCCGACACACTCAGCAAAGCCGGCCGACTCAGCACTCTCCCCGCCCGCCCCCACCCCACCTAGAATGCCCCCATGAGCACCCTGACCTTCCGCGCCGCCACGTCGGCCGACATCCCCGCCCTGATCACCCTGGTCACCTCGGCCTACCGCGGCGACGCCAGCCGCGTTGGCTGGACGACCGAAGCCGACCTGCTGGACGGCGCCCGCGTCGATGCCGAAGGCATCCAGGGCGACCTGGACCGCCCACGCTCGACCATCCTGCTGGCCGAACGCGACGGCCAGCTGGTGGCCTGTGCCCACGTCGCCGACGTCGACGGCAAGGGCTACTTCGGCATGTTCTCGGTCGACCCGGCCCAGCAGGGCGGCGGCGTTGGCAAGCAACTGATGGACGCCGCCGAAGCCCATGCCGCGCGCGAATGGAACGTGCCGGTGATGCAGATGACGGTGATCGACGTGCGCGACGAACTGATCGCCTTCTACGAGCGCCGCGGCTACCAGCGCACCGGCATCAAGAAGCCGTTCCCGTATGGCGACGAACGCTTCGGCATTCCCAAGCGCGACGACCTGCGCTTCGAGATCCTGGAAAAGCCGCTGGCCGGAGCCACCGCGTGAGCGAGGCCTGGACCTTTGTCTGCGCCGGCGCCGAACTGCTGCCGGGCGAAATGAAGAGCGTGTTCGACGAGGTCACCGGCACGCCGATCGTGGTGTTCAACCTCGACGGCGAGCTGTACGCGCTGGAAGACCAGTGCACGCATGAGGAATTCGAGCTGTCCTCGGGCGAGTTCAATACCGCTGAGGGCAGCGTCGAATGCGTGCTGCATGGTGCCCGCTTCGACGTGCGCGATGGCCGTGCCCTGTGCGCGCCGGCCTATACGGCGGTGCCGAAGTTTCCGGTGAAGCGCGAGCACGACGCCATCTGGACCCGCGACGACCGCGATTGAAGTTCGAGGCATCCACCCATGGGGTGGATCTACGAAAGCGCCCTTGGGACCTCTCAGGGCGCTTGCAGGCTACCTAGACGACCCGGCCTGTTGCGCATATGCGAATCATTATCATTGATGTTATGCTACGCAACACCTTGATCACGACTCCGCTTGCGCCATGGCTTCGCCCGCGCCTACCGCCCTGCTGTGCCAGCTTGCCCGTCGGGGTTGGCCACTGCTTGTGGCCGCGCTGCTGACTCTGTGGTTGGGCTGGTCGGCGTTGCAGGAAGGACGGGACACGTCGACAGGTGATGCGCCCGGAATCTACGCCCAGGACGCAGCACCGTCCTCGCCCCCCTATGCGCTGCCGCACGAGCACGCGATGCAGCGCGCGGAATCCGAACCAGAGGGAAGCCGGGGCGACAAACCGCCGGCACTGCGGCGGCTGTGCCTGCAGCGCCCGGAACATGCCCCCGCAGACGCTCCGACGCCGGCGCTGACTGATCCGCCGGTGCCCGCGACCGATCGTCGCCAGCCGCCTTCGCACGCACCGCCCGCGCCGCTGGCCTGACGCATTTCTGCGCGCTGCGCAGCCGCTGGACTGCATTTCCCTTTCCCTTCCTGTTGCCGCGCTGTCCAGCGCCGGCGGCCCCTTCCTGTTCCTTCTCTGCAGACGCCCATGAACCCGATCAAGAGCCGCAAGCACCCTTCGCCGCTTCGTACCCTGCCACTGGCCACCGCCAGCCTCGCGGCCGGCCTCGGCCTGGCCGCGCTGCCTGCGCTGGCCCACGCCGAAGCCACCGACAACGCCCGCACCCTGGACAAGGTCGATGTCCATGCCGTTCGCGGCTACAAGGCTGACAAGGTTGCCTCGCCCAAGTTCACACAGCGCCTGCAGGACACCCCGCAGACCATCCAGATCATCACCAGCGACCTGTTCAACCAGCAGGGTGCCACCACCCTGACCGAGGCACTACGCAACAGCCCCGGCGTGGGCACCTTCTATGCCGGTGAAAACGGCAACACCACCACCGGCGACGCGCTGTTCATGCGCGGCTTCGACACCTCCAACAGCCTGTTCGTCGACGGCGTGCGCGACCTTGGCTCGATCTCGCGCGATGTGTTCAACATCGAACAGGTGGAAGTGACCAAGGGCCCGGCCGGCACTGACAATGGCCGCTCCGCACCGACCGGTGCGATCAATCTGGTCAGCAAGCAGGCCAATCTGCAGGACGCGACGTCGGCCAGCGTGTCGCTGGGCAGCGACCAGCAGCGACGCACCACCGGTGACTGGAACCAGGCGCTGGGTGCGACCAGCGCGCTGCGCGTCAACGCGATGTGGCAGGACAGCGACCAGCCGGGCCGCGACCATGTGCAGAACAAGCGCTGGGGTATTGCGCCATCGCTGGCCTTCGGCCTGGGCACCGCTACCCGCTACTACCTCAACCTGCTGTACGTGAAGCAGGACAACGTGCCCGATGGCGGCGTGCCGACCCTGGGCCTGCCCGGCTGGACCGCGCAACCGACCCTGGAAGCACTGGCCGGTCATCCGGTGAACCCGGAGAACTTCTACGGTACGCGTGCAGACCATGATGACGTGACCGCGAAGATGGCCACGTTCCGCTTCGAACACGACTTCAGCGACACCCTGCGCCTGACCAACACCGCGCGTTGGGGCCGCACCGAACAGGACTACCTGCTGACGGCCTTCATGGGTACCGGCGTTCGCGGTGCGAATGGCCGCCCGACCGGCAACATCAGCTACACCAATCCGGCCGATCTATCGACCTACGCGATCGCGCGCAGCCTGCCGACCTTCAAGGACCAGCGCAACACCATCCTCACCGATCAGTTGAACCTGCGCGCCGACTTCAACACCGGCAGCGTCGGCCATGCGCTGAGCACCGGCCTGGAATTCACCCGCGAAGAGCTGGACAGCTACGGGCAGGCCACCACCGGCGGCACCACCTGGCCGGCAGCGAATCTGTACAACCCCGACTGGAACGTGGGCGGGCTGACCTGGGCGCACAATGGCGCCGATGCCCACGGCAAGACCACAACCTCCTCGGCCTATCTGTTCGATACCCTGTCCTTCGGCGAGAGCTTCCTGCTGACCGCGGGCGTGCGCGCCGACCACTACAAGACCGAGTACGCAAGCGCATCGGTGTGCGGTGGTCGCGGTGGCCCGGCATGCGGCAGCAATCCAACCGGCACCGTGCTGCGCAACCCGACCCTGGAAGCGTCCGACACGCTGCTGAACTGGAAGCTCGGTGCACTGTACAAGGTGGGCGAGACGGTCAGCATCTATGCCAACTACGCCGTCTCGCAGCAGCCTCCTGGCGGCGCGAACTTCCAGCTGAGCAGCTCGGCCAGCAGTGCCGACAACCCCAAGCTCGACCCGCAGAAGGCCAAAACCTTCGAAGTGGGCAGCAAGTGGGCGTTCCTGGATGACGCGCTTGCAGTGAATCTGGCGCTGTTCCAGACCGACGTTGACAACGAGATCAACACCACCGTGCTCGACGATGCCGGCAACCCGACCCAGACCGGCAGCAAGCGGGTCAAGGGCGTGGAGCTCTCTGCAGTCGGTCGCCTGACCGACAACTGGTCGGTCACCGCCGGCTACAGCCACCTCGACACCGAGGTGAAGGAAGGTGCCAAGGTAGCCGCCGATGGCACCACCAACCTGACCTACACCCCGGCCGACACGTTTACCGGCTGGACCAGCTACACCCTGCCCTTCGGCCTGACCATCGGTGGCGGCGTGCGCTATGCCGGTGGCATGCACCGTGGCACCGACGGCGCGGTGGGTACTCCATCGTTCACCAAGTCCTACGTTGTCTATGACGCCGTCGTGTCCTGGGCGATCAATGACTCCATCTCGCTGCGCTTGAACGGTTACAACCTGTTCGACAAGCAGTACGTGGCCAGCATCAACAAGAGCGGCTACCGTTACACCCCGGGCGCCCCGCGCACCTTCCTGCTCAGCGCGGACGTCCGTTTCTGATGTCATGGCGCGGGGGAGCCCGTCTCCCCCGCGCATCGATGAGGAACCGCCATGCTGCTGCACATCCCCAACGTGCTTGCACCTGAAGAAGTGGCGCAGATCCGCCAGCGGCTGGACGCGGCCGACTGGACCGACGGACGCGAGACGGTCGGCTCACAGGGTGCGCAGGTCAAACACAACGAGCAGTTGCCCGATGCCTCACCGCTGAAGGCCGCGCTGGCCTCCGTGGTGCTGGCCGCGCTCAAGCGCAGCCCGCTGTTCTTTGCCGCCGCGCTGCCCTTGAAGTACCTGCCACCGCGCTTCAACCGCTACAGCGGCGGCGGCACCTATGGCTTCCATGTCGATGGCGCGGTGATGAACCTGGGCAACGGCGAGCAGCTGCGCTCGGACATCTCCTGCACGCTGTTCCTGTCCGATCCGGACGAGTACGACGGCGGCGAGCTGATCATCAGCGACACCTACGGCGAACATGAAGTGAAACTGCCGGCCGGTGATCTGATCGTGTACCCCTCCAGCAGCCTGCACAAGGTCAACCCGGTCACCCGCGGTGCGCGCGTGGCCTCTTTCTTCTGGGTGCAGAGCATGATCCGCGACGATGTGCAGCGGCGCCTGCTGTGGGAGATGGACACCTCCATCGAACGCCTGCGACAGACCGCTGGCGATGCCGACGCGGTGCTGCAGCTGACCGGCGTGTACCACAACCTGCTGCGACGCTGGAGCGAAGTCTGAGCCGATCAGGCCACCCCTGCGACAACTTGGCAATCATTCTCATTTGCAACGGCTAACGGGTCTCATTACAATCACGCCCCGTTGACGCCGGATGTTCCGGCCAGCCAGGGATTTCCGCTTGCGTCGCCCGTTCCGCCCCCGCCCGCTTCGGCTTGTACAGCTAGGCACCGCCATGCGCGGCCGTCGGCCTGCGCTGGCCAGCCTGCTGGCGTGGGTGGCGATGTTGACACTGTTGCTGGGCACCCTGCCGCTGCTGCCCGTGGCCCATGCAGTTGCAACCCAGGCGCTGCAGCAGCCGCTGGAAGAGCGCGGCGGCGAAGGCCCCCTGCAGGAAGAAGCACCGGCCAAGCTGCGGCGCTGCGCTTGTGCACCGGCCAAGTCCTCTGACAAGCCGGCGCCGCTGCTGCTGCTGGCCAGCCACTGGCTGCGTACCGAACTTGATCTGGTTCCCTCCGCGTCGGCTCCGTCCGGCGCGCGTCCGCACTGGCCCTTGGCCGCACCCGACATGCCCTGGGCCGATGCGCCCGGGCGTCGCCAGCAACGCGGCCAGGCGCCGCCGCTCGCCTGATCCACGGCACGCTGTGACCGCCTGCGCGGTTGCATCGGCTCGCCGATGCCTGCTTCACCTCTGCCGCCCCTGACCGGGCCCTCCCTGCCCCTGTCGTGTGCGCTCCGCGCCCGGCATCGCGCTGTCCTGCATCCTTCGAGGTATCTGCCATGGCCCAGCGCCATCGTGTCCGTTCGTCCCTGTCCCGCCACCTGTTGACCAGCGCCGTGCTGGCCGCCGTCGCGGCTCCCGCCTACGCCAGCGGCGACGCTTCCGGCGCACCCCAGACCCTCGACAAGGTGGTGGTGACCGCCGCTGGCTTCGAGCAGAAAGTGGTCGATGCACCGGCCAGCATCAGCGTGGTCAGCCGCGAAGAGCTGAGCAAGCGCCCCTACACCAGCCTGGTCGACGCCCTGCGCGACGTCGAGGGCATCGACGTCGGCCTGGAAGCCACCGACAAGAACGGCCGCGCCACCATCTCCATGCGCGGCCTGCCGTCCGAGTACACCCTGGTGCTGATCGACGGCCGCCGCCAGAGCAATGCCGGCCAGCTGTATCCGAACAACTTCGGCGGTGGCCAGTTCGCCTACCTGCCGCCGCTGGATGCGATCGAGCGCATTGAAGTGGTGCGTGGCCCGATGTCCACGCTGTACGGCTCGGATGCAATGGGCGGCGTCATCAACATCATCACCCGCCGCAACCAGGACAGCTGGCATGGCGCGGTCACCCAGGGCTTCACCGTGCAGCAGGACGACCAGTTCGGCGATGCGCGCAGCACCGACCTGTACCTGAGCGGCCCGCTGGTGAAGGATCGTCTGGGCTTGGCCGTGCGCGGCAGCTACTACGATGCCAAAGCCTCCAATCCCGAGTGGGATGCACTGACCCTGCCCGACGGCACGCTGTGGGAACGCAGCATCGGTTTCGGTGGCGGCGGCAAGTCGGTGGCCAACACCAACTGGAACACCGGCGTGCGCCTGAACTTCCACGTCAACGACGACCACGAGCTGTGGCTGGACTATGACGTTTCCCGCCAGAAGTATGACAACAGCGAAGGCCAGACCGGCACGCTGGACAGCCTGGCCAGCCTGTGGCGCGTGGGCAACGCGGTGGTGCCGAACCCGAATGGCAACGGCACCGTCACCCGCCGCGTGGTGCAGCCGCGCGTGGGCTACACCGCCTACCAGCGCTATGAGCGCGACCAGCTGTCGCTGACCCATCAGGGTCGCTACAGCTTCGGCACCTGGCAGACCTCGCTGACCCACAGCAAGAGCAACAACCTCGGCCGCTCGCTGCCGCTGACGCTGGACGAGCGCGCCGGCCTGCAGACCCTGTGGAACGACGTCTGCCGCCGCACCGGTGCCGCCAACAACTGTGCCGCCGGCCGCAACAACGCGCTGGCTGCACTCAACGCCAGCGAACAGGCACGCCTGCAGGCATTCCTGCCGCGTCCGCTGCGCACCATGGAGCTGGAAGGCTACGTGCTGGACACCATGCTCGACCTGGACTTCGGTGTGCACAAGCTGACCGTGGGCGGCCAGTACAACGACACCGACATGGTGGACGGTGTGTTCGGCATGGACGGTGCCGGCTACCGCAGCAACGCCAAGCAGAAGCACCGCATGTGGGCGTTGTTCGCCGAGGACAACTGGTCGCTGACCGACACCCTGACCGCCACCTTCGGCCTGCGCTACGACGACCACAACATCTTCGGCAGCCACCTCAGCCCGCGCGGCTACCTGGTCTGGAATGCCACCGATGCGTGGACCTTCAAGGGCGGCGTCAGCACCGGCTACAAGACCCCACGTCCGGACCAGCTGTTCCCCGGCATCACCGGCTTCGGTGGCCAGGGCGTGCTGCCGCTGGTGGGTTCGCCGAACCTGAAGCCGGAAACCAGCACCAACTACGAGCTGGCCGCGTACTACGAGGGCCAGCGCTGGGGCTTCAACGTCACCGGCTTCATCAACACGTTCGAAGACAAGATCGCCAGCGGCGGCACGTTCCCCAACTGCGAAGTGGCACCGACCGGCAGCGGCTACTGCGTGGACATCGGCCCAGGCTGGGCCTCGCTGGGCTACAGCACGTTCACCCAGAGCGTGAACATCGACAAGGCCGAAACGCGCGGCGCGGAACTGGCCGGCCACATCGACCTGCTGGACAACCTGCAGCTGCGCGGAAACTACACCTGGACCAAGAGCGAGCAGACCGCCGGTTCCGGCAAGGGCCTGCCGATCACCGGCACCATGCCGGCCAAGCACATGGCCAATGCCAGCCTCAACTGGCAGCTCAACGATGCCATCAGCCTGTCGTTGATCGGCGAAGGCCGCTACGACCGCTACCGCGACACGATCCTCGATGCCGCCGGTGCCAGCCACACCCGCTACTACGAGGACTACACGATCTTCCACCTCGGTGGCAGCTGGAAGGCGACGCAGTGGCTGACCGTCAACGCGCGGGTCAACAACCTGTTCGACAAGAACTTCGTCTCGCAGTCGTGCCTGCTGACCAGCCCCAGCGAATACAACTGCGTGGACGACTACGCCACCAAGGACCAGCGCCGCAGCTACTGGATCTCGCTCAACGCGAAGTTCTGATCGTCGCTCTGGTGGGTGCCGACCTTGGTCGGCACCGCCCCATCCACGCATGGCGTGGATCTACTGCCCATACCGAACCTGGACGGCGCTCCATCCACGCATGGCGTGGATCTACCGGTCAGTGGTAGTGCCGGCCGCTGGCCGGCAACCGCGCGATGTTTTCAGGTGTCATGGGATTGCCAGCCAGCGGCCGGCACTACCCCTTCAGGGATACACAACGACATCTAATTGCGAGCAATTCTCATCAATGATGTAATGCCCAGTATTCATCCGCCCCGAACCGTGCCGTGAGCCGTCCCGCATCTTCCACCGTGCAGCAGCAACAGAGCCGCGGCTTCTGGCTGCGTACCCTGCACCAGTGGCACTGGATCAGCTCGGCGGTGTGCCTGATCGGCATGCTGCTGTTCGCGGTGACCGGGCTCACGCTGAACCACGCGGCGAAGATCGAGGCCAAGCCAGAGGTGCAGAACCAGCATCTTGAACTGCCGGCCGACATGCGCGGCCAGCTCGGCACACGCGAGGACGGCAACGCGCCGATCCCGCGCCCGGCCCGGCAATGGCTGGACGAGCAGCTGGGCATTTCCATCGGCGGCCGACCTGCCGAATGGTCAGCCGAGGAAATCTATCTGTCGCTGCCACGCCCCGGCGGCGACGCCTGGCTGAGCATCGACCGCGAAACCGGCGCAGTCGAGTACGAATCGACCTCGCGCGGCGCGGTGTCCTACCTCAATGACCTGCACAAGGGGCGCAATGCCGGCCCCGCGTGGGGCTGGTTCCTGGACGTGTTCGCCGTGGCCTGCCTGGTGTTCTGCATCACCGGTCTGTTCCTGCTGCACCTGCATGCGCGACAGCGACGCATGACCTGGCCGCTGGTCGGCCTGGGCCTGATGATTCCGCTGCTGATCGCCCTGCTGCTGATCCACTGAACTTCCACCGTGATTTCCATCCGTTTCTCCGGAGCCGCCCCATGCGCGTCACCCTGACCATCGCCCTCAGCGGCCTGTTGGCCACCTCGCCGGCCTACGCCACCACCCTCGACATCAACGTCGAAGTGCCAAAGCTCAACGTGGCCGAGTACCACCGCCCGTATGTGGCGGTGTGGCTGGAGGGCGCCGACCAGAAGGTCGCCGCCAACCTGTCGGTCTGGTACCAGCAGACCAGCAACAGCGAAGGCCATGGCACCAAGTGGCTGCCCGACCTGCGCCAGTGGTGGCGCAAGAGCGGCCGCACCCTGCAGGTGCCGGTGGACGGCGTGACCGGCCCCACCCGTCCCGCCGGCAAGCACGCGCTGTCGTTCAACGACAAGCAGCCGGCGCTGAAGCAGCTGGCCCCGGGCAACTACACCCTGGTGGTGGAAGCGGTGCGCGAAGTCGGCGGCCGTGAACTGCTGAAGATCCCCTTCACCTGGCCCGCCACCGCTGCACAGAACGGCCGCGCGCAGGGCGCCACCGAACTGGGCCAGGTCACCCTCGCCGTCAAGCCTTGATTTCCTGACCGGGGCCGGATCCCTTCCACAGGAAGGGCTCTGACCCGATCGCCATATCCTCGGGGTCAGAGCCCTTTCCTTTGGAAAGGGATCCGCCCCCTTCCAACTGGAGTCTTCCGCATGAAGCGCACGCTCGTCCTCGCCGCCGCTCTGGCCGCTGCCCTTCCCTTCTCTGCCCTGGCCCACAAGGCCTGGCTGCTGCCCTCGCAGACCGTGATCGCCGGCAACGCGCCGTGGATCACCGTCGATGGTGCGGTATCCAACGACCTGTTCTATTTCAACCACGTGCCGCTGCGCCTGGAATCGGTGGTGATCACCGCCCCGGACGGCAGCACCATGCAGGCGCAGAATGCGGCCACCGGCAAGTACCGCAGCGTGTTCGACGTCGAGCTGAAGCAGCAGGGCACCTACCGCATCGCCTCGGTCAACGACGGCCTGTCGGCCACCTATGAACTGAATGGCGAGCGCAAGCGCTGGCGCGGAACCGCCGCCACCTTCGGCGAACTGCCCAAGGATGCGAAGAAGCTGGAAGTGAGCCAGTCGGTCGGCCGCGTGGAGACCTTCGTCACCAACGGCGCGCCGAACGACACCGCGCTGAAGCCGACCAACCGCGGCATCGAACTGGTGGCCGTCGGCCACCCGAACGACCTGTTTTCCGGCGAGGAAGCCACCTTCCGCGTACTGGTCGACGGCAAGCCGACTGCGGGCCTGGAGTTCGAGATCGTGCGCGGTGGCACCCGCTACCGCAACGCGCAGGACGAGCAGAAACTGACCAGCGACGCCAAGGGCGAGATCAAGGTGACCTGGCCGGAAGCCGGCATGTACTGGCTGGAAACCGGCACCGAGGACAAGAAGACGTCGGTCAAACAGGCCGCCAAGCGTCGCCTCAGCTACGTCGCCACACTGGAAGTACTGCCGCAGTAAACGCATCGCTGCGATACCCGGCGCGCCCGGGTATCGCAGCCTGCCACGCATGCCCATGACCTCTACCGCACTCGACATCGCCCGGCTGGGCGGCACCACCATGGGCACCACCTGGAGCGTGTCGCTGGTGGCACCGCGTCAGCGCGACCTGCATCCGCTGCATGCTGGCATCCAGGCCCACCTGGATGAAGTGGTCGCGCAGATGAGCACGTGGGAAGCGGGCTCGGACCTGAGCCGCTACAACCGCGCCGACGCGGGTCGCTACTGCCTGCTGCCGGCCGAAACCCGCCATGTGCTGACCTGCGCGCAGGCCATCGCCGCCGCCAGCGACGGCGCCTTCGATCCCGCCATCGGCCCACTGGTGGCGCTGTGGGGCTTCGGTGCGCATGCCGGTGAACGACGTGCACCCGATGCCGTCACGCTGCAGGCAACCCGCGCACGCTGCGGCTGGCAGCGCCTGCACTGGCAGGACGATGCGCTGCTGCAACCGGGTGGCCTGGAGCTGGACCTCTCGGCGATCGCCAAGGGCTTCGGCGTCGATCACGTCGCTTCCTGGCTGCGCGGCCAGGGCATCGATGCCGCACTGATTGAAGTCGGTGGCGAGCTGGCGGGCTACGGCCGCAAGCCCGACGGCCAGCCGTGGCGCGTGCTGGTGGAGTCGGCGCCGGAAGAAGATGCGCACACCAATACGCCACCGCGTGTACTCGCGCTGGAAGGGAAGGCAGTGGCCACCTCCGGCGATCGCTGGCACCAGTATCAGGACGATGGCGTTGCCTACAGTCACAGCCTCGATCCGCGCAGCGGTACGCCGGTGCGGCAGGTCGCAGCCGCCGTCACCGTGGTCGCCGACGACGCGATGCACGCTGACGCCTGGGCCACCGCATTAACCGTGCTCGGTCGCGACGCGGGCATCGCGCTGGCAGAGCGCGAAGGGCTGGCCGCGCGCTACCTCGAACGCGCCGCCGATGGCCCACGCGAAACCCTCAGCAGTGCCTTCCAGCAGTTGCTGGATGAGCAGGCCGCATGAGCACTCGTTTCTCGCGCGCAACCCTTGGCAACGTCGTGGTGCTAATCCTGCTGGCAGTGATCGGCGGGGCCCTGCTGCGCCTGCACCTGGGCGAAGCCTGGTGGCAGGGTGCGCCGCCGTCGCGGCAGTGGGGCATCGCACTGGCCGCCACCGCGCTGTATTCGCTGGCGTGCGCCGTGGTGTGGTGGCGCAGCCGTCCACGCGATGACACGACCGAAGGCAGCGACCAACCGATGCTGCTGGTCTGGTCCAGCCAGACCGGCTTCGCCCGCGAACTGGCCGAGCGCAGTGCGCAGGCCCTGCGCTCGGCCGGCGTGCCGGTGCGCCTGCGTGGCCTGCACGAAGTGGATGCGCCCCTGCTGGCGGGCAGCGCGCGTGCACTGTTCATCGTCAGCACCACCGGCGAAGGCGATGCACCCGACCACGCCCTGCCCTTCCTGCGCCGGGTGATGACTACGCCGCCGCCTCTGGGCCACCTGCAGTACGGCGTGCTCGCGCTGGGTGATCGCAGCTACGGCCACTTCTGCGCGTTCGGCCACCAGCTGCACGACTGGCTGCGCCAGCACAGGGCGCTTCCACTGTTCGATGCCATTGAAGTCGACAACGCCGATCCGGCCGCCCTGCGCCACTGGCAGCAACTGCTCGGTCAACTCGGCGGCGGCGCCAGCGAACTGCCCGATTGGACACCGGCCGAGTACCAGCCGTGGACACTGCTGCAGCGCATCCACCTCAATCCCGGCAGCGTTGGTGGTCCTGTCTACTGGCTGCGCCTGCAGCCACCGACCAACAACAGCAGCACGCACTGGCAGGCGGGCGACATCGCCGAGGTCGGTCCGCAGCATGCCGAACAGAGCACGCGCGACTGGCTGCAGACGCAGGGCTTCGATGCCGACACCGTGTTGGACGACGGCTCTACGCTGCTCGCCCGCGTTGCGCGCTCGCACCTGCCGTCCTTGGTTGCTGCGGGCGACCTGCCTGGCTTGTTGGCGGCACTGCAGCCCCTGCCACATCGCGAATACTCCATCGCCTCGGTGATGGACGACGGCGCGTTGGAGCTGCTGCTGCGCCGTCAGCTGCGTGCCGATGGCACACCTGGCGTCGGCAGTGGCTGGCTGTGCGACCACGCCACCATCGGCGGGCCGGTACAGATGCGCCTGCGCCGCAACGAGAATTTCCACGGTGTCGCCGCCGACGTTCCGCTGCTGCTGATCGGCAACGGCACCGGTATCGCCGGCCTGCGCGCACACCTGCACGAACGCGCACGCATTGGCGGTGGCCGCACTTGGCTGTTGTTCGGCGAACGCTCGGCCGCGCATGATTTCCACTTCGGCGATGAACTGCAGGCGATGCTCGCCAACGGCACGCTCACCCGCCTGAATACGGTATTCAGCCGTGATGGCGGCGCACATCGCTACGTGCAGGATCGCCTGCTGGCCGAAGCATCCACGCTGCGGCAGTGGGTAGATGAAGGCGCAACGATCCTGGTCTGCGGCAGCCTGCAGGGCATGGCCCCGGCAGTGGATGCGATGATCGAGCAGGTGCTCGGTGCCGACGGCAAGGAAGCGCTGCTTTTGGCCGGTCGCTACCGACGCGATGTGTATTGAGGCGAACGGTCTCCAGGTGGGTGCAAACCTTGGTCGCACCATGCGCGGTACCGGCCACCGCATCCACGCATGGCGTGGATCTACTGAACGGCACCATGCTGCGGTATCGGCCGCCGCATCCACGCATGGCGTGGATCTACAACGGCTTCATGCCGCAGTATCGGCCGCCGCATCCACGCACGGCGTGGTTCTACGGAAAAAGACCGCGCAATCTGCTTCAGTAGATCCTCGCCATGCGTGGATGATTGCCTCCGGGCGCCGACGATGGCTCAGCCGCCCGCAGCGCTCACCCGTATCGCCAGCAACTCCCCGCCGCCCTGCAGCGCATGCCGCTGACGCTCGCCGGCAGCCAACCATGCGGTATCGCCGCTCTGCATCGCAGGCAATCCACTGTCCGCGCCGAACGTGGCCTGTCCACCCAACAGGTGCAGGGCCCACGCCACACCCGGTTCGCAGAAGAAGAACATCGGCCCGACCAGTGGCCGGTGCAGCAATTCGGCCTGCAGCAGCTCGCGCTTCCACATCAGGTTGAAATCGTGAGTGGTGCCGTCGACCAGCTCGCCATGCAACGCTGCCTCGCCGGCAAAACGCACGCGCCCATGCGGTGGCAGCACTTCGGCTACACGGCCGTCCTCGAAACGCAGGCGCACGCCATTGCCCTGCAGCAGCACCAGTTCGCGCTCGACGCCCGGGAATGCGGAAAACGCGGCGTCCTGCTCGATTTCGGCCACTGACAGGCGCAACGCCCAATCATCGCCCTGCGCTGGCAACCGCAGGATCTCGCGGGTCCAGCCGAGGCCGTTGCGCCAGCGTTCGCGGCGGTAATCCAGGCTGGAAATCACCTGGCTCGGGGTCTGCAGCAGGGAGTCGATGTTCATGCGCGCATTGCATCATGCCGCGCGCCACAACGCATCAACGCGTTGCAAGACCCGCGGACGTACCGCAATCGCCACCCAGCAACTGTGAGTGCTTGAGCCAGTCCTGGTCGGGGTAGTACGCAAACACCATCGTGCCGCCTCGCAGCGCGTCGATCAGTGGCTTGGCCACCGACAACCGCACCGCCGGGCAGCCCAGACTGCGCCCCAACCGCCCCTGCAACTGTGCGGTGGAGGGGTTCACATACGGTGCACCGTGGATGACGATGGCGCGCTCGCGTGCGCGATCGTTGAAGCCCGGCTCCAACCCTGCCAGGCGCAGCGAATAGCCGTTGCCACCCATGTAGGTTTCCTGCGCAGTGAACGCGCCGAGGCTGGACATGAAGCTGCCATCGCGGTTGGAGAAATGCTCGGTGCGGTTCTCGCCACTGTTGCGGCCATGCGCCACCCATTCCTCGAACAACAGCCGCTGGCGGGCCAGGTCGAACACCCACATCCGCGGCTCGGTGGACGGCCGCGAGTAGTCGATCACGCTCAGGCGTTCACCGCTGACACCCAGTTCCGGCCGCTGCAGCGCGCAGCGCATGGCGTGGGCGGCCAACTGCAGCACCCGGCGGTCGGCGTTGGGCGCGCTGCGGGCCAGCTGCGCAGCGAGATCATCGGCGCTGATCGCGGCAACAGGCGTCTGTGCCCCGGCCGGGGCGCTGGCAGTGGTCGCCAGCAGGCCAAGGGCGGCCAGCCGGCACAGGCGGAAAGCAGACATGGGCACGCAGGGAGGGCTCAGGATCCCTTGAGGGTGGACGCTGGCGGCTCCGATTCCAAGACCGGCTGCATTCCCGATTCAGCCGCGCTTGGGCGCACCGCCGGCAGCGAGGTCACCAGCAGGGTCGTGCCCGGCACCAGCACCTGGTACAGCTGGCGGGCGAAATCGGTCGGCAGCGCCATCGGCAGCGATGGGGTGGCCAGCAGGTCCGGCGTGACCTGGGCGCGGTCCTGGCCCAGCAGCGGATAGGCCGTCCACTGGTGCAGGCGCTGCTGCGCATCAAGCGGGCTGGGCGTGTCGCTGTAGCCCTGGCCCATCACGAACAGGGTGGTGCCCTGGAACGCGGGCAGGGCATCGGCCTTCAACGGCGACTCACCGATCATCACGCCATCGCGCAGCACGTACAGGCGCTGGTCGTGCAGGCTGACCAGGATGCCGACCTGCCCGCTGGGGGCGGCCGCATCATCCCACCACGCCTTGCCCGGGGCGCCGGCCTCGCCTTCCGGCAGGGCCTGTCCGTGTGCATTCACCGGCGCCAGCACCGCCGGATAGGCCAGCGTCATCGGCGCGCTCTTGGCATCGGCCACGACCACCGTATCGCCGCGCTTGGTTTCGCTGAACAGCTTCTGGGCGAAGGCCGGCGGCAGGCGCACACAGCCATGCGAGGCCGGGTGCCCGGGCAGGCTGCCGCCGTGAAGGGCGATGCCGTCCCAGGTCAATCGCTGCATGTACGGCATGGGTGCGCTGTTGTAGAGGTTGGAACGGTGGTCCTTGTCCTTCTGCAGGATGGTGAACACACCGGTCGGCGTCTCATGGCCGGTCTTGCCCGAGCTGATCGTGGTCAGGCCGATGGCGATGCCGTTGCGGTACACATAGGCGCGCTGCTCATCCAGGCTCACCACCAGCACGATCGGCCCGGCCGGCGAAACTTCCGGATGCCACAGATACTCGCCGGGCTTGAGGTCAGTCGGCCCGCGTACATCGGAAGTCGGCGCCGCGACCGCCTTGGAGGGTGCGGCCGCGTGTGCAGCGCACGGCAGTGCCAGGGCAACGGCGAGCATCAGGGTCAAACGGTGCAGGTGCATCCAGCAGGTTCCATTCCATGCGAAGGCCTCACCGTACACCATGGGCGCGTGGTGGCTGCGCCAAAAGAAATTGCCCGGCGACACAGCCATGTGTCGTACCGGGCAATCGTCACGTCCCTGTCGGCCTGCTGCCACCCCCTCGCATCCTGCGAAGCGGGGGCGGCGTTGCATCCTGCACGCGGCCGCGTCTGTCCTGTTTGTATCTCAGCCCCTTCCACAGGTCTGTGATGCCACCATCCTGGTGATTGGTGCCGCGTCCCTGCGACGGTCGGTGGATACGGTCATCCTGTCCGTAGCCAATGAACCTGCATCCTGCCGGTCCCGACGTTTCCTGTTGTCAGCGCCTGGGTACGGTTCGCACCGGTACCGATCCGGGTACCGGATCCGCTGGCAACATCGTGTTGCCAACGGTGATCCGCCGTCGATTCCGTTCGACGATCGATGTCCCTATCCCCTTCACCTGCGCCAGGTCCTCGACGCGGTGAAACGGGCCGTGTCTGCGCCGGTGCTCGACGATCGCCGCTGCCTTGGTGGCCCCGACCATCGTCAATCCCTGCTGCAGCGCTTGGGCATCGGCCCGGTTGATGTCGATCGGCTCGGCAGCTTGCGCTCCCGCGATCCACATTCCCAGCACCAGCGCCCTAAACACGACAAACCAAGGCACGACGTGTATCTCCTTGTGGTTCTGACCGTCCCGACCGGCAATCCCGTCGGTCGAAACAGTGTCCCTCACCACATGCACACAGCGTATCGGGTTCACGGATTTCTAAAAGCCAGCCAAATACCCGACGTGATGTAGGGAAAACCCTACCCTTGGCCGAGGCGTAGAATGGGCGGATCAGCCATGCAATCGGAGTTTCAGATGGACAGCGCCAAGCTCGGCCAATTCGTCAATGACAAGTGGGACAGCGAAATCGTCCCGCAGTTGGTCGACTACATCCGCATCCCCAACAAGTCGCCGATGTTCGACGCCAATTGGGTGCAGAACGGCTACATGGAGCAGGCGGTCACCCTGATGGAAACCTGGGCCAAGGCGCAGGAACTGCCCGGCCTGAAGGTCGAGGTGGTGCGCCTGGAAGGCCGCACCCCGCTGATTCTGCTGGAAATTCCGGCTACCGGCGCCGAAACCGGCGACGACACCATCCTGCTCTACGGCCACCTGGACAAGCAGCCGGAGATGACCGGCTGGGACGACGACCTGGGCCCGTGGACCCCGGTCCTGCGCGGCGACAAGCTGTATGGCCGTGGCGGTGCCGATGACGGTTACGCCATCTTCGGCTCGCTGGCCGCCGTGCTGGCGCTACAGGCCCAGGGCCTGCCGCATGCTCGCTGCGTGGTGCTGATCGAAGCCTGTGAAGAATCGGGCAGCTACGATCTGCCGGCCTACGTCGACCACCTGGCTGACCGCATCGGCAAGCCGTCACTGGTGGTCTGCCTGGATTCGGGCTGCGCCAACTACGACCAGCTGTGGTGCACCACCTCGCTGCGCGGCCTGACCGGCGGCAACTTCTCGGTGAAGGTGCTCAACGAAGGCGTGCACTCCGGTGATGCCTCCGGCGTGGTGCCGTCCAGCTTCCGCCTGCTGCGCCAGCTGCTGTCGCGCATCGAAGACCAGGACACCGGCCGCATCCTGATCGAGGGCATGAACGTGGAGATCCCGGCCGAGCGCCTGGAGCAGGCCAAGCGCGCCGCCGACGTGGTCGACACCGCGATCTTCGAGAAATTCCCGCTGGTCGATGGCCTCAAGCCAATGAACGACGACCTGACCGAGCTGGTGCTCAACCGTACCTGGCGCCCTGCCCTGTCGGTTACCGGCATCGGCGGCATGCCGCCGCTGGAATCGGCCGGCAACGTGCTGCGCCCGCATACCGCGGTGAAGCTGTCGCTGCGCCTGCCGCCGACTGCCGATGGCAAGACCTGCGGCGAGCTGCTGAAGGAAGCCCTGCTGCGCGATCCGCCGAACGGCGCGCAGGTCACCCTGGACCTGGAAAAGGCCTCCACCGGCTGGAACGCGCCGGCGATGGCACCGTGGCTGACCAAGGCCATCGACGATGCCAGCCAGACCTTCTTCGGCAAGCCAGCGATGTACATGGGCGAAGGCGGCTCGATCCCGTTCATGGGCATGCTGGGCGAGAAGTTCCCGGGCGCCCAGTTCATGATCACCGGCGTGCTCGGCCCGCACTCCAACGCCCACGGCCCGAACGAGTTCCTGCACATCCCGATGGGCAAGAAGGTCACCTCGTGCGTGTCCAAGGTGATCAGCGAGCACTACGCGGCAAGCCTGCGTGGCGAGACCAGCGGTTCGCCGGTGGCCGCCGACAGTGGCACCCGCCACGGCGACCACGGCTGCTGCTGATCCAGCACGCAGTGACGGACGCAGCCCGGCCTTGCTAGGCTGCGTCCATCCTTCGAGAGCACTGATGGCATGAACGGTCTGTTTGGCAGCACCAGCTGGCTCTACATCATCCTGGTCGGCTTCTTCGTCGGCCTGCTGGGACGCTTCTTCATGCCCGGCAACAACCGCATGGGCTGCCTGCTGACCATCGTGCTGGGCATCATCGGCGCGCTGCTGGCCGGCTGGTTCGGCCAGTACATGGGCTGGTACGCGCCCGGTGAGCCGGCCGGCTTCCTCGGCGCGGTGCTGGGTGCGGTCGTCGTGCTGGCGATCCTGCGCCTGTTCAGCGGCCGCCGCTGAGCCGCCACCCGTTTCCCATTCTGCCCCCGACATTGGCGCGCCCGGCGCGCCCGGATCTGCCTGCATGACCGAACCCGCCTCCGATCCCCAGCGCAGCGCACAGCGCCTGCAATGGGCCCGCACCCAGCTTGACGATGGCAACGCCGTGGTCGAACGCGCCTCGGTCGACGCCGGCATGCGCAGCTACTGGCGCACCACCAGCCAGCGCGGCAGCCACATCGTGATGGACGCGCCGCCGGGGCTGGAAGACCCCACGCCGTGGCTGCGCATGCGCGGCCTGCTGCACGATCACGGCCTGCGCGTGCCCGCGCTGCTTGCCCAGGATCTCGACGCCGGCTTCCTGCTGCTGGAAGACCTGGGCGGCCCAACGCTGGCGAAGATCCTCGACGAACACAATGCCGACGCGTGGTTCAGCCGTTCCATCGAACAGCTGCTGCGCCTGCAGGCCATCCCGGTACCGGCCGATTTCGGCCAGTTCGGCGAAGCGCTGCTGCAGCGTGACGCCGGCCTGTTCGACGAGTGGTTCCTGCAACGCCATCTTGGCCTTGAGCTGGACTGCGGCGAGATCGAAGGCCTGCAGCTGGTCCACCGCCGGCTGATGGACAACGCGCTGGGCCAGGCCCAGCTGATGACCCACCGCGACTACATGCCGCGCAACCTGATGCCGGTGGACGGCGGCCCGGCCGTGCTGGATTTCCAGGACCTGGTACGTGGCCCGATCGCCTACGACGCAGTGAGTCTGTTCAAGGACGCCTTCCTGAGCTGGCCGCTGCAGCGCGTGGACGAATGGCTGGCGCAGTATCACCAGCGCGCGCGCGACGCCGGCCTGCCGGTACCCGACCGTGCCACCTTCCTGCGCGACGCTGACTGGATGGGCATCCAGCGCCACGTGAAGATCCTCGGCCTGTTCTGCCGCCTGCGCTACCGCGACAACAAGGGCCACTACCTGGACGACGCGCCGCGCTTCATCGCCTACCTGGATGAAGTGCTGCCGCGCTACCGCGAACTGGCACCGTTGCAGCAGTTGCTGGACATGCGGATCAAGCCGGCACTGGCCGCGCTGGCCGCACCGATGCGCGTGACCCGATGAAAGCGCTGGTCTTTGCCGCAGGCCTCGGCGAGCGCATGCGCCCGCTGACCCTGCACACGCCCAAGCCGCTGCTGGCAGTGGCCGGCAAACCGCTGATCGTGTGGCATCTGGAGCGGTTGGCTGCGTTCGGCATCCGCGATGTGGTGATCAACACCGCATGGCTGGCCGAGCAGTTTCCGGCCACATTGGGCGATGGCAGCCAATGGGGCCTGCGCCTGCATTTCATGCACGAAGGCGATACCCCGCTGGAAACCGGTGGCGGCATTCTCAATGCATTGCCAGCGCTGGGGGACGATCCGTTCCTGGTGGTGAACGGCGATATCTGGACCGATTTCGATTTCGCCACGCTGCCGCGTGAACCGGCCGGCGAAGCGCATCTGGTGCTGGTCGACAACCCTGCGCAGCACCCCAACGGTGACTACCGGCTGGACGCGCACGGCGTGCTGCACCACGACCGCGAAGGTCCGTGCCTGACCTATGCGGGCATCGGCGTCTATCGGCCTTCGATCGTGGCCGATTGGCGCGCGGTGATCGGCGAGGCACCTGGCAGCGAGCGTGTGCCACCGAAGTTTTCGGTGGTGCCGCTGCAGAAGCATTTCATGGCACAAGGGCGGATCAGCGGTCAGCATCATCGCGGCCGCTGGACGGATGTCGGTACTGTTGATCGCCTGCGTGCGCTGGACGTTGAGTTGGCAGCGAACGGCTGAGCCCCTCGTGGCTGGTCGTCTTCAGAGCAGAAGCCGCGCTTGGCCGGGCGGGTGGGCCATGCAGGGGACGCTGCAAGTACGTCCCTGTAAGCTCGATGGCGCCATCCATGGCGC
>NZ_JBBPFR010000036.1:0-29748 GCF_037969685.1 Stenotrophomonas sp. G106K1 | reverse complement strand
GGCTCAGGTTGCGGGGGCGTGAGCGCCATGGATGGCGCGACCGAGGCTACATGGACGTACTTGCGCCGTCCCCCGCAACCTGAGCCACCCCGCCATCACACGGATAGCCCGCTTTTGACGTTGACGTTGCTTCGGCTTCGGCTTCGGCGGGTGCAGGGCGCAGCCCTGCCGACCAACCCTAATCTCAGTAACGAGGACGGCCTTCTTCCAGGACCTGGCGCAGGAACGGCACGGTGATCCGCCGCTTCGCCGCCAGCGATTCGCGATCCAGCCAGTCCAGCAGCGTGATCAGTCCACCCAGCTCGCGCCCGGTGTGCGACAGCAGCCACTCGATGGCGGCCTCGTCGATCGCCAGCCCACGGCGCAGCGCGCGCTCGCGCAGCACCGCCGCGCGGCCTTCCTCGTCCAGCGGCTGCAGCAGCACGCGCACGCATTGGCCCAGGCGCGAACGCAGGTCCGGCAGCACCAGGCCCAGTTCGCCGGGCGACTTCTGCGCGGTGTACAGCACCGTCACGTCAGCAGCGCGCGCACGGTTGTGGAAATCGAACAGCGCGATCTCGTCCTCACGGTTGCCCGCCACCGCATCCAACCCATCCAGCGCCACCAGCTCGCGCTGCTCCAGTCCTTCCAGCGCTACCCGCACCCGGCCAACCACGCTGGCCAGGGGCACGTAGGTCGGCAGGCGCCCGGCCTGCTCGGCGCTGGAACACATCGCCAACGCCTGATGGGTCTTGCCGGTGCCGGCCGCGCCTTCCAGGTAGATCCAATCGTGGCTGGCCCCTACCGCGATGGCATGCAGCTGCGCCAGCGCGCCGTCCGGCGCACCGATGAAGCTCTCCAGGCGCTGGTCCCGCGGGTAATGCAGGGCCAGCGGAAGTTGCGGCACACCAATCACTTCAGTTCCGGACCCTTGTCATTGCCAGGCACGATGATATGGGGCTGATCGATCACGCCATCAAGCACGATCCCGGGCTTCTCGCCGGCATACAGCTCACTCTGCCGGTAGCGCTGGTGCGCATAGCGCAACAGCACGTTGCTCACCGCCGCCACCGGCAGCGCCAGCAGCATGCCGAGGAAGCCGAACAGCTGGCCACCGGCCATCACCGCGAAGATCACCGCCACCGGGTGCAGCCCGATCTTGTCGCCGACGATGCGCGGGGTCAGCACGTAGCTCTCCAGCAGCTGGCCGACGGTGAACACCACGCCCACCAGGATCAGCAGCTTCAGGTCGAACCCCTGCGCCTGTACCAGCGCAGCCACGATCGCCATCAGGATGCCGGTGGTCGCGCCCAGGTAGGGAATGAAGCTGATCAGGCCGGCGATCAGGCCGATCAACAGGCCCAGCTTGAGCCCGACCAGCGACAGGCCACCGGCGTAGATCACGCCCAGCGCCAGCATCACCAGGAACTGCCCGCGGATGAACGCACCGAGCACTTCGTTGGATTCGCGCGCCAGCGAGGTGATCGTGCCGATCTGGTTGCGCGGGATCACCGACGCCACACGCTCGACCAGCTTGTCCCAGTCACGCAGGAAGTAGAACGCCAGGATCGGCAGCAGCAACAGGTTGACCACCCAGGTGACCACCGTGAAGCCCGAGCGCGATACGTAGCCCATGAAGGTCGTTGCGAACCCACCGGCCTGCTGCCAGTGGCTGCGCACCCACTCGATCAGACGGTCCGGGTCCATCCACTGCATCACTTCCAGCCCGGTCTTCTGCTCGAACCAGGGGATGCCCTTCTCCATCAGCCAGGCCTGCGCCTGCGGCGCCGCTGCGATCAGCGTGGTGATCTGGCGCTCGATCATCGGCACCAGCACCAGCAGCAGCGCGACGATCACCAGCACCATCGCCACGAACACCAGCACCACGCCGGTCATGCGCGAACGACCGGTGGCCTCGATGCGGTCCACCAGCGGATCGCCCAGCCAGGCCAGCGCCAGCGCCAGTACGAACGGGGTCAGGATCGGTGCCAGCAGCCAGACGATCCAGCCGATCAGGCCGGCCAGCAGGATGTACTTCAGCCGCCGCAGGAACTGCGCGATTTCCGCTTCCGGGGACAGGATCATCGCAGGCGGTACTCGTTGCTGACCGGCGCCGGTGCCGGTGCACCGGTCGTATCGTCGATCGGCGTCGGCAGGGCCGGCAGCGTCGCCGACGGCACAAGCACGCCGTTGTCGCCGAGCATGCGGTTGAAGCCGGCCAGGCCGGTGGTCATTTCCAGATTCAGTTCCAGATGGTCGGCGGTCGCGCGCAGGGGGGTGACGTTGCGCACCACCGCCACTTCACGCAGGCCGGCGGCCAGGCGCAGGTATTCATCCGCGCTGTTGATGCCGGTCACCACCACGCGGTAAGTGCCCGCCTGGCCAGTGGCCGCACCGGCCTTGGCATAACGCTTGACCAGCGCGTCGGCAGCGCCATCGGCACCGGCAGCCATCGCGCGCATCGCGTTGGCGTCCTTGCTGGTCCACTTGTTCAGTTCACGGCCGTTGTCGACGAACACCCAGTCCGCCTGCCAGCCACCATTGGCGCGGTAGAGCTTGCCGATCAGCTGCATCGGCGGCGAGTAGCGCGACGAGGCCCGGGCGACCGCGGCGCTGTCCTGGCGCCAGATGGCACCGGCCAGGGCCTGCTCGGCGGCGCCACCACTGGGCAGGCCGAGCTTGTAGCCGCGCTCGATGGCCCGGCTCAGCAACGGCCGCGCGGCATTGGCCTGCTGCACGCTGACCAGGCGCGGACCGCTGCCATCATCGACGGCCAGCCACAGCACCGGCTTCGGTCGTGGCTGCGGCCACAGCGGCAGGCCCAGGGCCGACACCAGCCCGTCCACGTCATCCTCGCGGAAGCGCGCGACCAGCAGGGTACGGAAGCTCGGCGCACCGCTGGCGCCCACGCTCTGGTCCTGCTTGTAGTCGTAGCTGGCCACGTAGTCCTTGGCATTGCGCAACGCCTGGACCACACCGGGGCGGGACATGACGCTGCGATCACCGGACAATTTGCCCAGTACCACGCTCAACGCGCGGGCAAGTGCACCGTTGCGGTCAGCCTCGGCTTGGCTGTTGACGGGCACTTCGGCCTCGTACGCACCACTGGCAGTGGCAACATCCCCCTCGGTTCGCATGCCGCTCTGGGCCATCGTGGCCACCGGCAGGCACAGCGCAAGGAGCAGGGTCAAAAACAGGCTGCGGCGCATCAGGACATCCATTGGCTCGACGTATCCGGGGGGAATTGTTGCCCGAATACGGCCTTTGCGCCAATGCGGCCTGTTAAAATCGGCGATTCAACCCCTGCCAGCGCCGACGCCCGTGACCAACAGCCCGTCTTCCGCCCCTTCCCCCCTCACCTACCGTGACGCGGGTGTCGACATCGACGCCGGCAACGAGCTGGTCGAGCGGATCAAGCCCCTGGTCAAGCGCAGCTTCCGTCCGGAGGTGATGGGCGGCCTGGGTGGCTTCGGCGCCCTGTTCGACCTGTCCAACAAGTACCGCGAGCCGGTGCTGGTGTCGGGCACCGACGGCGTCGGTACCAAGCTGAAGCTGGCCCACCAGCTGAACCGCCACGATACGATCGGCATCGACCTGGTCGCCATGTGCGTGAACGACGTGCTGGTGCAAGGCGCCGAGCCGCTGTTCTTCCTGGACTACTTCGCCACCGGCAAGCTGGACATCGACACTGCTGCGGCAGTCGTGGGCGGCATCGCCAATGGCTGCACCGAGGCCGGCTGCGCCCTGATCGGCGGCGAAACCGCCGAGATGCCCGACATGTACGCCCCGGGCGAGTACGACCTGGCCGGCTTCACCGTCGCTGCCGTCGAAAAGAGCGAGCTGAAGGACGGCGCCCATGTCGCCGCCGGTGACGTGCTGATCGGCATCGCCTCGTCCGGCCCGCACTCCAACGGCTATTCGCTGGTCCGTCGCATCTACGACCGCGCCGGCCGCCCGGCCGAGCTGGAGCTGGAAGGCGGGGTCAAACTGGTCGATGCGCTGATGGCCCCCACCCGCCTGTACGTCAAGCCGATCCTGTCGCTGCTGAAGTCGCACGGCGAAGCCATCCACGGCATGGCCCACATCACCGGCGGCGGCCTGACCGAGAACATCATCCGCGTGGTGCCCGAAGGCCTCGGCCTGGACATCCAGGCCTTGTCGTGGACCCTGCCGCCGGTGTTCCAGTGGCTGCAGAAGGAAGGCGCGGTAGCCGACAGTGAAATGTGGCGCACCTTCAACTGCGGCATCGGCTTCGTGCTGATCGTCGCCCCGGACCAGCTGGAGGCCGTGTCCGCTGCGGTCAGGGCGCAGGGCCTGGAGCACTGGACGATCGGCCAGGTGGTCATCGCCCAGGGCGGCGACCGCGTCCACATCGCCTGATCCACCGGACAGAGGAACCCGCATGGACGCACCCCCTCCCTTGTCGACGACGCCGGCTCCGCCGGTGCTGCCGCCGAACCCGGCCGTGCCGGTGTTCGGCCCGCAGGACGCCACCCAGCTGCGCCAGCTGGCAATCGGCCACTACGTGGTCGCTGGCCTGATGGCGGTGTTCTCGCTGATCTTCATCCTGCACATCGTGCTGGGCATCGCCATGCTGTCCGGCTCGCTGCCGATGAAGTCCGGCGGTGAACCGTCTTCGCCGGAAGAGCAGCAGTTCGTTGGCTGGCTGTTCACCGTGATGGGCGTCTGCATCGTGCTTGGTGGGCTGACCCTTGCCGGTTTTGTCGCCTATGCCGGCCGCTGCCTGTCGCAGCAGCGCCGCTACCTGTTGTGCATGATCGTGGCCGGGCTGTCGTGCCTGTTCACCCCCATCGGCACCATCCTCGGCGTGTTCACCCTGGTCGTGCTGCTGCGCCCGCACGTGAAGGCCGCCTTTGCTGGCCAGGCGGGTGTGGCATGAACGATGGAATGAACCCACCGCCGCTGCCACGGCAGACCCTGGCGGACCTGCAGACCGCCAGCCACCTGCACAACCTGAAGATCCTGTTCTACGCACTGGCAGGCTTCCATTGGCTGGCGGCGCTGGTGTTCCTCGGTTTTGTCGGCATCGTCGCCTTCGAACGCGGCATGGATGACGGCGCCGTGCTGGCGACGGTGTACGGCGCAGTGTCGTTGCTGGCCATCGGGCTGGGCTTCCTGCAGCTGCGCACCGCGCGCCTGCTTGGCCAGCGCAGCAATCTGGCCTGGTGTCGCGGCGCGGCCTGGGCAGCGGTGATGGCAGGCCCGCTGGGCATGGCGCTGACCGCCTACGCGGTGTATTTCCTGCGCAAGCCGGAGATCGCCGCACTGTTCGACCGCGGCGACCACGTCAGCGTCTGAGCTGGCAGCCGCATGTTCCGTCCCTTCTGCTGATCGCTCCGACATGTCCACGTCCGCTGCCCCCACGCTCGCCAGCAACCGCGCCCCCCACTCGCTGTCGGCACCGAAGAAGGTCGCGCTGGCCGCGGTGTTGTGCATATTCGCGGCCACCTGGATCCATCCGCTGTGGCCGCTCGAGCAGACCCTGCACAGCTCGCTGACCGTGATCGGCCTGCTGGCCCTGTGGTGGGTGGACCGGCGCTGGCAGCTGGGCAACGGTGCCTTCATCGCCATCTGCGGCTTCATCGCCATCCACTGCGTGGCCGCGCGCTGGCTGTATTCCAACGTGCCCTATGACGCCTGGCTGCAGTCGCTGCTGGGATGGTCGCCGGATGCCGCCTTTGGCTGGCAGCGCAACCACTTCGATCGCCTGATCCACTTCCTCTATGGCGTCTGCTTCACCCCGGCGTTGCTGCAGCTGGCGCGACGCTTCTGGCCTGCACTGCGCATCGGCCAGGCCTTCACCCTGGCGGTGATGGCAGTGATGTGTTCCAGCCTGGCGTATGAGTGGCTGGAATGGGGCATCGCCCTTGCCCTGTCGCCGGAAGCGGCCGAGGCCTACAACGGCCAGCAGGGCGACATGTGGGACGCGCATGCGGACATGCTGCTGGCGACCCTGGGCAGCCTGTTGCTGTGGCCGTTGGTGCGCCGGAGCGCGGGGCGATGAGCATCTGCCGAATCGCCGTGCTGGCCTCGGGACGCGGCAGCAACCTGCAGGCCATTGTTGATGCCATCGCTGCAGGGCGGCTGCAGGCCGAGGTTGTCGGTGTGTTCTCTGATCGTCCCGACGCGACCGCTCTGGAGCGGGTGGCAGCGGATAGGCGCTGGGGGCATGCGCCGAAGGAATTCAGCGACCGCGCCGCCTACGAGCAGGCGCTGGGTGATGCGCTGGCTGCATCCGCCCCGGACTGGATCGTCTGCGCCGGCTACATGCGCATCCTGGGCGCCGATTTCGTACAGCGGTTCAATGGCCGCCTGGTCAACATCCATCCCTCGCTGCTGCCGCTGCACAAGGGCCTGCACACCCATGCACGGGCGCTGGAGGCCGGTGACGTCGAGCATGGCGCCAGCGTCCACCTGGTGGTGCCGGAACTGGATGCCGGCACGGTGCTGTCGCAGGCGCGGGTTCCGGTACTAGCCGGCGATGATGCGCAGACCCTGGCCGAACGCGTGCTTGCGGTGGAGCATCCGCTGTTGATCGCGACCCTGGAACTGCTCTGTGCAGGCCGTCTGGCTGAACGGGAAGGCCAGCCGACATTCGACGGTCACCCCCTGTTTAGCCCCTTGGCTCTAGATTCCGCCGGGAACCTGAACCGGTAACGCCCGTGCACACGCCCCGCTGACTGCGGGGCTGGCATCCTGCTCCCCTCCTGCGGTTCCTGTCGGCCATGAAGACCACGTCCCTGCTGCGTACAACCCTGCTGCTGCCGCTTGCCGTCCTCGCCTGTGCGGGCTGGGGCCAGGCAACAGCGCCTGCTGCGCCGGCACCTGCCGAGGTGGCTCCACCGGTGCTGCCGGCGCTGGCCTGGGAGCCGCCGCCGCTGCAGCCGTTCAGCGCGACCTACCAGGCCTTCTACAAGGGCAAGGAAGCAGGCGATGCGACCATGCAGGTCACCCACACCGGCGGCAGCCAGTGGCGGGTGGACATGCAGGTGGTCGGCCGCCGCGGCTTTGCCAGCGTGCTCGGCCTGAACATCGAGCAGAGCACCGTGTTCGAGGAGCGCGACGGTGTCTATGCGCCAATCAGCCAGAGCACGGTGCGCAAGGGCCTGTTCCTCGGCAAGAAGGCCGTCGGCACCTACAACTGGCAGGCCGGCACCGCGCAGTGGAGTGGCGACGTGGAAAAGAAGCGCGCGCAACCGATTCCACTGCAGGCTGGCGACCAGAGCGCCCTGCTGATGAACCTGGCGATCATGCGCGATGCCCGCCCTGGCGCGGCCATGCATTATCGCTACGTCGACATGGGCAAGGTGCGCCAGCACGATTACCAGGCAGCGCCGCAGACCGAGAACGTCGAGGTCGGCGACCTGTCGTACAACGCGCTGCGGGTCTATCGGACCAACGGCGGCAACAACGAAACCATTCTCTGGATCGCCAACGGTGTCCCCACCCCGGTGCGCATCCTGCAACGCGAAGACGGCGAAGATCGCGTCGATCTGCGCCTGATCGAATACCAAGGAGTCTGAGCATGAACACCCTGACCCGCCCCCTGACCTGGATCGCCGCTGCCGCATTGTCGGTGGTCAGCCTGCCGGCCATGGCCCTGCAGCCGTTCAAGGCCGACTACCTGGCCAGCTACATGGGCATGCAGGCCAACGGCAGCATGACCCTGGCCAGCGAAGGCGCCAACAAGTGGCGCTACAGCCTGCAGGTCAAGAACCAGCTGGCCGACCTGAGCCAGACCACGGTGTTCGAGGAAGTGCGCGGGCAACTGCGCCCGCTCAGCAGCCAGGACCGCTCGGCGCTGCTGGTGAAGAAGCGCAACGTGCAGGCCAACTACAACTGGACCAGCAACCAGGCCACCTGGACTGGCGACATCAAGCCGGACCGCGCCGGACCGATCGCCCTGAAGGCCGGCGACATGGATGCGCTGCTGATCAACCTGGCCATCGCCCGCGACCTGGCTGCCGGCAAGCCGCTGACCTATCGCATGGTCGACGAAGGCCGCATCAAGAACATGACCTACCGCGTGGTGGGCAAGGAATCGGTCACCGTGGGCGGCAAGAGCTACGAGGCCACCAAGGTCTCGCGCACCGACGGCAACAAGGAGCTGATCGCCTGGATCGTGCCGGAGTTCCCGGTGCCGGCGCGCATGCTGCAGCGTGAAAGCGGTCGCGATGCGCTGGACCTGACCATCAAGGCGATGAACTGATTGCAGGGGTCGGATCCCTTCCTCACAGGAAGGGCTCTGACCCCGGAGCCGAACTGACCGGCGATCCCCGCCATCCACGCATGGCGTGGATCTACTTCAGGCCCCGTAGATCCACGCCATGCGTGGATGGATGTCCCCAGAAAAAACGCCCGCTTTCGCGGGCGTTTTTTTTATTTCTTCGGCTCTTCCACCGGCGCGAACTCTGTGCGGCAGTCCACCCGGATCTGCTCGCCCGTGGATCGACGCACGAAGGTGCGGCAATGGCGATTGCCGTCCTGGCTGTCGTTCACCGCCACCGCGTAGAACGACTGGATGATCTCGTCACGGGTCACCGTGCCGTCGCCATTCCAGTCCATGTCCTTCTGCTCGATGCCCTTGGTGATGGCGATGTTGGCGTACCAGGCGTAGCCCAGCCACGCCAGCACGATCAGCACCAGCACCAGCAGCGCCTTGCGACGACGGCTGAACTTGCCGCGCAGGATCATGCGGCCACACGCCGGATGGTGGCGCCGAGCGAAGACAGCTTCTCTTCGATGTTCTCGTAACCGCGATCAAGGTGGTAGATGCGATCGATGGTGGTATCGCCATCGGCCATCAGACCGGCCAGGATCAGCGACGCCGATGCGCGCAGATCGGTCGCCATCACCGGTGCACCGCTCAGGCGTTCGTGGCCGCGCACGATGGCCGTGTGGCCTTCAACCTGCACGTCCGCGCCGAGGCGCAGCAGTTCGTTTACATGCATGAAACGGTTCTCGAAGATCGTTTCGTTGATCACGCCCACGCCATCGGCCACGCAGTTGAGCGCCATGAACTGCGCCTGCATGTCGGTCGGGAACGCCGGGTACGGCGCGGTGGTCAGGTTGACCGCCTTCGGCCGCTTGCCGTGCATGTCCAGGGTGATGCTGTCTTCGCTGGTCTCAATGGTCGCGCCGGCTTCCACCAGCTTGGCCAGCACCGCATCCATGGTGTTCGGGCGCGCGCGGTTGACGGTGACCTTGCCACCGGTCATCGCAGCGGCCACCAGGAAGGTGCCGGTTTCGATGCGGTCGGGCAGCACTTCATGGCGGCCACCGGACAGGCGTTCGACGCCTTCGATGACCAGGCGGGCAGTGCCCAGGCCTTCGATCTTCGCGCCCAGCGCGATCAGGCAGTGCGCCAGGTCGGTGACTTCCGGCTCCATCGCCGCGTTGTCGAGGATGGTGGTGCCTTCGGCCAGCACTGCGGCCATCAGCACGTTCTCGGTACCGGTCACGCTGACCATGTCGAAGGTGAAATGGCCACCCTTCAGACGCTTGGCAGTGGCCTTGATGAAGCCGTTCTCGACCACGATCTCGGCACCGAGTGCCTGCAGGCCCTTGATGTGCTGGTCGACCGGGCGCGAGCCGATCGCGCAGCCGCCGGGCAGCGACACTTCGGCCGCACCGAAGCGGGCCAGCAGCGGGCCCAGCACCAGGATCGAGGCGCGCATGGTCCTGACCAGCTCATACGGAGCCACATGCTGGTTGACCGAGCGCGGGTCGACCACGATCGCGCTGCCGCGCGACAGCGTGCCCTGGTCGATGGTCACTTTCGCGCCCAGTTCGCCCAGCAGCTTCACCGTGGTCACCACGTCGTGCAGATGCGGCACGTTGGTGATCTCCACCGGCGCGTCGGCCAGCAAGGTCGCACACAGGATGGGGAGGACGGCGTTCTTGGCGCCGGAGATGCTTACTTCACCGTGCAGCGCAGCGCCGCCGGTCACAACGATCTTGGCCATGTATTGGGGATCTTCTGCGGTTCAGCCGGCTTCGGCCGGGGTCACGGTTTTCAATGCGAGCGCGTGGATCGCGCCGCCCATCAGGTCGCCCAGAGTGGCATACACCATCCGGTGGCGGGCCAGCGGCATCTTGCCGGCAAAGGCCTCGCTGACCACGGTCGCTTCGAAATGCACGCCATCGTCACCCTGCACGTCGGCGCGGGCGCCGGGCAGGCCGGTTTCGATCAGATTGCGGATGGTGTCGGCGTCCAACGGGCTTTCCTAATAAAATGTGCGTCCATTCTACTTCCGCTGCGTGGCGTCCGCATGGCCGAATCCCTGTTGCCCCCCCGTTCCGCCGACCCTGCCGCCCTGGTCGCCAGTGGCCGGCGCGTGTTCGAGATCGAACGGCAGGCGCTGGACGCCGTGGCCGACCGCCTCGGCGACGCCTTCCAGCAGGCCTGCCGGGCGATCCTGGGCAGCAGCGGCCGGGTGGTCGCCACCGGCATGGGCAAGTCCGGCCATGTCGCGCGCAAGATCGCCGCCACCCTGGCCTCCACCGGCACCCCGGCGTTCTACGTGCACCCGGGCGAGGCCGGCCACGGCGACCTCGGCATGATCACCGAGGATGACGTGGTGCTGGCCCTGTCCTATTCGGGCGAATCGGATGAGCTGCTGATGCTGCTGCCGGTGCTCAAGCGCCAGGGCAATGTGCTGATCGCCATGACCGGACGCCCGCAGTCGAGCCTGGCCAGCGCCGCTGATTTCCACCTGGATGTGAGCGTGCCGGCCGAAGCCTGCCCGCTGGCGCTGGCGCCCACCTCCAGCACCACCGCCTCGCTGGCGATGGGCGACGCCCTGGCGGTGGCCCTGCTGGATGCACGCGGCTTCACCGCGGACGATTTCGCCCGCTCGCACCCGGCTGGCAGCCTTGGCCGCCGCCTGCTGCTGCACATCACCGACGTCATGCACACCGGCGAGGACCTGCCCAAGGTCGATGTCGGCGCCAGCCTCAGCGAGGCGCTGATGGAGATGAGCCGCAAGCGTCTGGGCATGACCGCCGTGGTCGACGACCTGGGCGTGCTGATCGGCCTGTTCACCGACGGCGACCTGCGCCGCGCGCTGGATACCGACCTGGACGTGCGCACCGCGAAGATTGCCGATGTGATGACCCGGCAACCGCGCACCATCAGCGCCGACAAGCTGGCGGTGGAGGCTGCGCGGCTGATGGAAACCCACAAGATCACCGGCCTGATCGTGGTCGACGGCCAGGGCCGCGCAGTCGGCGCCCTGAACATTCATGACCTGTTGCGGGCCCGGGTGGTTTAACCGACAGTCCGTAGACCCCATTCAGTCTGTACCAACGAGCCCGCAACCACCGAGTCCGATGCCCTGATGCCCTGGTCCCCCCTGCCCGCCTTCCCAGCCCACCTGCATGCCACTGCGGCCGGTATCCGCCTGGCCTGCTTCGACGTGGACGGCACCCTCACCGACGGTCGGCTGTACTACGACAAGGATGGCAATGAGAGCAAGGCGTACTTCGTGCAGGATGGCCTGGGCCTGAAACTGCTGCAGCAGCACGGTATCCACCCCGTGCTGATCACCGCGCGCAACAGCCAGTCCGCGCTCAAGCGCGGCGCCGACCTGGGCATCGACACCCAGATTGCCGTCGGCGACAAGCTGGCCAGCGTGCAGGCGCTGTGCGTGCAGCACGGCATCGGCCTGGAGCAGGTGGCCTTCATGGGTGACGACCTGCCGGACCTGGCGCCGCTGGGCGCGGTCGGCCTGGCGGTGGCGCCGGCCAATGCACATCCGTGGATCGCCGAGCGCGTGCACTGGATCACCCGCGCCGACGGCGGCCGGGGTGCCGCGCGCGAGCTGTGCGACGTGCTGCTGGCCGCACAGGGCCGCCTGGACGCCGTGCTGGCGAGGTTCGGCGCATGAATGCCCCCACCTTGAACTGGCGGATGATCCTCGGCGTGGGCCTGCTGCTGGCGGCACTGCTGAGCAGCTGGGCCGCGCTGCGCAACCGTGAAAAGGCACCTGTCGTCGAAGGCCAGGACGCCGGTGTGGACTACATCCTGCACGACTTCCAGATCGTCGCCCTGGACGAACACGGCAAGGAATCGACCACCCTGCGCGCCCCTCTGCTGGAACGCCAGCGTGGCGACCAGACGCTCAACATCACCACCCCGCTGTTCGAAATGCCCGACAAGGACGGCAAGCACTGGACACTGCGCGCCGAGACCGGCTGGCTCAGTGCCAAGGGCGATGAGATGAAGCTGCGCGGCAACGTCGCCGGCGACAGCCCGGCTGATCCCGGCGTGGTCCCGACCACCTTCCGCACCGACCACCTGGACGTGTTCCCGAAGGACAACCGCGCCCGGACCGATGCCCTGGTGACCATGACCCGGCCGGGCATGGAGCAGTCCGGCGTCGGGTTCGAGGTGGATTCGAAGAACAACACGTATCATTTCCTCAGCCAGTCCAAGGGCCGTTACACGCCCAAGCGCTGATTCCGCCGCCCGCCCGCGACGTCTTCCCGACAGGCGCGAAGCAGGCAGCCCCCACCCGCAGCCCCCGGTCCCGCCGGCGGGCCACCACCGGTAGAACGGACCCCGATGAAGATTCCCTTTGCAGCCGTGCTCGCACTCAGTCTTCTTGTCCCCGCTGTCGCCTTTGCCAAGTCGACCGACCGCAATGAAGCGATGAACATTGATTCCGGCGCGCAGTCCGGCACCCTCACCGGTGACGGCAAGACCGTGTTGTCGGGCGGCGTGATCATCACCCAGGGCACGCTGGACCTGCGTTCGTCCGAGGCCGAGATCTACCTCAAGGGCGGCGAAGCCGTGCGTGCGGTGTTCACCGGCAAGCAGGCCAAGATGAAGCAGCAGCTCGACGATGGCACCTGGATGGATGCGGTGGCCGACCGGATCGACTACGACATCACCACCGAGATCATCACCCTGACCGGCAACTACAAGGTCACCAGCGCGCGCGGCACCAATGCCGGCCAGCGCATGGTCTACAACACCCGCAGCGGTGAGATGAACTCCGGCGGCGACGGCAGCCGCGTGCGCACCGTGATTCCGCCGAAGAACAAGACGCCTGCGGCCGCCCCGGCTGCGGCGCCGGCAGGAGGCAAGAAGTAATGCTCGTCGCAACTGGCTTGCGCAAGCGCTACAAGCAGCGCGAAGTCGTCAAGGACTTCGGGCTGACCCTGGACGCCGGTGAAGTGGTCGGCCTGCTCGGTCCCAACGGTGCCGGCAAGACCACCTGCTTCTACATGATCGTCGGCCTGGTCGGTGCCGATGCCGGCAGCATCGTGCTGGACGGCAAGGACATCACCGGCGACCCGATGTACACCCGCGCCAAGCAGGGCGTGGGCTACCTGCCGCAGGAACCGTCGGTGTTCCGCAAGCTGACCGTGGCCGACAACCTGCGCCTGGTGCTGGAACTGCGCGAGGACCTGGATTCGGCTGGCCGCGAGCGCGAACTGAACAGCCTGCTCGACGAACTGCAGCTGGGGCACGTGTCCGAACAGCTCGGCGCCAGCCTGTCCGGTGGTGAGCGCCGTCGCTGCGAGATCGCGCGTGCACTGGCGGCCAAGCCGCGGCTGATCCTGCTCGACGAACCCTTTGCCGGTGTGGACCCGATCTCGGTCGGCGAAATCCAGCGCATCGTCACCCATCTCAAGCAGCGTGGCATCGGTGTGCTGATCACCGACCACAACGTGCGCGAGACCTTGGGAATCTGCGACCGCGCGTATATCCTCGCAGAGGGCACCGTACTGGCCCAGGGCTCGCCCGAGGCGATCCTGGACAACGCCGACGTGCGCCGCGTCTACCTTGGGGATTCCTTCAAGCTGTAACCGCGGCCGCCGGGCCCTCTCCCTTCCGTTCGGCACAGGCATGAAGACTCGGCTGCAGACATCGTTGGGACAGCAGCTGGTGCTTACGCCCCAGCTGCAGCAGGCGATCAAGCTGCTGCAGATGTCCACGACCGAGCTGGAGCTGGAAATCGCCCAAGCGGTGGAGAGCAATCCACTGCTGGACTGGTCAGACAGCAGCGACGAAGGCGCCGGTGTCGACAAGGACGCCAGCGGCGGCGACGCGGGCGGCGACAATGACGCCCCGCCCGACAATGCTCAAAGCAGTGGCGACGACTGGGCACCCGCCGAGCTGGACTGGAGCAGTGGCGGCAGCGGCGGGAGTTTCGATGATGACGACGACAACGGCAGTGCCGCCGAACGCGTCGCCGAAACCGAAACCCTGACCGATCACCTGCTATGGCAGCTGCACCTGACCCATCTGTCCAAGCGCGACCGCAGCATCGGCGCCGCGCTGATCGATTCGCTGGAAGACGACGGCTATCTGCGCGAGCCGCTCTCGGCCATCGCCGAAGCGCTGTTGCCGGCGATCCATGCCGGTGAAGACGAAATCCTGACCGTGCTGCACCAGATCCAGCGCTTCGACCCCGTTGGCGTGGCCGCACGCAGCCTCGGCGAATGCCTGCAACTGCAGCTGGACGTGCTGCCTGCCGACACCCCGTGCCTGGCCCTGGCCCGGCAGGTCGCCGCAGGCCCACTGGAACAGCTGCCGCGCAGCGGCGTGACGGGCCTGGCCCAGCAGCTGAAGCAGCCGCTGGCCGAGGTCGAGACCGCCGTGGCCCTGCTGCGCTCGCTGGACCCGCGCCCCGGCGCCCAGATCGCTCCGCTCGCCCAGGACACCTACGTGGTGCCCGATGTGGTCGTGTGGCGGCAGAACGGCATCTGGCGCGCCGCGCTGGCCGCCCATGCCGGCCCCAAGCTGGTGATCCACCGCGGGTACGAGCAGATGATCCGCCGCTGTAGTGACGCCGATGCCGGTTATCTGCGCGGCCAGCTGCAGGAAGCGCGCTGGCTGCTGAAGGGCCTGCAGGCGCGTGGCGAGACGCTGCTGCGGGTGGTGCGCAGCCTGATCCAGCAACAGGCCGGCTTCCTTGAATTCGGCGAACAGGCATTGCGCCCGCTGACCCTGCGCGAGATCGCCGGCGAACTGGGCCTGCACGAATCCACCGTGTCGCGCGCGATCGCCCGCAAGCATGTGCGTACGCCACGCGGCACCCTGCCGCTGCGTGCCTTCTTCGCCTCGGGCATCGACACCGACGGCGGTGGCGAAGCGTCCAGCACCGCCATCCAGGCCATGATCCGGCGCCTGATCGATGACGAGAACCCACGCAAGCCGCTTTCTGACGCCAAGCTGGCTGACCTGCTCAAGACATCGGGAATCCCAGTAGCGCGGCGCACCGTGGCGAAGTATCGTGAGGCCATGAACATCTCCGCCTCGCACGAAAGAGTCAGAATCGTTTGACGCGCCGCCGCGCCCGGCGGAGAGGTTCATTGGCACATCCGATCAAAGGAGAAACCCGATGCGCATCGAAACGTTTGGCAAAGATGTCGAAGTCACCCCGGCCCTGCAGTCCTATGTAGAGGAGAAGCTGGCCCGGATCGGCAAACACTTCGACCAGCACTGCGAAGCGCGGGTGACCCTCAAGCTGCAGAAGACCGAGCACCATGTCGATGCCAGCCTCAATATTCCGGGTCAGACCCTGCACGCTGAAGCCAATGCGCAGACCATGTATGCCGCGATCGACCTGCTGGCGGACAAGCTTGACCGCCTGGTGATCAAGCACAAGGAGAAAAAACAGCAGCACGCACCGCTGCCGGTGGGCGACAATGGTGGCTGATCGCCACCGCTCCCCGCAGACATGCCCCTGACTGACCTCCTGGCGGCCGTGCAGACCCAGCTCTGCACGGCCACCGACCGCGACAGCGTCCTGCAGGCCGCGGCCGGATTACTGGCCTGCCGCCAGGCCAATGCCGAACAGATCTATCTCAACCTGTGCCAGCGCGAAGCGTTGGGCAGCACCGCAATCGGCTACGGCATCGCCATCCCGCATGGTCGCGCGCCGACCCTGGATCGACCCCGTGGCGCGCTGCTGCGCCTGCAGACCCCGGTCGATTTCGGTGGCGACGAGCCGGTCGACCTGGTGTTCGCCATGGCCGTTCCGGCCCACTACACCCATCAACACCTGATGCTGCTGTCCGAGCTGGCCGAGCTGTTTTCCGCACCCTGCATCCGCCAGGCACTGCGCGAGGCCGGTGATGCACGGGAGCTGCGCCAGGCCCTGGACCTGACCCCACCGGCGAGCGCCGCATGAATACCAGCATCACTGCCCGCGAACTGTTCGAACAGCAGCGTGAGCGGCTTGGCCTGCGTTGGGCAGCGGGCAAATCCGGCGAGAAGCGCGAGCTGGAGGCCGGCAACACGGTCTCGCGCCGCCCTTCGCTGGCCGGCTATCTCAATGCGATCTATCCCAACAAGGTGCAGATCCTCGGTACCGAGGAACTGTCCTGGCTGGACGCGCTGGAACCCCGCCAGCGCTGGGAGACCATCGAAAAGATCATGCAGTCGCATCCGCTGGCGCTGGTGCTGACCCGCAACCAGCCCTGCCCGGAAGACCTGCGCGCCGCTGCCGATGAATCCGGCACGCCGCTGTGGCTGTCGCCCAAACGCGGCCACGAACTGCTCAACCACCTGTCCTACCACCTGGCGCGTACGCTGGCGCCGCGGGTGATCCTGCACGGCGTGTTCATGGAGATCTATTCCATCGGCGTGCTGATCACCGGTGAAGCTGGATCGGGCAAGAGCGAGCTGGCCCTGGAACTGCTCAGCCGCGGCCACCGCCTGGTGGCCGACGACGCCCCCGAGTTCACCCAGATCGCCCCCGACGTGCTCGATGGCACCTGCCCGGAGCTGCTGCAGGACCTGCTGGAAGTACGCGGCCTGGGCGTGCTGAACGTGCGCGAGATGTTTGGCGACACCGCTGTAAAGAAGAACAAGTACCTTCGGCTGATCGTCCACCTGACCAAGCCGATGACCGAGCCCACCCCCCATGGTTACGAGCGCCTGACCGGCGACTCGGGCACGCGCCACGTGCTGGACCTGGACGTGCCGCTGATCACCCTGCCGGTGATGCCCGGCCGCAACCTGGCCGTTCTGACCGAGGCGGCCACCCGGCTGCACATTCTGCGTACCAAGGGTATCGACCCGGCGGCGATGTTCATCGCCCGCCACAGCAACCTGCTGGAACGGCGAACGCCCTGATCCCCCTGTCCTTCGAAGAGCCCGTCCATGAGCACCGTCATTCCCACCGCCCCGACCCTGATCATCGTCAGTGGCCTGTCCGGCTCGGGTAAATCCGTCGCCCTGAAGACCTTCGAGGACCAGGACTACTACTGCTCGGACAACCTGCCGATCCAGCTGCTGCCGGACTTCGTGCGCAATGTCCTGAGCCACCACGACGGTGCGGCAGTACGCCGGCTGGCGGTGGGCATCGATGTGCGCGGGCAGAGCGACCTGACCCAGCTGTCCAACTGGCGGCAGCTGGCCACCGATGCCGGGGTGGACGCCAAAGTGCTGTTTTTCGAGGCCAGCGATGAAACGGTGCTCAAGCGCTATGCCGATACCCGTCGCCGGCACCCGCTGAGCCAGCTCGGGCTGTCGTTGCCGGAAGCGATCTCCCGCGAGCGCGAGCTGATCGCGCCGCTGCGCCGCGAAGCCGATGCGGTGATCGATACCAGTGCGTTGAACGTCCACCAGCTGCGGCGCCGGATCATCACCGAATTCGCGATGGGCCATGCCACCCGCCTGTCGCTGCTGTTCGAATCGTTTGCCTACAAGCGTGGCGTGCCGGCCGAGGCCGATTTCGTGTTCGACGCGCGCGTGCTGCCGAACCCGCACTGGGATCCGGAACTGCGGGCGCTGAGCGGTCGCGAACCCGGCGTGCGCGATTACCTGGAAGCGCAGCCGGATGTGCAGCGCTACCTGGCGCAGCTGATGGATTTCCTGGATACGTGGCTGCCCAAGCTGGGCGATGGCACCCGCAGCTATGTGACGGTGGCCTTCGGCTGTACCGGTGGCAAGCACCGCTCGGTGTTCCTGGCCGAACGACTGGCCCGCCATGCGCGTGAGATGGGCTGGGAAGACGTGGCGACGTACCACCGCGAGCAGGATTGAGGGGTGGTCGGCCGGGCTGCGCCCGGCACCCGCAGAAACCACGGCAACGTCAACGGCAAGCGGCTGCATTTCGTGGGATGCGGGGCGGTGTGGGGCTGCAGGGCACGCCGTAAACCCTTCCTTGGGGGCTCGATGGCGCCATCCATGGCGCCAACGGTCCTGCAGCCCCACACCGCCCCACCTCCGACGGATTTCTGCTGCTGTTGGTAGGTGTCGACCTTGGTCGACACGGTAGATCCACGCCATGCGTGGATGAATCTCTGTCACGCACCGAAAAACGGATGCGGTCGGATCCCTTTTTCAACGGAAAAGGGCTCCGACCCGAGCAACACTGAATACGGGACACAGTGCCCCTCTCCTGCTGCTATCGCCAATTCACCTTGACCTGTTAACGTGCAGTAATGACCTGTGGCATTCTCCTCGTAACACATCCTGGGGTCGGGATCGCCCTGCTTGAGGTGGCGACCCGGCTTCTGCGGCAGTTGCCGCTGAAAACCGAAGCTTTCGAAGTACCGTTCGACGCAGACCTGGATGCTCTGCTCCCGCTCGCCTCGGCCGCTCTGCGGCGGGTCGATGGGGGTGAGGGCGTGCTGATCCTGACCGACCTGTACGGCGCCAGCCCCGCCAACCTTGCCGGGCAGCTGGCCCGGTTGGGGACCCCGGTTCGCCGGGTGTCGGCGCTGAGCCTGCCGATGTTGCTGCGGGTGATGAATTATCCGGAACAGGGACTGGATCAACTGCCCGCCACTGCGGCGGCGGGCACCCGTAATGGAGCGATAGTCGACGATGCTTGAACGAGAACTCACTGTGAGCAACCGCCTGGGCCTGCATGCCCGGGCCACCGCCAAGCTGGTGCAGACCTTGGCGCCGTTCCGCTGCAACGTGACCATGGCCGCCAAGGGCCGTGAGATCAACGCCAAGAGCATCATGGGCGTAATGCTGCTGGCGGCAGGGCAAGGCACGCCGGTCACCATCCGCATCAACGGCGAAGACGAAGTCGCGGCGATGGACGCGGTGGTCGACCTGTTCGAGCGTCGCTTCGACGAGGACAACTGACCGTGCCACGCGCGCGCGTCGGCCAAGCCCCCACCGGCCAACGGCCGGTACAGCTGCTGGCCGGGCACGGCGCCGCCCGCGGTACGGCGATGGGCCGCGCCCGCGTGCGCCTGCCGCATGCACTGGAAGTAGCCGAACAGCGCGTCACCCCTTCTCAGGTTGAATCCGAGCTGGCACGCCTGCACCGCGCCGTGGACGCGGCGCGCACGGAAATGCACGAGCTGCGCCAGCGCCTGCATGGCGCGCTGAACCAGGAAGTGGGCGAGTTCCTCGACCTGCATGCACTGCTGCTGGACGATCCCGAACTGCTGTTCGGGCTGGACGAACTGATCCGCAGTGGTCCCTACAGCGCCGGCTACGCATTGCGCCTGCAGCGCGACCGCTTGGCCAAAGTCTTCGATGGCATGGACGATGCCTACCTGAAGAGCCGCATGGACGACCTCGACCATGTGATCGGGCGTATTCATGCCTTCCTGCAGCCCGAACGCCCGGCAGCGGTGAAGGGCCTGGCCGGTGAAATCCTGGTCTGCGACAACATCGCCCCTTCCGAGCTGGCCCAGCTGCAGTCACACGGTGTGGTCGGCATCGTCACCAGCGCGGGCAGCGCGCTGTCGCACAGTGCGATCCTCGCCCGCAGCCTGCACCTGCCATTGATCGTCAGCGTGCCGCAGCTGCTGAGCAAGGTGATCGACGGCGACGTGCTGATCATCGATGGCGCCGACGGCAGCATCACCGTCAACCCGCAGGCCGACAACCTGCGTGACTACCGCGCACGCCTGAAGGAGCATGCGCGCGAGCAGCGCGAGCTCGGCCGCCTGCGCAGCAAGCCCAGCCGTACCCGCGACCAGGTCGACATCGCCCTGCTGGCCAATGCCGAATCGCTGGAAGATGTAACCCAGGCGCATGCGCTGGGTGCCCACGGCCTGGGCCTGTACCGCACCGAATTCCTGTTCCTGCAGCGCAACGAACTGCCAGACGAAGAAGAACAGTTCCAGACCTACCGCGATGCGGCACTGGGCATGAGTGGCCGCCCGGTGACCATCCGCACCCTCGACCTGGGCGCAGACAAGGCCGACCGCACCGGCCTGACCCTGAGCAACGAGGAAAACCCGGCGTTGGGCCTGCGCGGCGTGCGCCTGTCGCTGGCCCGGCCCAAGGTGGCTGACACCCAGATGCGCGCGATCCTGCGCGCCTCGGCCTACGGCAAGCTGCGCGTGCTGGTGCCCATGGTCAGCACCCGCGATGAACTGCTGGCGGTACGCCGGCGCATGCTGAAACTGGGCGAGCAGCTGCGCGCCGAGGGCCACATGGTGGCCGAGCATGTGCCACTGGGCGCGATGATCGAAGTGCCCGCCGCCGCGCTGGCGCTGGAGAGTTTCATCGACCTGGTCGACTTCCTGTCGATCGGCACCAACGATCTGGTGCAGTACCTGCTGGCCGCCGACCGTAACAACGAAGCACTGGGCGAACTGTATTCGCCGCTGCACCCGGCCGTGCTGCGCCTGCTGCAGATGGTGATCGAGACCGGCGCACGCCATCGCATTCCAGTGGCGGTCTGTGGCGAGATCGCCGGCGACGCACGGATGACGCCGCTGCTGTTGGCGCTCGGCCTGACCGAGTTCAGCCTGCACCCGGGCACCTTGCTGGAAGTACGCCGGGCTGTCCGTGATGCCGACCTGGGCGCCCTGCGTGCCCGCGCACCGAAGCTGCTGGGCATGCGCGACCGCCGCGGCATCGAGCGCTGGCTGGCGTTGGTGGCGGACGCGTCCTGACGCGTCGCGCACGTGGGGGTCAACCCCGGCTTCCTCGGCGACGCACGCAGATTCGATCCGCAGCAACAGCCCCTTGTTGTTCAAGGGGCGCGCCGACAGGCGGGGGATAAGGTTGAATGCGTGGACCCCGGTGGCCGCAGGCCAGCGGGGTATGCGCTGAAACATCCCCTTGCGATAATGACGCGCTGAACACCCCTGTTGCCGCATCCTTGCCAGGATCGCGGCTTTTCTTATCCCGCGGGAGCTGCGATGGCTGAGGCTGTACGCCACGACAAGACTGCGCGCCAGTTGCGGATGCTGTCCGATGCACTGGACAGCGGTCGGCTGGGCCCGGTACGCCGTCTGGTCAATACCCTGGCGCCGGCCGAGATCGGCAACCTGCTCGAATCGCTGCCGCCGGGCAAGCGCGAGATCGTCTGGGGCTTGGTCGATCCGGAAGACGACGGCGAGGTACTGGTCCACGTCGGCGATGACGTGCGCGAGAGCCTTCTCGCAGACATGGACCCGGACGAAATCATCGCCGCGGTCGAAGACCTGGACATCGACGATCTGGCCGACCTGGTCGAAGACCTGCCGGACACGGTCATCGACGAAGTCCTCAAGTCGATGGACCGCGAGAACCGCGAGCGCCTGGAGCAGGTGCTGTCCTACCCCGAGGACAGCGCCGGCCGCCTGATGAACCCGGACGTGGTGACGGTGCGCGCCGACGTCAACGTCGATGTGGTGCTGCGCTACCTGCGCCTGCGCGGCGAACTGCCCGACCACACCGATCACCTGTTCGTGGTCAGCCGCCGCCATCAGTACCTGGGCCGCGTGTCGCTGGCCTCGCTGGTGACCCACGAAGACACCACACCGATCAACCGCCTGATCGACGATGAGCAGCCTGCCATCGATGTCGGCGAAAGCGACCAGGAAGTGGCGCGGCAATTCTCCGACCATGACTGGATCTCCGCGCCGGTGGTGGATGACAACAACATCCTGATCGGCCGCATCACCATCGATGACGTGGTCGACATCATCCGTGGCCAGGCCGAGCACCAGGCGCTGGGCGCGGCCGGCCTGGACGAGGACGAGGACCTGTTCAGCCCGGTCTGGCGCGCGATGCGGCGCCGCCTGATGTGGCTGTCGGTGAACCTGTGCACCGCGTTCCTGGCCTCCAGCGTGGTCGGCCACTTCGAAGGCACCATCGACAAGCTGGTCGCACTGGCCGTGCTGATGCCGATCGTCGCCGGGCTCGGCGGCAATGCCGGCACCCAGGTGCTGGCGCTGATGGTGCGTGGCTTGGCGCTGGGCCAGGTCGGCAGTTCCAACGCACGCACGCTGCTGTGGAAGGAAGTGCGGGTCGCCCTGCTCAATGGCGTGGTGCTCGGCTCGGTACTGGGCCTGATCGTACTCGCCTGGTTCCACTCGCCCGGACTCTCGGCCGTGATCGCCATCGCGCTGACCTGCAACCTGTTGTTCGCGGCGCTTGCCGGCGTGCTGGTGCCCCTGGGCCTGAAGCGCTTCGGCTTCGATCCGGCGCTGGCCAGCGGCATCTTCCTGACCGCGGTGACCGACTCAATGGGCTTCTTCACCTTCCTCGGCCTGGCCACCATGGTCCTGCTGCACTGACTGGAATTGCCATGGCAACGACGATCGAAAACTACTTCGCGCCGGGTTGGCGCGACCAGCCTCACACCTGCGCGGCCTGCGAGTGGAAAGGCAGTTCACGGGCAATGGTGATGGAGCTGGACGAGGACGCCACCGAGTACGTGTGCCCGGTCTGCGAGAACCCGCTGCTGGTGGTGCTGCACCCGGACATGGCGCAGGTACAGGCCGCAGCCGCAGGCGGCAATGCCGAGGCACAGGAGCAGCTGGAGATCATCGCCAGCTTCCCGCGCCCGCAGTGATGCGGCGCACGATGCCGGGCCGGCCGCAGCGCACTACCATCGAAGTGACCTCGCCCTCATGGGAATCGCCATGCTTCGATCGCTTTCGCGCTGGCTGCCACTGCTGGCCCTGCTGATGATGACCGGGTGCGCCAGTACGCCGCCCGGTACGCGCGGTCACTTCGAGGCACGTGCAGTGAAGGTGGACGGCGAGACTGCCTACTATCAGGTGTTCATTCCAGCCGCTGCCGCGCGCACGTCGGGGACGCTGCCGGTGGTGCTGTTCCTGCATGGCTCCGGTGAGCGCGGCGGCGATGGCGTGAAGCAGACCCACGCAGGCCTGGGCCCGTACCTGCGTCGGCACGCCGCCGACTTCCCGGCACTGGCGGTGTTTCCGCAGGTACCCGGCCGTGAAGAATGGAGCGGCCGCAACAACCGTGTGGCGATCGCCGCACTGGACGCCACGATTGCCGAATTCGGCGCCGACCCGGCAAGGCAGTACCTGACCGGGATGTCGATGGGCGGCTACGGCAGCTGGAACATCGCCTTGGACGACCCGCAGCGCTTCGCCGCGATCGTGCCTGTCTGTGGTGCGGTACTGGCGCCGCGTGCGGTCCGCCCCACCCTGTTCGTCGAACAGGTGGCGCGTGAGTCCGATCCCTACACGGTGATCGCCCAGCGCCTGCAACGCACCCCGATCTGGATCTTTCACGGCGCGCTGGATGATGTGGTGCCGCCCGATGATGATCGGCGGCTGCATGCCGCCTTCCAGACCGCAGGCGCGCGTGATGTGCGCTATACCGAGTACCCGGACGGCAACCACAACGCCTGGGATGCCACCTACGCCGACGCGGCGATGTGGGCGTGGTTGTTCAAGCAGAAGCGCTGAGCGCCTGCTCTGTTGCACCCCGACTTCACGCCCGCCGTCGGTGGCCATCCACCTGCGCGCAGCTTCGGTGGGTGCCAACCTTGGTTGGCACTACCTGTCAGCGCCGATGAGTTCCCTCTCAGCGCAAGAATCTTCAAACCCCCAAGCGCACCAGGCGTGTTGATACTGCCCAAGCTGTGTGGTCAGGCCAGCCCTGATGGGATTGCCCATCAGGTACATCGCATGCCGGTACAGCGATTCGTCAGACCGAATCGCGTGGTCGTGATAGCACGGCTGCCAGAAGCGACCCACCCGTCCCAGCACCCGATTGGCATTCAGGGCAGTGCGTGACTTGAAGCGTTTCATGACTACATCGAGCGATCCGGCACGCAGTTCCATCAGCCAATGGATATGGTCGGGCATGACCACATAGGCGACCGAATGGGTGAGACCTTCGTGGTCGAGCCGCTGGAATTCTCGGACTGCAAGCGCCGCAGCATCGTCATTGGAGAACAGCGGGGCTCGCCCATCAACGTTGGTCGTGAGGATGTAGATCTGGCCGATGCTGGAACGACGGCCGAGCCGGAGGCGAGCACTGTTCATGGGAGAAAGCGTGGACTGCGCCGTCTCAACTGACCATCGGATAATGCCTGCACCCTGGGTCGGGGCAGTACCAACCTAGATTGGCGCCACCAAAGCAGCGCATCGGCAACGGAAGGCCAATGCCAACCAAGGTTGGCACCCACCAAAGCAGCGCATCGGCAACGGATGGTCAGTGCCAACCGAGGTTGGCACCCACCGGCAATCAACCCAACAGGGTTTCCAGCACGGCCATGCGTACGGCGACGCCGTTGGCGACCTGGCGCAGCACCCACGACTGCGGGCCGTCGGCCACGTCGTCGGTCACTTCCACGCCGCGGTTGATCGGGCCCGGGTGCAGCACGGCTGCATCCTTGCCGGCGCGGGCCAGGCGTGCGGTGTTCAACCCGTACTGCGCGTGGTACTGCTCCAGCGACGGCACCAGACCTTCTTCCATGCGCTCGCGCTGCAGACGCAGCATCATCAGCGCGTCGACGCCTTCCAGCATCGCGTCGAAATCATCACCGACCACGCAGCCCTTCAGGGTGTCGTCGTCCGGCAACAGCGACTGCGGGCCGCACACGCGGATCTCGCCGACGCCCAGCGTACGCAGCGCATGCAGGTCGGTGCGGGCCACGCGCGAGTGCTTGACGTCGCCGACGATCACCACTTTCATCTTCGAGAAGTCCGGGCCCTTGGCCTGGCGCAGGGTCAGCATGTCCAGCAGGCCTTGGGTCGGGTGCGAGCTGCGGCCGTCGCCGGCATTGATCAGCGCGGTGCCCTCGCCCGCCACGGCGGCCAGCGCGGCCACGGCGCCGTCATCCGGGTGACGCACGACGAAGCCACGCACGCCCATCGCTTCCAGGTTCTTCAGCGTGTCGCAGGCGGTTTCGCCCTTGCGCGTGGACGAGGTGGAGGCGTCGAAGTTCAGCACGTCCGCACCCAACCGCTGCGCCGCCAGATGGAACGAACTGCGGGTACGGGTGGAGGGTTCGAAGAACAAGGTGCACACCGCCGATCCGCCCAGCACGTGGCGCTTGTTGCCGACACGGCCGACCGCGGCATCGCGGATCTGGCCGGCACGGTCGAGCAGCTGCACCAGGGTGTCGCGGGGAAGACCTTCAAGCGTCAACAGGTGGCGCAGGCGGCCGGAGTCATCGAGTTGCTGGGCGGTCATGGCGGGGTTCGTATCGTCAGGGAATGGGAATGGCGTCGTCCGGCGACGACAACCAGCGGTCGATGATCACCGCCGCGGCCACGGCATCGAGGGCGGCCGCATCGCGGCGGCGCTTGCGCCCTTCAGCGCGCTCGACGGCGAAGCGGCGGGCGGCCTCGACCGAGCTGGAACGCTCGTCGATCATCACCACCGGCAGCTTGAAACGTTCCCGCAGCTGGCGGGCAAAGCCCTGCGCGCGCTTGCGGTTGGGCTGGTCCTGGCCGTCCAGGGTCAGCGGATCGCCAACCACCAGGCCATCGGGCTTCCATTCCTTGAGCAGGCGTTCGATCGCCGCCCAGTCGGGACCATTGCCGTGCACATCGACCACCGCCACCGCGCGTGCATGCGCGGCGAACGCACTGCCGATCGCCACACCGATCCGGCGCGAGCCGACATCGAAGCCGAGCACGGTGCCATCGCGGCGGATGAGGGCCGGCTCAGACATGGCCGCTGTAATCGGTCAGCCGGAACAGATCGACGCCGATGCGCGAGGCAGCGCCCTGCCAGCGCTGTTCCAGCGGCAGCTGGAACACCAGTTCGGCGTCGGCCGGCACGGTCAGCCAGCTGTTTTCGGACAGTTCGCTTTCCAGCTGGCCGGCACTCCAGCCCGCGCAGCCCAGGGTGACCACGGCGTTGGCCGGGCCTTCGCCGCGCGCCATCGCCTCGAGGATGTCACGCGAGGTGGTCAGGTACAGGCCGTCACCGACGACGAGGCTGGAATCCCACGCGCGCGCGTCGTCATGGATGACGAAGCCACGCTCGGGATGCACCGGTCCGCCATTGAGCACCGGACGCGCCTGCAGGACGCCATCACCGGTAGCGATATCCATCTGCGCCAGCACTTCGCCCAGGGTGTACTCGGACGGCTGGTTGACCAGCACCCCCATCGCCCCGTTCTCGTCGTGCTGGCAGATCAGCGCAACGGTGCGGGCGAAGGTGGCGTCGATCAGCGACGGCAGCGCCACGAGCAGGTGATTGGCGAGGGAAGTCGGCGTTACTGGCATGGGCGTCATTCTAACCGCTGCGGCCGGATGCGGGCGCGAAGGGATGGGCTAGGATGGTGCGATTCCATGGAGGATTGAGCGATGCAACAGGATGCTCCGCTGCCCTGGTCGACCCGCAGCATGATCGTGCTGATCGCGCTGCTGCAGGGTCTGGCCTTGTACGCCGCACAGGAACTGGCGCCGCACTGGCCCTTCCACGATCTGGCCTGCCGTTACAGCTGGAATGCCTGGGTACTGACGGTGCCGTCGGCCATCGCCCTGACCCTGGGCCACCTGGGTGACCGGCGCCTGTGGCTGCACGCCCTGCTGGCCTCGCTGCTGGTGATCGCGCTGGCCGCATGGGTTGGCTGGAATCTTGCCGGCGTCGAGAACATCTGGGTTGCGTCCCTGCGCGATCCGCTGTCGATCAGCCTGGCCGTCGCCACCTTCGTGCTGTTGCCATGGTGGCAGTTCCGTCTGCAGCACGGACATTGGCGCGCGGACTACCCCGCGCTGTTCGAGCGGGCGTGGCAGAACGGTCTGATCCTGCTGGTCGCGGCGGTGTTCACCGGCCTGGCCTGGATGCTGTTGTGGCTGTGGGCGGCGCTGTTCTCGGTCGTGAAAGTGGACTTCTTCCATCATCTGTTCAGGGAGCGCGCATTCGTCGCCCTGGCGACCGGTACCCTGGCCGGGTTCGGCGTGCTGATCGGCCGTACCCAGCATCGCGCCATCCAGATCATCCGCCAGGTGTTGTTCGCACTTTGCCGCGGGCTGCTGCCGCTGCTTTCGTTCATTGCGGTGCTGTTCGTGATTTCACTGCCGCTGACAGGCCTTGCCTCGCCAGGTGGCTATCGCTCGCAGGCGCAGGAGCTGCTGACTCTGGCAGTGCTGCTGGTATGCATGGTCAACGCGGTCTATCAGCGCAGCGGCATCGACCGCCCCTACCCGACGATGCTGCGCCGCGTGGTCGAGGCCAGTCTGCTGGTGCTGCCGGTGTACACAGGCGTGGCGCTGTACTCGCTGGCGCTGCGCATCGGCCAGTATGGCTGGACCATCGAGCGCTTCTGGGGCGTGGGTGTTGGCGTGCTCACCGCCGGTTACGCCGCAGGCTATGCGCTGGCGGTGGTGCGCCGGAGCGAGCGCTGGCTGCAGGCCATCGAACCGGTGAACCGGGTGATGTGCTGGGCCGTGCTGGCCTTGGCCGTGCTGGGTAATACGCCGCTGCTGGATCCAGCCCGCATCGCCGCCCGCAGCCTGGCCGAGCGTGTGCGTGCCGATCCCTCCGCACTGACGGTCAATGACAGCCGCCAGCTGCGGCACTACAACGGGCGCCCCGGCGTGGATGCGCTGCGCGCGCTGCAGCAGGACCCGGTCATCCAGGCCGACCGGCGCGCAACGGCGATCATCGACCAGCAGATGAAGGGTGAACGCGGTGCCAGCTATACGCTGGAGGACTACGTGGAGGCGGGTGTCTACGACCTCCCGACGCTGAAGCAGCGCATCACCCTGGCCAAGGGCAGCGCATCGCCACCGGACACCTGGTGGACGAGCGTGCTGGAGCATATGGACGCAAGCGACTGCGTGAAGGAAGACAACGGCTGCATCGCCCTGCAGCGCGATCTGGATGGCGATGGCCAGCAGGAGGTGCTGCTGTGCAAGGAGGGCCGCCGTCGGGGGCCGGAATGCGCGCTGCATGTCTGGCAGGACGCACAGTGGCGGGAGGCGGCCGAGGTAAACTTCCGCGAAGACGAGGGCAAGGCGGCGAACCAGGCGCTTCGCGAGGGCCAGCTACGCATCGCGCCCAGCCGTTGGCCCGATCTTTCGCTGGGCGACCAACCGGCTGACATCCACCACTCCCATGACTACGGCAGGATGAAGGAAAAGCAATGAGCGGATACTGCCGCATCGCCCCGGGCCATCCGGTGCACGAGTACTACCACGCCAATGAATATGGTTTCCCGCAGCGCGATGAGCGTGAACTGTTCGAGCGCCTGCTGCTGGAGATCAACCAGGCCGGCCTGAGCTGGGAAACCATCCTGAAGAAGCGCGAGGGATTCCGCGCGGCCTATGACGCTTTCGACGTTGATCGCGTCGCCGCCTACGCCGAGCAGGACATCGAGCGCCTGCTGTCGGACCCGGGCATCATCCGCAACCGCTTGAAGGTGCTGGCGGCGATCCACAACGCACAGGTGATCCAGCAGCTGCGCCAGAGCCACGGCAGCTTCGCCGCGTGGCTGGACGCTCACCACCCGCGCAGCAAGGCCGACTGGGTGAAGCTGTTCAAGAAGACGTTCCGCTTCACCGGCGGCGAGATCACCGGCGAGTTCCTGATGAGCCTGGGCTACCTGCCGGGCGCGCATGCCGAGGACTGCCCGGTGCACGCCAAGCTGCTGAAGCTGGCGCCACCGTGGGTGCAGGCATCCACCCCGTAGTGCCGGCCTCTGGCCGGCATTGCCCGTGAGCCGTCAGACGCCCATGTAGCGGCCTGGGCGGTGGTTGAACATCAGCACCAGACTGAGCACCACCGCACCGATGGCCGAGTACATCACCTTCGACGGCGACAGCACGAAGAACGCAGCCACCATCAGGCATGCATCGAAGGACATCTGCACCTTGCCTGCGCTCCAGCCACGGGTGCGCTGCAGGTACACCGCCAGGATGCCGATGCCGCCGAGGCTGGCGCGGTGGCGGATGAAGAACAGGATGCCCAGGCCGGACAGCGCGCCACCGACCAGCGCCGAGTACAACGGCGCGATATGCGAGAAGTCGGCCCAGCGCGGCAGGATGTCGGTCAGCAGGCCGCAGGCGGTGACCGCCGCGAACGTCTTCAGGGTGAATTCCCAGCCCATGCGGCGCACGGCCACCCAGTAGAACGGCAGATTGACCAGTACGAACACCAGGCCGAAGTTCCAGCCCATGGCGTAGTGCAGCAGGAACGCCATGCCGGCCATGCCGCCGATCATCAGCCCGCCCTTGGCGAAGATCGCCAGGCCCAGCGAGGCCACCAGCATCGCCAGCACCATGCCCTGCACGTCCTCGGCGACCGAGTGGCGCAGTGCCTTCTCGTCGGCGGGGGTGCCGGCAACATCGGGCGGCGGGGTCAGCGGACCAGCGGTGACCAGGTGGCCGTCAGCGTCGTCGCACGGCGCCGGGCCATGGGATTGGAGGGACATACAGGTGGGGGCACTACGGGTGGGGAGCGGTATTAGACACGATCTGCATGACAGTTGCAGATGAAATCGTTCAGTTGGGAGTTCCAGCGAACGGCGCAGCCCCTCGTGGCTGGGCGGCATACTGCCTCCAAATCTGGCAGTGGGCCGGGCGGGTGGGCTGTGCAGGGGGCGCTGCAAGTACGTCCATGTAAGCTCGGTCGCCGCATCCATGCGGCTCACGCCCCTGCAC
>NZ_JBBPFR010000035.1:0-31615 GCF_037969685.1 Stenotrophomonas sp. G106K1 | reverse complement strand
TTGCAGGACCGTTGGCGCCATGGATGGCGCCATCGAGCCCCCAGGGATGGGTTTACGGCGTGTCCTGCAAGCCCACACCGCCCCGCCAAACCGAACAGCCCAACCGCCGCTCTTGATCTCGCCGTTGCCGTTGCAGTTGTAGTTGTAGTTGTAGTTGCTGCCAGCGGGTCCCGGGCCGCAGGCCCGGGCAGAAACCCTTACCGGTCGTCGCGCAGTTCGCCACCCGGCAGGAACACCCATGTGCGCGTGACCTGCAGGATGTCGATCTGATCGTCGCTGTCGGGCAACGGCGGGAACGGCTGCGCCAGCTGGATCACCCGCAGCGCGGCCTCGTCCAGCAGCGGCGTGCCGCTGGACTTCAACACCCGACTGCTTTCCACGCTGCCATCGCGGCGCACCCCCACGCTGATCACCACCTGTCCCCCCAGCCGGCGCTGCCGCGCTTCGTCGGGGTAGTTCAGGTTGCCGACCTGCTCTGCGCGGTCCACCCACGCGCGAAGGTAATTGGCGTAGGCGTATTCGCGCGTACTGGCCGAAACGAATTTCCGGTTCGGGCGCTTGGCGTACTGTGCCGAACGCAGGTGTACTTCCGCCGCCAGCCGCGCCATCTCGGCATCGCGCTGTTCGCGTGCGGTCAATGGTGCATCCGGGGTGGGCTGCAACGGGGTAGGGCGCGACTGCGCCAGGGCCACCGTGTCCTGGCCATTGCGGCTGCTGACCACGCGCGCCTGCGGTGGTGGCACCGGCGCTGCCGACTGTTGCTGCTGCGGTACCGGGCTGATGCCCGATTGCGCCTGCGGCACGATGCCGGCCTGGTTGTCGCGTGGGCGCTGCGCACGATCATGTTCGCCACCGCCCTCCTGGCTGGCGGCAGCCAGGAAATCGGCCTGCTTCGGGGTCAACGCAGTGCGGGTCTGGCTGAAGATCACTTCCAGGGTCGGCACCAGCGGCGCGTCGCCTTTCACGGCAAAGCCGACCCCGAGGATCAGCAGGGCGTGCACCAGCACCGACAGGGCAATGGTCGCTCCCAGCCGCTGCGCTTCGCGCGGCGGCGGGGCGAGGACGGCAGGTGCGGCATCCATCAGTGCAGATCGGCCTCGATCGCGTCGAACAGGGTGCCGGCGATGTTCAGGCCGTACTGCGCGTCCAGTTCGCGCACGCAGGTCGGGCTGGTCACGTTGACCTCGGTCAGGAAGTCACCGATGACGTCCAGGCCGACGAAACGCATGCCACGGCGCTTCATCTCCGGGCCGACCTGGGCGGCGATCCAGCGGTCGCGTTCGCTCAGTGGCCGGCCTTCGCCGCGGCCACCGGCGGCCAGGTTGCCGCGGAACTCATCGCCCTGCGGAATGCGCGCCAGGCAGTAGTCGACCGGCTCGCCATCGACCAGCAGGATGCGCTTGTCGCCGGCGGTGATGTCGGGGATGAACTTCTGCGCCAGGGCCAGCTTGCGGCCGCCGTCGGTCAGCGTCTCCAGGATCACGTTCAGGTTGGGGTCGCCCTGGCCGCTGCGGAAGATCGAGCGCCCGCCCATGCCATCCAGCGGCTTCAGTACCGCTTGGCCGTGTTCCAGTGCGAAGGCCTTCAGTGCCTTGGCGTCGCGGCTGACCAGGGTCGGCGGGCAGCACTGCGGGAACAGCAGCGCGGCCAGCTTCTCGTTGTAGTCGCGCAGGCCCTGCGGGTTGTTGACCACGCAGGCGCCGGCGGCGGCGGCGACATCCAGCACCTGGGTGTCGTAGACGTACTCGGCGTCGACCGGCGGGTCCTTGCGCATCAGCACAATCTGGCCGGGGCCGAATTCCGTCCGGCTGAATGCGCCCAGCTCGTACCAGCCGGCCGGGTCGTCGCGCACCTGCAGGGGGGCGGTCCAGGCCACGGCCACCCCGCCTTCCAGCGCCAGCCCGCCCGGGCGCACGTAGTGCAGGGCATGGCCGCGGCGCTGGGCTTCCAGCAGCATGGCGAACGTGGTGTCCTTGGCGATCTTGATGTGGGCGATGGGATCCATCACCACGATGACGTTCAACGGCATGGGCGCACCTGTCAGGCAAGGCGTTGATGGTAGCGGCAACGCCGGCCGTGCGCCTCCCCGGCGATGTGCAACGCAGCGTCCCTTGCCGGGCTGCGCAGTGATTGCCAATCCGGTCACGTTCAGCCCGGCGCCACGCCCCGCGCCACGGACCGCCCTTGAAGCGGGCGCGGGAAGTGCGATATAGATACGCTTTCGCAGCGGCTCCCGCCAAAGATTGGGCCGTGCGCTTGGGGAATGGCAATGACTGAAAACACGACTGCGGGCGGGGAGCTCGCAGGACTCCGGGTGATGGTCATCGATGACTCGAAGACCATCCGCAGGACTGCGGAAACACTACTGAAGCGCGAAGGCTGCGAAGTAGTGACCGCGACGGACGGTTTCGAGGCTCTGGCCAAGATCGCCGACCAGCAGCCGCAGATCATCTTCGTCGACATCATGATGCCGCGCCTGGATGGCTACCAGACCTGCGCACTGATCAAGGGCAACCAGCTGTTCAAGGCGACCCCGGTGATCATGCTGTCATCCAAGGACGGCCTGTTCGATAAGGCGCGGGGGCGCATCGTCGGCTCGGAGCAGTACCTGACCAAGCCATTCACGCGCGAAGAACTGCTGGGTGCCATCCGCACGTACGTCAACGCCTGACCAGGGGGAAAGGCACAATGGCTCGTATCGTCCTGATCGAGGATTCACCGACCGACCGCGCGGTGTTCACCCAATGGCTGCGCCGTGCCGGCCATGAGGTGCTGGAAGCGGACAATGCTGAAGATGGCCTGCAGCTGGTCCGCGACCAGGTGCCGCAGCTGGTCCTGATGGACGTGGTGCTGCCGGGCATGAGCGGTTTCCAGGCGACCCGGGCGATGGCCCGCGACGCCGCGATCAAGCACATCCCGGTCATCATCGTCAGCACCAAGGCGATGGAAACCGACAAGGCCTGGGGGCTGCGCCAGGGCGCCGCCGATTACATCGTCAAGCCGCCGCGCGAGGAAGAACTCATCGCCCGGATCAACGAACTGGTGGCCTGATGCGCTCGCCCTTCGACATTCTTGAAGCCTACGAACGGCGCAGCCTGGCCCACGCGGTGCAGATGCCCGGGCGGCAGTTCGCCCAGGACCTGTGGCGTGGCGTCGGTTTCCGTGTTGGCCAGCGTCGGCTGGTGTCCGATTTCCGCGAAGTGGTGGAGATCGTGCCGATGCCGCCGGTGACCCCGGTGCCCTGCGCGCAGCCGTGGCTGCTGGGCGTGGGCAACCTGCGCGGCAATCTGTTTCCGGTGGTCGACCTGAAGTACTTCCTGGAAGGTGCGCGCACCGTCCAGCAGGAAGGCCAGCGCGTGCTGATCATGCGCCAGGCCGGTGGCGACGTCGCCCTGACCATTGACGAACTGTTCGGCCAGCGCAGCTTCGAGCTGACCCAGCAGATCGAGGCCGGTTCACTGGCCGAGGGACGCTACGGCCACTTCGTCGATCGCGCTTTCCATGCCGATGGCAACGACTGGGGCGTGTTCTCGCTCTCGCTGCTGTCGCGTACCCCTGAATTCCGGCAAGCCGCGGCCTGAGGCCGGGCGTCGCCCCCTGCATTGAAAATCGAGGTTGAACGATGAGTACTGCTTCGGATGCCAACAAGTCCGGCAAGCTGCGGCTGGGCGGCAGCAACCTCTGGCTGGCGCTGCTGGCGCTGTCGATGATCCTGTTCGGTGTGAACACCGGCGTGTCCACCTGGCAGGGCAGCCGCCTGGCCGATGCCGGTTCCAAGGCCGCGGATCTGCAGGTGCTGTCGCAGCAGCTGGCCAACCAGGGCCGTGACGCGGTCGGCGGCAACGCGCAGGCCTTCACCGCCTTCAAGGCCACCCGCAACGCGATCGAGCAGAACGTGTCGACCCTTCAGGGGCGCTACGGCAACGAGCCGGGCGTGTCGCGGGCGATCTCGACCCTGGCCGATACCTGGGCGCCGCTGGGCAAGCAGGCGGGCCAGCTGGTGGCCAGTGAACCGGCAGTGCTGGCCCTGGCCGGCAACGCCAACAACTTCTCCGGTGCGGTGCCGGGCCTGCAGGCCCAGTTGAACGAACTGGTGCGTGCGATGTCCGCCTCCGGCGCCCCGTCGTCACAGGTCTACAGTGCCCTGCAGCAGGTGGTGGTGGCCGGTTCGATGGCGCGTCGCGTGACTGAAATACGCGCTGGCGGCACGGCCGCTGCCGCTGCCGGTGACGCGCTGGCCCGCGACATCACTGTGTTCTCGCAGGTGCTCGATGCGCTGCGCAATGGCAACGAGGATCTGGGCATCACCGCCGTGCGCGGCGCTGCCGCCGTTGCGGCGCTGGAGCAGTCGCAGCAGAAGTGGGAGGCGATGAAACAGGACGCCGACGCGATCCTGGCCAGCTCGCGCCAGCTGTTCGCCGCGCAGTCCGCTGCCGCCACGCTGGGCCAGGGTTCGGCGAAGATGCTGACCGACAGCCGCAAGCTGTTTGAAGCCTTCTCCTCGTTCGGTTCGGTGTCCGACACCCGCCTGTTCCCGAATTTCTGGATCGGCGTGGTGTCCGGTGCACTGTCGCTGATCGCGATCATCGGCTTCGTCTCCACCAACGTGCGCAGCCGCTCGCGCGAACAGGAACTGCGCTACCAGACCCAGGTGGAGTTCAACAGCCGCAACCAGCAGGCGATCATGCGGCTGCTGGATGAAATCTCCTCGCTCGGTGAGGGCGACCTGACGGTGAAAGCCTCGGTGACCGAGGACATGACCGGCGCGATCGCAGACGCCATCAACTACGCGGTGGATGAACTGCGCCATCTGGTGACCACCATCAACGACACCTCGGCCAAGGTCGCGCTGTCGACCCAGGAAACGCAGGCAACGGCGATGCAGCTGGCCGAAGCGGCCGGCCACCAGGCCAACCAGATCACCTCGGCGTCGGACCGGATCGGCGAAATCGCCGCCAGCATCGAGCAGGTATCGCGCAACTCGGCCGAGTCGGCCGACGTGGCACAGCGTTCGGTGGTGATCGCCGCCGAGGGTGCCGGCGTGGTCCGCGAGACCATCCAGGGCATGGACCAGATCCGCGACCAGATCCAGGAAACCTCCAAGCGCATCAAGCGCCTGGGTGAGTCGTCGCAGGAGATCGGCTCGATCGTGGAACTGATCAACGACATTTCCGAGCAGACCAACATCCTGGCGTTGAACGCGGCTGTGCAGGCAGCGTCGGCCGGTGAAGCCGGTCGCGGTTTCGCGGTCGTGGCCGACGAAGTGCAGCGCCTGGCAGAACGTACCTCGGGTGCGACCCGACGCATCGAGAACCTGGTCCAGGCCATTCAGGCCGATACCAACGAAGCGGTCACCTCGATGGAACAGACCACCGCCGAAGTGGTGTCCGGTGCGCGCCTGGCCGAAGACGCCGGTACCGCACTGACCGAGATCGAGCGCGTGTCCAACGCACTCAACACCCTCATCAAGAACATCTCCATCGCCGCCCAGCAGCAGTCGTCGGCGGCGTCGGACATCACCCGCACGATGGGCGTGATCCGCCAGATCACCGGCCAGACCTCGCAGGGTGCCGGGCAGACCGCCGAGTCGATCGGCCACCTGGCGCAGCTGGCGGCCGATCTGCGTCGTTCGGTCGCCGACTTCAAGCTGCCGGCGTGACACGGGCAGGGCGGCGAGCAAGGAACCAGTCGATGAAGCATTTCCATTTCCCACGCCAGGATCCGCGCGACCGTCGCGCGGCGGCGACCGGAGCGCATCCATGAGCAGCCTGCGCGATGCGATGAGCCACGCGGCCCTGGGCTGGGTCAAGCCCGAGCTGGACGAGACCCTGCGCCTGGTGCGCAACGAGGTCGAGTACTTCGCCGAAGACCCGGGCGACAGCAGCCGCATGCGCATCTGCGCCGGCTACCTGCACCAGGTGCAGGGCACGCTGCGCATGGTTGAACTGTATGCACCGGCGATGGTGGCCGAAGAGCTGGAACAGCTCGCCATTGCTGTCGGCAAGGGCGAGGTGGCCGAGCGCGATGAGGCCTGCGCTACCCTGATGCGCGGCAGCGTGCTGCTGCCCGATTACCTGGAGCGCCTGCAGAACGGGCACCGTGACATTCCGATCGTGCTGCAGCCGCTGCTCAACGAGATCCGCGCCGCCCGTGGCGAAGCGCTGATCAACGACAGCGTGTTGTTCGCGTTCGCGCCCGATTCGGTGACCGCCACCGAAGCGGAACTGGACCATGCACGCGGCAGTCTCAGCGGCCGCAACCGCGAACTGCTGGATACCGTTGGCAACGCGGTCAAGGAAGAACTGCTGCAGGTCAAGGACGCCCTGGACCTGCACCTGCGTACCGACGGCTCGCCGCAACAGCTGCAGGAGCAGGTGACCAAGCTGGGCTCGGTGGCCGATACGCTGGGCATGCTCGGCCTGGGCGCCGCGCGCGGCGTGGTCGTGCAGCAGCGTGATGCACTGCGCGGGGTTGTCGAAGGCCGTCAGCAGATCGACGAAGACATGCTGCTGGATATCGCCGGTGCGCTGCTTTACGTCGATGCATCGCTGGACGACCAGGTTGCACACCTCGGTGCCAGTGGCAGTGGCCAGGATGATCCGAGCGCGGTGGAGAACCGGCGCACGGTGGAAGTGCTGGCGCACGAGGCGATCGCCAATTTCGCCGCCGCCCGCGAGCATTTCGTCGCTTTCATTGAGACCAGCTGGAACCACGCGGAACTGCAGGACGTGCCACGCCTGCTCGGGGATGTCTCCGGCGCATTGCGCATGCTCGACCTGGGCACCGCCGCCGACTACCTGCGCGGCGTGCAGCAGTACATCGAAGCCGAACTGATCGGTCGCCAGCGCGTACCCAGTGGGCGCCAGCTGGACACCCTGGCCGATGCCATGGCCAGCCTGGAGTACTACCTGGAAGCGCTGCGCGACCGCCGTCCGGGTCGCGAGGACATCCTCGACATCACCCGCAGCAGCCTGGAAGCGCTGCGCTACTGGCCGCTGCCCGAGCGTGGTGTGGCCGCAGCCGAGCCGGTGCAGCCGGTCGAGCGCGAAGCCGTGCCCGTGCCGGCCATGCCGCTGCAGATCGAACCGATGGACATCGCCGTGCAGGCCGCCGCGCCTGCTCCCGGTGACGTGCCGGCCGCGCTGCCCGAGTTCACCTTTGATCCGCTGCCGGAGGCCCCGGGCGCCGACAATGGCCTGATGTTTGGATCGCTGGCTACGCCGGCTGTCCCTGCCGAACCACGCGACACCCCGGCGCCACTGCTGTTTGCCGCCTCCAGCGCACCCGCGCCGGAAGTGCCGCAATGGGAACTGGGCGGGTTCGACGCGCCGGCAGGTACGGCTGCCGAACACAGCGACGAGCGTGCACCGACGTTCGCCAGCTTCGATCCGGTCAGCTTCGATCCGCTGTCCGCCGAACAGTCCAACACCGCTGCCTGGACGTTGTCCGAAGCGCCGGTGCTGGAACACGGCGACGCACAGGTAGCCACCGTGGACGACAACGATGACGCCTCCCTGGCGACGTCGTCGGACGAGGCGCCGCTGGATGCGGTCATTTCGCCAGCGTTCGATCCGGTTGCCGCCGAACAGGACGGCCAGCCGCCGCTGAACGACGATGTGGTGTTCCGTTTCGACAGCAGCCTGCTGGACAACGCCGATGACGTGCTGTCGCTGGAGGCGATGGAAACGCTGTCGCTGGACGACGAACAGGAGTTGCCTGCGACGCTGGAGCTCGTTGACGCAGTTGCGGTACCGCAGGCCAACGATGGCCTGACCGTTGCCGAATTGACCGACGCCACCGCCGAGACCGAGGCTGAGGCTTACGTCGAACCGGTCGCTGATCTGCGCGCGTCCGAAGACCTGTCTGCATCGGCGGCTGTGCCGACCGTGGCGCTGGTCGATGTGGATACCATCGCGCCGATCGACTTCAGCGAGGCTGATGCGCAGTTCTTCGCAGAGCTGAACGCCGCCGCCGCCGACTTCAATCCCCAGGCCATGCAGGCGACCGTCGGGTCGACCGAAACCGTACCGCCGGCCGTGGCCGAGGGCGGGTTCGATGCGGGTTTCGACGACGATGCCGAAAACATCGACCAGGACATCCGCGAGGTGTTCCTGGAAGAATTCGACGACGAGCTCGGCAATCTCGGCACGCTGCTGCCGGCCTGGCGCATGCAACCGGACAACATGGATAGGCTGCGGCCGATCCGGCGCATCTTCCACACACTGAAGGGCAGTGGCCGCCTGGTCGGCGCGCGTACCCTGGGTGAGTTCGCGTGGAAGATCGAGGGCATGCTCAATCGCGTGCTCGATGGCAGCCGTGCGCCCACTCCGGCGGTGCTGGCGATGGTCGATCACGCATACACGGCACTGCCGCAGTTGAACGCGGCCCTGCGCGACGGCCAGCGGGTCAGCGTGGACCTGCAGGCGATGCAGGCCATCGCCGATCGGGTGGGTGCAGGCGAAGAGACGTTCTACGTTGCGCTGCCGGGCGCTGCTGCACCGGCGCTGGTGGCAGCGGCCGATGCTGTCGAGCCCGTTGGCAGCGCCGAGCCGGTTGTCGATGTCCCGGCAGAGAGCGCTGTCGAAGCGGCGGGTACTCCGGCCAACATCGACAGCGTGCTGCGCGAGATCCTGGAAGCCGAGGTTGAACTGCACCAGGCCACGCTGCAGGGCTGGTTGCGCTCGGCGCAACAGGCACCGCAGCCGGTCAGTGATGCACTGCTGCGTGCGGTGCACACCATGAACGGCGCCTTCGCGATGACCGAAGTGCCGGAAATCACCGCCGTTACCGGCGGCGCCGAGTCGTACATCAAGCGCGCGCTGGCCGCCGAGGTGGTGCCCGGGCATGACGCCGTGGCGGCCCTGGACGAGACCGCGCAGGCGATCAACGCGACCATGGATGCGCTGCAGGCCGAGCAGCCGCGGATTGCGTCGCAGGCTGAACTGGCGCAGCGCCTGCAGGCGCTGGCCGGCGAGCTGCCGGAAGCACGCTGGCCGATGACCGGGCTGGACGTCGAGGATGAGGACGAGGACGACCAGCTGCTTTCGCTGGTCGCCGCTATCGATACCGATACCGATGTCGTCGTGTCGGCGCATGAGGTCGGGACCGAGCCGGAAGCCGAGCGGGATACCGATGATGTCGATGCCGACGTGCTGGATGCAGTGCAGGTCAGCGAGGACGCGTTGAGCGACGCGGGCCTGGAGTCCGCTGAGTTGACCGGCAGCGATGATCTGTCGCGCTACTTCGACCCAGGATGGCCTTCGATGCCGGACGCCCCGGCACCGGAATCGACGTTGGAAGTGGCTGCTTCCACGCTCGTCGGCGCGGGGATCGATGCCGGGCCGGCAGTGCCAGCATCGGAAGACGCTGCGCTGGAAGACGCCGCGTTGACTGCGGTGGACGATCTGTCGCCGTATCTGGACGCCAGCGCGCTACCGGTTGACGACCGCGACCTGGATGTCGCAAACGACCTGAATACGCCGCCGCCGTTCACACCTGAAACGGCGGTGGATGACGACGCTGCTGCAGTGCCACTCGACAGCGAGCTGTCCAGCCTGCAGGATGAAATGGCTGTGCCGGGCTTCGCAGACCCGGTCACGCTGGAAGCCGCGCTCGAGGCCGGCCTGCACGTGATCGACGAGGAGCAGGGCCAGGACGAAGACGGGCAATGGCCCGTGCTCGGCCTGCAGGCCAGCGAACTCGCGCCTGGCGAGGCGGAAGCCTTTGCCGAGGATGCGGACGTCGGCGGGGAGGCGGCGGTCGGTGAAGGAGAGAGCACCGACCAGCCGTCCCCGGCGACGGTGGAAGACGTCGAGTCCACGGACTCGACGCAGGAAGCCGTTTCGCCCTCGCGTTTCTTCGAACTGGAAGATGCTCCGGGCCAGGCTGCCCCGGCGGACAGCGGCATGATCGTGGTGCCGATCGCGATGGAGGCTGCGGCGATCGACGCCGAACCTGTCGCCATCGACAGCGCCGCTGCGGTGGTGCCGGCGGACACTGCTCTGCTCGACGCCCAGACTGAATCCGAGACCGAATCCGAATCCGAAGACAGCGCCGACCTGCTCGACTTCAGCGTCTATGACCGCGAGCTGGTCGACATCTTCGTCGAGGAAGGCAAGGACCTGCTGGATCATTGCGATGGGCTGATCAGCGAACTGCGCGAAGCGCCGCAGGACCGCGAAGCACTGGCCGGCCTGCAGCGCGATCTGCATACGCTGAAGGGCGGTGCGCGCATGGCGGGCATCAACGCCATCGGCGATCTCGGCCACAGCATCGAATCGTTGCTGGAGGCTGTGGCTGGCGGGCGTACCGAGATCGAACGTCGTGATGTGCAGTTGCTGGAACGTGGTTTTGACCGCCTGCACCAGTTGCTGACCCGCACTGGCGAACACCGCGTCGTCGAACCGGCACAGGATCTGCTCGACGCCTTTGAAGCCCGCACGACAACCGACATCACCGCTGCCAGCGCAGCTGCGGCCAGTGACGCCGTGGTGGCAGAGCAGACTCCGCAGGTCACTCCGGCCGTGGCCGTGGTCGATGCCCCGCTGTCGGCACCGTTGCCGGTGGAAGGTTCTACCGACGAAGACCCGCTGGCCCGTCCGCAGCAGGAACAGGTGCGTGTGCGCGCCGACCTGCTCGACCGCCTGGTCAACCACGCCGGTGAAGTGGCGATCTACCGTTCGCGCCTGGAACAGCAGCTCGGCGCCTTCCGCGGCGCGATGGGTGAGCTGGAACGCACCAACGCGCGTCTGCGCGACCAGCTGCGTCGCCTGGACCTGGAAACCGAAGCGCAGATCGTTGCCCGCTACCAGCGTGAGCAGGACCAGGCCGACCACAAGTTCGATCCGCTGGAACTGGACCGTTTCTCCACCCTGCAGCAGCTCAGCCGCGCGCTGAACGAGTCCGCCGCCGATCTGGGTGGCCTGCAGGGCGTGCTGGATGATCTGTCGCGCCAGTACGATTCGCTCCTGCAGCAGCAGTCGCGTGTCAGCTCGGAACTGCAGGATGGCCTGATGCGCGCGCGCATGGTGCCGTTCGACGGCCTGGTGCCGCGCCTGCGCCGGGTGGTCCGCCAGGCCGGCATGGACACCGGCAAGCAGGTCCACCTGACCCTGGAAGGCACCCACGGCGAACTCGACCGCAACGTGCTTGATCGCATGGTCGCGCCGCTGGAGCACATGCTGCGCAATTCGGTTGCCCATGGTCTGGAAGCACCGGAGCAGCGTCGTGCCGCCGGCAAGCCGGAAGAGGGCGAAATCGCCATCCGCCTGCATCGTGAAGGCTCGGAAATCGTGCTGGACGTGGCCGACGACGGCGCTGGCCTGGATCGTGAGGCGATCCGCCGTCGCGCCATCGACCGCGGCCTGCTGCCTGCCGATGCGCAGCCGAGCGAGCAGGAACTGGACAGCCTGATCTTCGCCTCGGGCTTCTCCACCGCCGACCAGGTCAGCCAGCTGGCGGGTCGTGGTGTCGGCATGGACGTGGTCGGCAACGAAGTGCGCCAGCTCGGCGGCTCGGTCGACATCCAGTCGGTACGTGGCCAGGGCGTGCGTTTCACGCTGCGCCTGCCGCAGACGCTGGCGGTCACCCAGGCGGTGTTCGTGCAGATCGGCGAAACCACCTTCGCAGTACCGGTGGCGTCGGTCAGTGGTATCGGCCGGCTGTCGCACGAGCGCTTCGAAGCGGCTGACAGCAGCTACCGCTACAGTGGCGAAGACTATCCGCTGTACGACCTCGGAAGTCTGGTCGGCCAGGCCCCGGCGCGCGCCGACGGCCAGGCCCAGGTACCGCTGCTGCTGGTCCGCGCGGGCGACCTGCGCGCCGCCGTTGCGATCGATCAGGTGCTGGGCAACCGCGAAGTCGTGGTCAAGCCTGTGGGCCTGCAGATCGCCTCGGTACCGGGCATCTACGGCGCCACCATCACCGGCGATGGCCGCGTGGTTGTGATCCTGGACGTGGCTCCGCTGGTGCGTCGTTTCCTGGCCAACCCGACCGCGCCGGTGCTGGTCAATGCACCCCGCCAGGAACGGCAGGTGCCGTTGGTGATGGTGGTGGACGATTCGCTGACCATGCGCAAGGTCACCGGCCGCATCCTGGAGCGTCACAACTTCGAGGTGAGCGTCGCCCGCGATGGCGTCGAAGCCCTGGAACAGCTGGAAGAGCGCGTTCCAGACCTGATGCTGCTGGACATCGAAATGCCGCGGATGGACGGCTACGAGCTGGCTACCGCAATGCGCGCCGACCCGCGCTACAAGGACGTGCCGATCGTGATGATCACCTCGCGCAGCGGCGACAAGCACCGCCAGCGCGCCTTCGAAATCGGTGTGCAGCGCTACCTGGGCAAGCCGTACCAGGAGCTGGACCTGATGCGTAACGTGTACGACTTGTTGGGGATTGCCCGTGTCCGTGAGTGACCTCGATCCGGTTCCGGCCGTAGCCCTGCTGGCCCGCCCGGGCGCGGCGCGTGAGCGCCTGCGCGAGGCGTTGGCCCATGCCGACGTGCAGATCGTGCTGGAAGACGATCCCATCACGCTGGAGCCGCAGGCGCTGCATGATGCACGCCCGCAGTTCGTGGTGATCGCGCTGGAAGCGGCCATTGAAGATGCACTGGAGCGCCTGGAGCCGGCGCTGTCGGCGCCCGGGCTGACCCTGGTGTTCGACGAGGCTGAACTGGCCGCGCGTCGCGATGGTTGGGAAGCGCAGCGCTGGGGCCGTCATCTTGCCGCCAAGCTGCACGGCCACCAGCAGGTGCTGCCGCCGGGCGCCGAGGACGAGCCGGCATTGCAGCTTGAGCCGGGCCGGCCGTCGACGCCGCCGGTGCCGAAGGAAGCCGCGCTGCAGCCGCACCTGGAACAGGCCCGTTCGTGGGCCGACGACGTGCCGGCGGATGGCCTCTATTCGCCGCCGGCACATCTACTACATGAGCCGATCGCGCTGGAGCAGGCGCTGGCGGCGCTGCAGCCGGTGCTGCCGGAGACAGCGACGCTCGCTGATGCAGCGCCGGCACCGCCGCCGGTGCCGGCAGCTCCACCGACGGCGTTCACCGATCACACGGCCTGGTCGCTGGTCGACGAGGCCAGTGACGCGCCGGCAGATCCGCGTGTTGCTGCGACGGTTGCGGCGCCGGAACCGGCGTTCGACACCGAGCATCTTTCACTGGTCGATCTGGACGCCGCCGCACCCGCAGGCAGCCGCGCCGGTGCGCTGCTGGTACTGGCCGGTATCGGCGGTCCCGATGCGTTGCGCCGCCTGCTCGCGGCACTGCCCAGCGGGCTGGCCGTGCCGGTGCTGGTGCACATGCGCCTGGACGGTGGCCGCTACGGCAATCTGGTCAAGCAGATGGCGCGCGTATCGCCGCTGCCGGTGCAGTTGGCCGAAGCCGGCCAGCGTGCCACGGCGGGCGAAGTGCATGTGCTGGCCGATGACATCGGCGTGCACGCCGCCGCCGATGGCCTGTATTTCCAGACCGAAGCGCAGGGCATTTCGATTGCCGCGTTGTCGGCCGAGCACAGCGCGCTGGTACTGCTCAGTGGTGCCGACCTGGCTCATGTCGGCCCGGCGTTGGACCTCGCAGCCGCCGGCGCCTGGGTAGCCGGGCAGGTGGGCGAAGGCTGCTACGACCCGGCTGCGGCGACGGCCGTGGTCGCCGCCGGCATGGCGGCCGGTGAACCGCAGGAACTGGCGCAGGTGATCGCCGCGCGCTGGGGCCTGGATGACGACGGAGATGCTGCATGAGTTACGCCAGCAATGATGAGATCCGCGGCGTCCTGATCTCGGCCGGTGCCGAGCGGGTCCTGCTGCCCAATGCAACCGTGGCCGAGATGATGTCGCGGGTACCGGTGCAGGCGGTGGCCGACGCTCCGCGCTGGCTGGTGGGTGAGATCGGCTGGCACGGCTGGCAGGTGCCCCTGGTGTCGTTCGCACGGCTCTCCGGGTTGGGCGAAGAGACGGTAGCCGGCCACAACAAGGTGGTGGTGCTCAAGACCCTCAGCGGCAATCCGGAGCGTCCCTACTACGCGCTGTTGACACAGAGCTTCCCGCAGCTGATCTCGGTACCGCGCGATGGCCTGCTGGCCGACGCGTCCGAGGAAAACCTGCCCGACATCGTGCACATGCGCGTGCTGCTGGGTGAGCAGAGCGCGCTGCTGCCGAATCTCGACGCACTGGAAGCCGCGCTGGATTCGCTGACGGCCTGACCGGAATCCGCCGGGCATGGCCCGGCGCTACCGCAGGCGTTCCGGATATCGGGTAGCGCCGGGCCATGCCCGGCGAGCGCAGCGGCCACCGGACCGAGCCTTATCCCAGATCGCCCAACCGTGCCTGCAATGCCGCGATCGCGGCCAGGCCTGCGGTTTCCGTGCGCAGGATGCGTGGGCCCAACTGCAGGCCCTGGAAGCCTGCGGCCGCCAGCTGCTCACGGTCACGCGGCGACCAGCCACCCTCTGGGCCGATTGCGATCACCACGCCGCCGGCCGGTGCAGCCTGCAGTGTCGACAGCCGGTGCTTTCCCAACGGATCCAGGGTCAATCGCAATGTATCGGCTGGCAGTGCCGCGCTCGCCTGTGCCAGCGACTGCGGCGGCCCTACCTGCGGAATGCGCGCACGACCGGATTGCCCGCAGGCCGACTGCACCACGTTGTTCCAGTGCGTCACGCGCTTTTCCGCGCGCGCTGCATCCAGCTTCACCTCGGTACGTTCGGCATTCACCGGCACGATGGCACTCACCCCCAGTTCGGTGGCCTTCTGCAGGATCAGGTCCATCTTCTCGCCGCGTGCGATGCCCTGCAGCAGGGTGATGGTCAGCGGCGATTCGTTGGTGATCGGCTGCACCTGGTCGATGCGCACCTGCACTTCGCGTTTGCCCGCCAGCGTCAGCGTCGCGGTGTAGTCGTGGCCATCGCCGTTGAACAGCACGCAGGTGTCACCCTCGCGCAGGCGCATCACCCGCACCAGGTGGTTGGCCGTCTCTTCCGGCAGGGTCACGGTCTGGCCGCTGTGCAGCGCCAGGTCGATGGGGCAGCGGGTCACGCGCATGCAATCGCCTCGTCGATGGCTGCCAGCGTCGTATGTGCCAGCAGCTCCAGTTGTTCGTCGTCCACGCAGTACGGTGGCATCCAGTACAGCACGTTGCCCAGCGGGCGCAGCACCACGCCGCGCTTCAGCGCCGCCCTGTAGGCATGCAGCCCCAGCTTCAGCGCCGGATCGAAGGGCGTGCGCTTGTCGCCGTTGCGGGTCAGTTCGAAGGCCACCACCATCCCGGCCTGGCGCACATCGGCCACGTGTGGATGGTCGGCGAACGGTGCGGCCAGGGTCCCCATCACCGAGGCGATGCCGCGGTTGCGCGCGATCACATCGTCGTCGCCAAAGATGTCCAGCGTGGCCAGCGCCGCCGCACAGGCCAGCGGGTTGCCGGTATAGCTGTGCGAATGCAGGAAGGCGCGTTCACGCGAATCATCAAGGAACGCGTCGTACAGCGCCTGCGTGGCCAGCACCGCAGCCAATGGCAGGAAACCGCCGGTCAGGCCTTTGGACAGGCACAGCAGATCAGGCATCACCCCGGCCTGCTCGCAGGCGAACATCGTGCCGGTGCGACCGAAGCCGGTGGCGATCTCGTCGGCGATCAGGAAGGCGCCATGCGTGTCGCACAGTTCACGCACGCGCTGCAGATAGGCCGGATCGTACATGCGCATGCCACCGGCGCACTGCAGTCGTGGTTCCAGGATCACCGCGCAGATTTCGCCCGGATGTTGGTCGAACAGCGTGGCCAGGCCGTCGGCGGCCTGGCGTGCGCGGTCGGCCGCACTCTGCCCGGGCTCGGCCAGGTAGGCGTCGGGCGAGGGCGCGAACAGGCCCTCGGCCAGCAGCGGCGCATAGACGCGGCGGTACAGCGGGATGTCGGCCAGTGCGAGGGCACCCAGCGTCTCGCCGTGGTAGCCGTTCTCCAGCGAGACGAAGCGCGTGCGCCGGGTCTCACCGCGGTTCTGGAAATACTGGAAGGCCATCTTCAGCGCCACTTCGACCCCGGCCGAGCCGTTGTCGGCGTAGAACACCTTGGCCAGCGGCGCGCGGCCGGGCTGGCGCGGCGCGAGGGCCAGCAGGCGTTCAGCCAGGGTGATCGCCGGTTCATGGCCGAAGCCGGCCAGCATCACCTGTTCCAGCTGCCCGGCCTGGGCGGCGATGGCACCGCCGATGCGCGGCTCGGCATGGCCGAACAGGTTGGTCCACCAGCTGCTGACGGCATCCAGATAGCGGTTGCCGTCGTGATCGATCAGCCAGGCGCCCTCGCCGCGGGCGATCGGCACCAGCGGCAACGTGTGCGGATGCTCGCGCATCTGCGTGCACGGGTGCCATAGGACCTGGAGGTCGCGTTGCCGCCAGTGCTGGACCAGCGGAGAGGGGGTTGGGTCTGCTAGCATTTCGGGCTCATGAACATGTTGCTGCCTGCACATTCTATCGGCCTCGGCGCACGCGCCGGCTGCCACGGAGATTCCGCGTGAACGATGACCGCGCCAGGCGTCCTCTGCCGATCATCCATCGGATCACCGACGAGGAGAACGGGCCCTTCCAGCGCCAGCACCTGGACCTGGAGTTCTCCAATGGCGAACGCCGCCGCTTCGAGCGCCTGGTCAGCCGTGGCCATGGCGCGGTGGTGGTGGTGCCGATGCTCGACGATGAAACCGTGCTGCTGGTGCGTGAATACGCGGCCGGCATGCATCGCTACGAGCTTGGCCTGGTCAAGGGCCGGATCGATGCCGGCGAAACGCCGGAGCAGGCCGCCGACCGTGAGCTGAAGGAAGAGGCCGGCTATGGCGCACGGCGGATCGACGTGCTGCGCGCGATGACCCTTGCACCGACCTACATGAGCCATCAGTCCTGGCTGGTGGTCGCGCGCGACCTGTATCCGGAGAAGCTGGCCGGAGACGAGCCGGAGGAGCTGGAAGTGGTGCCGTGGAAGCTGGCCGATCTGGAACAGCTGATGCTGCGCGAGGACTTTTCCGAAGGGCGTTCGCTGGCGGCACTGTTCATCGCCCGCCAGTGGCTGCAGGGAGCACGATGATCAAGCTGACCACGGAACTGCGCGAGACCGCGATCGCCATCGCCCAGGAAGCCGGGCAGGCCATCATGCAGATCTACAGCAACGGTTTCGACGTGACACTCAAGGATGACGACAGCCCGGTCACCGCTGCCGACCTCGCTGCCGACCGGGTGATCCAGCAGGGGCTGCGCCAGCTGACCCCGGACCTGCCGATCCTGTCGGAAGAGTCGCCGCTGGTGCCATGGGAGCAGCGTCAGCACTGGGGCGCGTACTGGCTGGTCGATCCACTTGATGGCACCCGTGATTTCGTAAAGCGCAATGGCGAGTTCAGCGTCAACATCGCGCTGATCTACCAGGGTGCGCCGGCCTTCGGCGTGGTCCAGTCGCCGGTCACCGGCATTGTCTGGCACGCGATGCGGGGCGAGCTGGCGTATCGCCGGCAGGGCGTACATGACACCGTGCTGCGTACCCGTACACCCGCGACTGCGCCGCTGCGGGTCGCCGCCAGCCGTTCGCATCGCTCAGCCGAGACGAATGCGTTGCTGGCCCGCATGGGCGACATCGAGACTGTGGTGCAGGGGTCTTCGCTGAAGTTCTGCCGGATCGCCGAAGGTGGCCTGGATGTCTATCCGCGGCTGGGCCCGACCTCCGAATGGGATACCGCTGCCGGCCAGTGCGTGCTGCACGCGGCCGGTGGTGCGGTGCTTTCGGTCGGTACCGGCAAGCCGTTCCGCTACAACCGCCGGCCGACGCTGTTGAACGGTGAGTTCATGGCGCTGGGCGATACCAGCCTGCCGTGGCGGGACTGGTTGTCCGATTGATCCTGGAGAAACGCATGAGCACGCACGACCCCCCTGCCACCGGCGACGCCAGCGCGGAGCTGGAGCGCCTGCTGGCCATCATGGCGCGCCTGCGCGACCCACAGGGCGGTTGTCCCTGGGACCTGGAGCAGAACTTTGCGACCATCGCGCCCTATACGATCGAAGAGGCCTATGAAGTGGCCGATGCGATCGATCGGGGCGATCTTGACGACCTCTGCGATGAACTGGGTGACCTGCTGCTGCAGGTCGTGTTCCATGCGCGCATGGCCGAAGAGCAGGGCGCGTTTGCTTTCGCCGAGGTCGCGCGCGCGATCAGCGACAAGATGCAGCGGCGCCATCCGCATGTGTTCGCCGACGTCAGCGTCGACGATGCTGATGGCGTGATGCGCAACTGGGACGCGATCAAGCGTGCCGAGCGCGCTGCCAAGGGTGAGCAGGACACCTCGGCGCTTGCAGGCATCTCGCGTGGCCTGCCGGAATGGCAGCGGGCGGTGAAGCTGCAGTCGCGCGCGGCCAAGGTCGGGTTCGATTGGCCCGGCCCGCTGCCGGTGCTGGACAAGGCGGCCGAGGAGCTGCAGGAACTGCGCGAAGAGTTCGAGCGCGGCGACATTGCCGGCAACAAGGCGCGCCTGCAGGAAGAACTGGGTGATCTGCTGTTTGTCTGCGCCAACCTGGCGCGGCATGCGGACATCGATCTGGGCGCGGCGCTGCGTGGGGCCAACCACAAGTTCGAACGTCGCTTCCGTTCGATGGAGGCGCAGGCCGAGGCACAAGGCGGTTCGCTGGCTGCACTCGATCTGGATGCGCAGGAAGCGCTCTGGCAGCACGCCAAGGCTGCGGAAAAAGCGTGAAAACGCTGGGTCTGTTCCTGCTGACCGCACTGGCCGAGATCGTCGGCTGTTACCTGCCATGGCTGTGGCTGCGCAAGGGCGGCAGCATCTGGCTGCTGCTGCCGGCGGCGGCAAGCCTGGCGTTGTTCGCCTGGCTGCTGACCCTGCACCCGACCGCCAGCGGCCGCGTTTACGCAGCGTATGGTGGCGTGTACATCGGCACGGCGCTGTTCTGGCTGTGGCTGGTTGACGGCATACGTCCCAGCCGCTGGGACATGCTGGGTGCTGCACTCTGCCTTGCCGGCATGGCGGTGATCATGTCCGGGCCGCGGCAGTCGGGGTAAGCCGGTGCGGGGTCGTTCTCAACGCGTGTTGCAGCCGAGCATCGCCAGGTCGATCGAGTCGGCCATGCGCCGGTAGCCCTCGTCGTTCGGGTGCAGATGATCGCGGGTGATGTTCGCCGGCAATGATTCGGGCTGGTCCGGATCACGCAGCGCCGCATCGAAATCCACCACGCCGTCGAAGCCGGTGTCCTGGCCACGCGCCCACTGGTTGATCGCGGTCCGGGTGGCGGCCGATACCGGTTCGTAGCGCTCCGAATCGCCGAAGGGCGTCAGTGTGCCGAGGTGAGCGCGGATGCCATGCGCGTGCAGCCGTGCGGCCACCTGGCGGTAGCCCAGCAGCATGTCCGCCGCGCTGCGCCCCGGCAGGGGCTGTGCGCCGCCACCGTGGCGGATGTCATTGATGCCTTCGAACAGGATCACCTGGTCGGCGTCGGCCACCGCGATCACGTCGCGATCCAGCCGCGACAGCGCGCTGTGGCTGCGGCCATGGTCCAGCAGCTTGTTGCCGCTGATGCCCTGGTTGAGCACCACGAAGCGGTCCGGGCAGGCCTGCTGCAGACGCTGGCCCAACCGCTCGGGCCATTGGTTGAAGGAGCCACGCGAGGCCGTCGCACCTTCGGTGATGGAATCACCCAGGGCAACGATCACCTGCGGACGATCCGCGCGCTGCACCAGCACGGCCGAGAACACATTCTGCTGGTAGCCCACGCGCACGCTGTCGGCCACCGCATCCTGCTTGCCGTCGGCCACACGCACCACGGTGCGGCGCACCGCAGGGCGGGTGGGCTGAGGGAAATACGCAGTCACGCTGATCTCCTGCAGGGCCGCGAGCTGCAATGGCAGCGCATCACTCAGCAGCGCTGCACCCACCGGTACGTCGATGGACACGCGTCCATCGACGGTGACCGGCAGTGCTGCCGCCTTGCCATCCTTCAGGCGCACCCGTACGTCCTGCACATGCAGCGGCGTGGTGCCCAGCTCGTTGCTGATGCGCAGCCGCAGCGCATCGCCCTTGCTGCCCAGGCGCATGTCCTGGCGCACGGTCTGCGCGGCGAACTGTACCGGCGCATCGGCGCTGCCATCCTTGCGGTCAGGTGCGGGCGAGGCGGTCCAGGCGGTGACCCAGACCGGTGCGGCCAGCGCCACGGGGGCAGCCACGGCGCTGCCGATGGCCAGGGAAAGCAGGGTGATCCAGCGCTGCATGGGCTTCGGTCCGGTCAGGAGAAGTAGGTGCCGCCGTTGACGTCCAGATTGGCGCCGGTGATGAACGCTGCCGCGTCCGACGCCAGGTACACCGCCGCATCGGCGGCTTCGTCCGGCTGGCCCTGGCGACGCAGCGGCGTCGCGCCGGCCACCGCCGTGCGCACTTCCGGCTTGGTGAATTCATCATGGAAGCGCGTCGCGATCATGCCGCAGCACAGCGCATTCACGCGGATGCCCTTCGGCCCCAGCTCCTTGGCCATGGCCCGGGTAAAGGTCATCACGCCGGCCTTGGCGGTGGCATAGATCGCCGCGCCGGGGCCACCGCCATCGCGACCGGCCTGCGAGGCGAAGTTCACGATCGCTGCACCTTCGCCCATGTGCGGTACCACGGCGTGGGTGGTCAGGTAGGTGGAGGTCAGGTTGAGGTCGATGACCTTGTGGAAGAACGCCGGATCGATGTCGGCCAGCGGACGACGCTCGACCATGCCGCCGGCCACGTTCACCAGCACATCGATGCGCTGGCCGAATGCCGCCTGGGTTGCTGCGACCAGACCGGCCACCGCGGCCGGATCGGTGACGTCGGCGCGATGGGCGATGGCCTGGCCACCGGCGGCCTTGATCAGCGCCAGCGTTTCCTGTGCGCTGGCTTCGTCGTTGGCGTAGTTGAGGCAGACGCGTGCACCGGCCGCAGCCAGCTTGATCGAGACGGCACGGCCAATATCACGGCCACCACCGGTGACGATGGCCACCTTGTCCTGGAACGACATGCGGGAAACTCCTTGGTTTGTGGGGGAATGCGAGGGAAAGGGGGGCTCAACCGTCGTTTCGGTCGAGCTTGTGGATCGGTCCGGTCCACCACCACAGCGCCACCAGCGATAGCGGCACCAGTGCGGCAACGAGGATGAAGATCGGTGCGTAGGAATGGCGGGTCAGCACCGGCACCAGCCAGGTGGTGATCAACGTGCCGGCCACTGCGGCCAGGCCGCCGAGACCGGCCAACGTGCCGACCGAGCGGCCGTCGAACAGATCGCCGGGCAGGGTCTGGATGTTGCCGATGGCGATCTGGAAACCGAACAGCACTGCAGCAATCGCCAGCACCGCATACAGCGGCTGGTTGGCCAGTACCGCACCGAGCAGGGCCGGTGCCATGATCACGCAGCCCAGCGAAATCGACAGCTTGCGTGCGCGGTCCACGCCATGGCCGGCATTGATCAGCCGCCCCGACAGCCAACCACCGCTGAGGCTGCCCAGCATGGCGCCGACGAACGGCACCCAGGCGAACAGGCCGATCTGCTTGATGTCGAAGCCGAAGGTCTCGGCCAGATAGATCGGCAGCCACGATACGAACAGCCACCAGATCGGATCCAGCAGGAAACGGCAGGCGAGCATGCCCCAGCTCTGCCGATGGGCCAGCAGCGATCGCACGCTGACCCTGGGCGCATCCGCGCGCTGCTGGCCGGTCTGGTCTTCCATGATCAGGCGTCGCTCGGCGTCACTCACCCACGGGTGCTTGTCCGGGCCGGCGCGATAGACGAACAGCCACGGCAGCAGCCACAGGAAGCCAAGCGCACCGACCAGCACGAAGGTGCCGCGCCAGCCCAGCCACAGGTACAGGCCGGCGATGGCCGGTGCCGAAACGATGGCGCCAATGGACGCACCTGCGTTGAAGATGCCCTGTGCGAGGGCGCGCTCACGCGCGGGGAACCATTCGGCATTGGCTTTCACCGCGCCGGGCCAGGCACCGGCTTCGCTGATGCCCAGCATCGCCCGCACCACGCTGAAGGACAGCACGGAGTGGGTGACCGAATGCAGCGCGATCGAGATCGACCACACACTGATCGACAAGGCGAACCCCAGCCGCGTCCCGATCATGTCGAACAGGCGCCCGAACAGGAACTGGCCAGCGGCATAGAACAGCATGAACACCGTCACCAGCAGCGCGTAGTCGTCCTTGGTCGCGCCGACCTCCTTGGCGATCTCCGGCCACATCACCGCCAGCGCATTGCGGTCGATGTAGTTGATCACCGTGGCCACCGCGATCAGGCCGACGATCAGCCAGCGCACGGCCGAGCGCACTGGCACCTTGCGCAGCGTGGCCACAGCCGAGGGGCCGTTCATCGCGCGTCACCCTTGCTGCGGTCCATGCGCGCATGGCTGCCGCTCCAGCGGTAGGCATGGCCATCCACGGTGACGCTGTGTTCGCCCGTTGCGTTGCTGTCGTCGGCCACGCCCAGTGCGATGCGTGCACCGCTGGCCAGGCGCAGCTCGAGCACCTCGGCATCCTTGCCGCGCGTGCGGATGATCTGCTTGATGCGGCTGTCGGCGCCGTGCACGTACTCGGCGGTGCCGTTGTATTCGCCATGCGGCTCCAGCACGCTGAAGAAGGTCACATCCTTTTGTCCTTCCACGCGCTGCAGCAGTGCCGGTTCGCGGCGCAGGTTGAATTCGGGATCGTTGGCGCCGCTTTCCACCAGCAACGCCTGCGATGGCGCACTGCTGCCGAAGTGATAGGTGTAGAAACGCCCGTCGAGCAGCCATGCCAGCGTGCGCGGTTCACTGCCGGCCTTGCTGCGTGCGTCCAGCCACAGGTGCTGGTAGCCGTTGTCGCTGCCGATCACCGGGCGCTGGGTGGGGAAATGCTCGGCCTCGAAACCGGTGGTGACGATATGGCCGTTGAAGTGCAGTGGCAGGTCGTAGCGTGCAGCCTTGTCGCCGTGCACCTGCAGCAGGTCCAGCACCACCGGCAGGCCCAGTTCGGGGTGGCGCAGCAGTGCCTGGGTGCGGGTGAAGACCACGCCCGGGTAAGCATCGCGCATCGTCGCCGAAGCGATCTGGGTATCGGCGTCGGCCTGGAAGAAACGCACCGTGGGTGCATGTTCCTCACCGCGCTTCCAGTCACCCTTGAAGTGGCTCTGCTCGTTCACCACCAGGGTGTTGTGGGCCACGGTCTGCTTGGCCCAGCTGCGGTTCTCGGTCAGGTAGATGCCACCACGCTTGGCTTCCACGTTGAGGAAGCGTGCTGCGCCGTAGTCGGTCACCACGGCATTGCCGTTGTCGTAGAACAACCAGTTGAGCTTGTCGAAGTGCCCATGGCCCATGCCCTGCATGGTGTCCTTCTGCACCAGCGCCTGGCCGCGTTCGCCGCCCATGCGCAGGATCGCCAGACCACCGCGCTCACCATCCGGGCCATCGCGCAGCAGCATCGGCCGGTAGTCGAACGGTTTGGCCTTGTTGGCCGCCAATGCCTGCGCCACCTGCAGGCCTTCCGGTGACAGCAGCAGGCGTTTCTGCTGCTGCGCGACCGACAGCAGACGATCATCGCCGGCCTGCGCATAGGCGATGCCGATGCCCGCCACCAGCTCTTCGGTGTCGATGCCCTTGTCCAGGATCGCATCGTTGATCGGGAAGAACAGGCCGTCGTAGCTGGTCTGCACAAGCACGTCCACCGCCTTCAGCAGCACGCCGTTGCGGCGCGCGAAGATCTTCCGCTGCGGCTCGTTGCGCTCGATCGCGTTGGCGAACAGCAGGAACGGCGCCAGTGCATAGCGCTGGTAGTAGGGGCCTTCCTCGTAATAGCCATCGGGCGAGAACAGCAGGTCGATCTGCCGCAGGAAGCCGAACTGGTCATCCTTGCGGCTGCCGCGCAGCGATTTTTCCACCAGATCCGGATCGCGCAGCACGTAGCCGGTCATGCCGGTGGCCGCCACCGCCCAGGTGGCGTGGTTGTGGATCTGGTCGTAGTTCTTCGGCTCGCTGGCCAGGAACTCTGCCATCGGCCGGAACACCTGCGATTCGATGATCTGCCGATCCTGTGGCGACAGGGCATCGCGGATCGCGTCGTAGCCCTGGATGGCGTTGACCAGCCAGACCGAATCGTTGAGCACCTGCCAGAACACCCGGCCGGGAATCTGCCCGCGTCCTTCCGGATGTGGGCCGAGGGTGGGGTAGAGCTTGGCGTACTGCAGCAGCATGTCGCGCGAATAGGTGACATAGGTCTTGTCGCCGGTCAGCCGGTACAGGGTGCCGGCGGCCAGCAGCGCCTGGTAGTTGCGCTTGTGCTGTTCATGGGTGCGACCGCCGCCCTTGTCCTTCGGCACCGGCACGTCGATGCCGGCCTTCATCATTTTCTGCAGCGATTTCTGCGTACGCGCCTGCTCCTTGGCGAACCACGGATAGCGGCTGCCCTCGCTGGCCATCTGCTGCCACTGTGCAGCGGTTACCAGTACCGGCGCGGTATCGCCTTGTCGCGCAGCCGCGGCAGGTGCGGCGTGCAGCGGTGCGGTCGGCATCAGGGCGAAGGGAGCGGCCAGGGCCAGGGCGAGCGCCAAGCGGTGGGAACACAGGGACAGTGGCTGCAACCTCATCGATCAACTCCAGTGTTGGTGCGTGACAGGGCAACCTCGCCCACCTTGGGATACCAGTCCACCCCCGTTTGTTCGCGCGGGGTCATCGCCAGCGACGGATCGGCGCCGATGGCGGGCAGCGGCGTTGCCGGCACCCACAGGCCGCTGGCGGCCTGCTGCAGGGCGATGCTGGCGCTGCTCACCCCGCCCGGGAATACACTGCTGGCCTGTGGCGACTGCACGTTGTTGCTGAAGGCGATGCCGGCCAGCGAGCTGGCCGCATTCGGCGGGTTCTTGCTGGTGCGGTTGACGATCAGGTTGCCGCTGAAGTGGCTGTTGCTGGCCGCGACCACGATCCCCTTGGCCTCGTCATGGCCCACGCCGAAGCTGATCTTCGCCACGTCGACAAAGGTGTTGCGGCTGATGGTCGCGTTGACCACCGGCGCATAGCCGGACAACGGCGGATTGGCCTGTGCATCCATCACCGCCAGCGCCGAACGGTTGCTGGAGCCGGCCAGCCGTTCGAAGTAGTTGTTGCTGACGGTCTGGTCGGCATTGATGATGCGCACGCCGCCGGTGCCGGCCTTGTCGTCGCCGAGGAAGAGGTTGTCGATCACCCGGTTGCCGTTGCCATGGCGCAGGGTCAGCGCGCCGGCCGAACGATAGAACACGTTGCCGCGGAAGGTGTTGCCGCCGGACTTGTTGGAGACGATCTCGGTCTCGCCATCGCAGCCCTCGAACCAGTTGTTCTCGACAGTGCTGTTGGAATCGCTGAGCGAGGTGTCGCTGGTGCCGACGCGGATCGTTTCGCCGCCATTGACGCCCAGCGCCGGGCGCGGGCCGAACCAGTTGTGGTCGATGCGGTGCTGGTTGTCCAGGCCCTGGGTGGCATCGCGCACCACCACCACCGTCGGGCCGGCATTGGTCTTGCCGCGCAGCTGGCTGTGGTCGAGGCGGTTGTTGCTGCCGTACAGCGACACCCAGTAGTCCTGGTCGCCGCCATCGGGGTTGCTGTAGTCGTCGATGACCAGCCCGGTGACGCGGCTGTGGCTGGCCACCGCCTTGCTCGACTCGCGGAAGGCCACCACCGCGTCGCCCGGGGTGTAGCCGTTGCGGAACACCAGGTTGGAGACCTGCAGGTAGCTGCCGGCCAGGCGCAGATCCGACGCCCCGCTGAGTATCACCTTGCCCGGCGTCTGCGCGCGCAGCACGATCGGCGCGGCGGCCGTGCCCTGGCCCTTCAGCAGCAGGCGCGCGTCGGTCCAGGTGCCATCGGCCAGCACGATCTCATCGCCAGGCTGCAGGGCGGCAGCGGCGGTGGCGAACTCGCTGACGTCGTGGACGAGCCAGCTGGCAGCCTTTGCCGGCGAACTGGTCAGGCATGTTGCCAGTCCAATTGCCAGGCAGTATGCAAGCGTAGGTTTAGAAAGGCGGTGCGAAGTCGACTGAGTGCGCATGAAGTCCTTCCAGAGATGGCGATGCCGCGGTTTCAGAGTGGGTGTGCATACCACTTGTTGGGTGTGTTGTAAGCCACGTTGCGCGCAAAGTCATGCTGCATCAGCACATGAAATGGCAGGCAACAGGTCTGAATCAAAGGTATTACGAAAAATCCAGTCCAGTTGGTTGACATTTCTGTGTCGGCGTGTCGAAGCTGCGTCCCACGCCTACCGTCCGGGCGATCCTTTGGGAGGAGGAAAACCATGCGGCAACCTGCCGGAGCTGTACGTCGTACACCGTTGTCACCCACACCGCTGATCGTGGCACTGCTCGCTGCGCTGGCCGCTTCGCCGGCCGTGCAGGCGCAGTCTGCCGCTACCGGTTCCGGGCAGGACGCCACCACCCTGGACCAGGTCCAGGTCACCGGCATCCGCGAGTCGATGCAGAGCTCGATCAACAAGAAGCGCGACGACACGGTGATCGCCGATGTGTTGTCGGCCGATGACATCGGCGACCTGCCCGCGCCGTCGCTGGCCGATGCGATCGAAACGCTGACCGGCGCCGCTTCGACCCGTGACAAGACCGGCGCTTCGGAAATCTCGATCCGTGGCCTTGGCGCATTCCTCAGCAGCACAAACTTCAATGGCCGCGAGATCACCAACGGCAGCGGCGACCGCTCGGTGAACTTCAACATGTTCCCGGCCGAGCTGATCAATACGGTGGCGATCTACAAGACCCAGCGTGCCGACATCATCGAAGGCGGTGTCGCCGGCACCATCGGCCTGGAGACGGTCAAGCCGCTGGAGTACGGCAAGCGCTCGGCGCAGATCGACCTGCGTGGCAGCTGGGCCGAGTATGACAAGAAGTACCGCGACGACGATGGCATCGGCTATCGCGGTACCGCCAGCTACATCGACCAGTTCGAATTCGGCAACGGCCAGAAGCTCGGCATCTCATTGGGCATCCAACGCCTGGAAGGCACCGATCCGGAGGAGAGCATCACCAGCGGCTCAACCTGGTATGCCTGCGATGGCAGGCAGAACGTGGCCAATGCCAACTGCAATGAAGTCAGCGCACAGGCGATCGCCAACGGTGCGCCGTACTACCTGGTGCCAAGCAGCCGCATCTATCGCCTGAAGCAGGAACGCAATGATCGCCAGAGCGAATTCGCGGCGATCCAGTGGCGGCCCAACGACGTGGTGGAGGTCAACCTCGATTTCGAGCATACCGAACGCAACTGGGACGAGAACCGCAGCGACCTGAGCCTGTCCAACGCACGTCGCGGCATCACCCAGCGCGACGTGGACGAGGACGGCATCGTCCGCCACCTGCATGGCAGCACCTCCATCGATTCGACCTCCAACCGCTACTGGCGTGGCGAGGAGTACACCGGTGGCGGCCTCAACCTGATCCTGCGCCCGAGCCCGGCCTGGGAGCTGTCCACCGATCTTTCCTATTCGCATACCAACCGCCTGGACAGCGAGCGCATGACCCGGCTGCGCGCCAACCAGCGCGACGTCAACAACGCCATCGTGCCGGGCATCAGCAGTGGCGCCACCGGCTATGTCGACTACGACTGGGACTGGCATGGTGAGGTGCCGAGCGTGGCGCTGGCGCCGAACTTCGACCCGAACAACTGGGATGCCTACACCGGTGCGGCAAGGGTGACCTCCAGCGCTACCGAGAACGACCACAAGATCAAGGCTGGCCGCTTCGATGCCAGCTTCATGCCCGAGTCCGGTTTCTTCACCCGCATCAAGGGCGGCGTGCGCGCCAGCCAGGCCGACTACCGCCTGCGCGACAACACCCTGGTGACCGACTACGACCAGCGCGTTGCGGCCGACAAGGCGAAGATCATTGCCGCCAACCGTGCCTGCCGTGCACCGTTCCCGCAGGATGACTTCATGGATGCGGCCAGCGGCAACACGATCTCATCGTGGGCGTACTTCGACCCGAGTTGCCTCTACGCGTCCTTCCGCGGCACCAGCGACAGCGGCCTGGACCCGGATTTCCAGGATCCGAACAACGTCGATGTGACCGAGAAAACCCGCGCGCTGTACCTGATGGGCGAGTTCAGCAGCACGCTGTTCGGGCTGCCGGTCACCGGTAATGTCGGCTTGCGCTGGGTCAAGACCGATGTGCGCTCGGAAGGTGTGCGCACCGACCTGACGATCATCGACAACGGCGACGGCACGATCCGCCTGCAGCCCACGGGTGATTTCACCACCCAGGTGTTCAAGTCGGGCAACGACAAGCTGCTGCCAAGCCTGAATGCCGCTTTCGAGCTGAAGCCGGACCTGCTGCTGCGGGTGGGTGCTTACCGGGCGATGTCACGCCCGGACATCGCCGCACTCGGCGCCGGCCGCACCATCAATGTCAGCAGTGATGCCACCTATACCGGCCTGGCCGACGCGCTGGACGACATCAGTGCCAGCGGCAATCCGGCCGCACAGCCGTTGATGTCCTGGAACGGTGACGTCTCGCTGGAGTGGTATGCGAACCCGGACACGTTGCTGGCCGGTGCGGTGTACTGGAAGCAGTTCAACGGCGGCACCGCCACCGCGCTGGTGCCGGAAACCTACACCATCAACGGACAGACGGTGACCGTGCCGGTGCGCCAGCAGGTGACTACCGACGAGGACAGCACCCTGACCGGTATCGAGCTCAGTGCCACCCACCGGTTCTCGTACCTGCCCAAGCCGTTCGACGGCCTCGGCTTCAAGGTCAGCTACAACTATGCCGACGCCGACTACCAGACCCAGGATTCACGGTTGGGCGAGCAGGTGGCCGCCGATGGATCGATCATCCCGGCCATCGTGCCACCGGCCGGCCTGAGCGGCTTCTCACGGCACGTGCTGTCCGGTTCCCTCTACTGGGATGTGGGCCGCTTCAACATCCAGGCCATCGGCAAGTTCCGTTCGCACTATTACCAGGACTTCACCGGCAATACTGCGCAGCAGAACCGCTATTACGATGACAACACCAGCGTCGACCTGCGCCTGCGTTACCGGGTGAACAAGCAGCTGTCGCTGTCGCTGGAACTGATGAACCTGACCAACGAACCGCGTGTGGCATACCAGCCGCTTTACGGGAATTTCCGCGAGGTGGTGAGCTACGGGCGGCGCGCGTATTTCGGTGTACGATACAAGTTCTGAACAGGGCGGCGCGGCCAATGGTCGCGCCGTCGCTCCAACCGGACCCGCACCGTGCCCGGTGGCCGGGGACGGGCCCGGAGGGAACCGCCAAGGGTCAGCCGCATGTCCGCCAACCGTCTCTACCAGACCATCGCCGCCAAGCTCCGCAAGCTGATTGAAGATGGTGAATATCCGTCGGGTTCGCGCCTGCCGGGCGAACGTGAACTTGCCGAACGCTTCGGCGTCAGCCGGGTCACCATCCGTGAGGCGGAAATCGCCCTGGAAGCGCAGGGCTGGATCGCGATCCGCATCGGCTCGGGTGTCTATGTGAAGCCGCGCCCGGCACAGGCTGCCGGCGGGCTGCCCGATATCAGCGCCTTCGACCTGACCGCGGCGCGCGCCGTGTTCGAGGCAGAAGCAGCCGCGCTGGCGGCAAGCAATATCGATGAGGCCGGCATCGCCGAACTGCAGGTGCTGGCCGAAGCACTGTGCCGGCGTGACCTCAGCGATGAAGAGGCCGGCGATTACGACCGCCGCTTCCACCTGGCCATCGCCCGCCTGTCGGGCAATCCGGTGGTCGAGTATTTCGTGCAGCAGATCTGGCGCATGCGCAGCGAGCTGCCGCGGGTGACCGAGGTGTACGCCCGGGTGTGTCATGACGATGGCGCCAGCCGCGCTGACGAGCACATGGCGATCTTCGAAGGTCTGCGTGCGCGTGATCCGGTCGCGGCACGCAATGCGATGCGGCATCACTTCCAGCGCCTGTTCGAGGCGATGCTGGAGGCGACCGAAAGCCAGGCGCTGGCCGAGATCCGCCGGCAGACCCAGCAGGACCGCGAGCGCTTCCTGGCCACGACCCGGATCTGACCGGGTTCATCCTGTAAAGCCGGGCCACGCTCGGCTGCTTTCCGTTGGAACGTCCCGCACCCGCACTGCCTGCATCCGCGCGCTATGCTGGGCTCCGGACGTCTCCCATAAGGAAAGCGCGATGTTCCCGACCATGTTCTTCAGCGCGGTACTGGCCTTCGTGGCCGTGGTCATCCTGTTCAAGGCGGTGCGGATGGTGCCGCAGGGTTATGAATGGACCGTCGAGCGGTTCGGCCGTTACACCCACACGATGTCGCCCGGCCTGCATTTCCTGATCCCGATCGTCTACGGGGTGGGACGCAAGGTGAACATGATGGAGCAGGTGCTGGACGTGCCCGGCCAGGAAGTGATCACCAAGGACAACGCGGCCGTGCGTGTCGATGGCGTGGTGTTCTTCCAGGTACTGGACGCGGCCAAGGCGGCCTACGAGGTGTCCGTGCTGGAAGTGGCGATGATCGCCCTGGTGCAGACCAACATCCGTACCGTGATCGGCTCGATGGACCTGGATGAATCACTCAGCCAGCGCGAGGTGATCAATGCCAAGCTGCTCAGCGTGGTCGACCATGCAACCAACCCCTGGGGCGTGAAGGTCAACCGCATCGAGATCCGCGACATCCAGCCGCCGCGCGACCTGCTTGATGCGATGGCACGGCAGATGAAGGCCGAGCGCGAGAAGCGCGCGCAGATCCTCGAGGCCGAAGGTTCGCGCCAGTCCGAGATCCTGCGTGCCGAAGGCGAGAAGCAGGCCACGGTGCTGGAAGCGGAGGGGCGGCGCGAGGCCGCGTTCCGCGATGCCGAAGCCCGCGAGCGCCTGGCCGAAGCCGAAGCCAAGGCGACCCAGGTGGTGTCGGCGGCGATCGCCGACGGTGACGTCCAGGCCATCAACTACTTCATCGCACAGAAGTATGTGGAAGCGTTCAAGGAACTGGCCACGTCGCCGAACCAGAAGCTGGTGCTGATGCCGATGGAGGCCAGCGGCGTGATTGGTTCGATCGCCGGCGTGGCCGAGCTCGCCAAGCAGGCCCTGTCCAACCAGGAAACCCGGCCGCCGGCGAAGCGGCCGCCGCCGATTGGAGGCTGACATGCGCTGGGAAGTCGTTGCCTGGGGTGCGTTGGCGTTGCTGCTGTTCGCCGCCGAAGCGCTGGCGCCCGGCGCGTTCATGCTGTGGATCGGCATCGGCGCGGCGGCGGTGTTCGCGCTGGTGGCGGTGTTCGCCGATATTCCGGTGCTGTGGCAGGTGGTCGCCTTCGTGGTGCTGAGCGTGCTGTCGATCCAGTGCTACCGGCACTGGGGCAAGCCGCGTGCGCGGCAGAGCGATGCGCCGCTGCTGAACCGTCGCGCTGAACAACTGGTCGGGCGGGTGGTGCCATTGCAGCAGGCCATCGTCGGCGGGCAGGGCAGGGTCAGCATCGACGATGCGTCGTGGCAGGTGAGTGGGCCGGAGCTGCCGGCCGGCACGCTGGTACGGGTGGTGGCGGTGCAGGGCAGCGCGCTGGTGGTCGAAGCGGTGGCCTAGGGTTTCCAGCCAACGGCGCAGCCCCTCGTGGAGGGTCGCTGAAAGCAGATGCTGGGTTGGGTTGGGTCGGGGGGGGGGGGGGGG
>NZ_JBBPFR010000034.1:0-34377 GCF_037969685.1 Stenotrophomonas sp. G106K1 | reverse complement strand
GCCCCTGCACGGCCCACCCGCCCCACCCCTGACAGTTTCCGTGCGCGGCCAGCCCACGGAGAAGAAAAAGAAGATCAACAGCAACAGCAACAGCAACACCGAAAAGCAAAAAGCGGCCGCTGGGCCGCTTTTGCTTTTGCTCTTCTTTTTTCTCTTGCGTGGGTGGACGCCGCAGAGATCTGTCAGGGGCCGGAGGGGTGGGATGCGCAGGGGCGTAAGCGCCGTGGATGGCGCGCCCGAGCCTACAGGGACGTATTCACGGCGTCCCCTGGGCATCCCAGCCCTCCGGCTCAACCCATGACCCGCTTCCAGCGACCAACCCACGAGGGGCTGCGCCGTTCGCGGGAACATCACTTCGCCGGCGACACCCACATGTCGATGACCGCACTGAATACCTCCGTGCCCGCGCGGTCGCGCACACTCACCGTCACCGGCAACGCGTAGCCCTCGGCCGCCACCACGATCGGCTGCGCCGGCAACGCCGTCGCGTGCAGCGTGCCGCGGGCCTTGGCCAGATAGCGCACCTGCATCCCCTTGGGGATCCAGCGCATGCCCTTCGCCAGCGACGCATCGACCATCAGCCCGGCGGTCAGCTCGGCCAGATTGCACATCGCGATCGCGTGCACCGTACCGATGTGGTTGCGCACCTTGCGGCGGTCGGCGAGCGTGCCCTCGCAGCGGCCGTTCTCGAGGAGAGTGATGCGCGGGGTGATGCTGGCGAAGTAGGGCGCCTTGAAGCACACCGCGCGCGAGAACAACCAGTTGCCGGCAGGCCAACGCTGCAGGCGGTGGTAAAGCGAGAGCAGGGACGTGGACATGGCGGTTTCCGTTCGGCGGACAAAGCGACGGCGGGCCAGGCCCGCCGTCGAGGCAACGCGTGTCGCGGGCGATCAGGCCGCCTGCGAGTGCGGGTCCTTGTTCTGGCGGTCGTAGTAGCTGGCCGCGCGCAGTTCGTGGGTGTCGAAGTCGTCCACGGTGATGGTGTCCAGGGTCAGCGTACGCAGCTCTTCCAGCAGGCTGCGCTCGTCCTGTGTGATCACGCCTTCGGCCACGGCTTCGTCGAGCTGGCTGTTGAAGTCCAGCGCTTCGATGCCCTTGCTCTTCAGCGCCTTCAGGAACTTGCGCTCCACCGGCTCGGCCATGATCGCCTTGCTCAGGTAGCTGTTGATGCGACCACCCGGGTTGTTCTCGCACGGGGTCAGGAACACACCGCTGGCGAGGCGGTCGCGGGCTTCGTTCGGCGCCATCAGCAGCGCAGCCACGCGACGGCTCAGGCGGTCGCCCGGGGCCTCGGCACGACGGCCCAGCGGGAAGATCAATGCCCACATCAGCCAGCCGATCGGACGGATCGGGAAGTTGCGCAGCGCGGCCGACAGCGATTCCTCGATCTTGTGCACGCTGTCATGGAAGGCCCAGGCCAGCAGCGGCTGGTCGGCCTGCGGCGCGCCTTCGTCGTGGTAGCGCTTGAGCATGGCGCTGGTCATGTAGACATGGCTCAGCACGTCGCCCAGGCGGCCGGACAGCGATTCCTTGAACTTCAGCTTGCCGCCGAGCGTCATCATCGAGATGTCGGCCATCAGCGCCAGGTTGGCCGAGTAGCGGTCCAGCTTGCGGAAGTAGCGGCGGGTGTAGGCATCGCCCGGGGCGGCACCGAAGCGCGCGCCGGTCAGGCCGAACCAGAACGAACGCACGGCATTGGAGATGCCATAGCGGATGTGGCCGAACAGGCTGCGATCGAAGTCCTGCAGGCCGGCACGGGTGTCCGGGTCCTGCGCGGCCTTCATTTCCTTCAGCACCCACGGGTGGCAGAGGATTGCACCCTGGCCGAAGATCAGCAGGCTGCGGGTCATGATGTTGGCGCCTTCCACCGTGATGGCGATCGGCGCGGCCTGCCAGCTGCGGCCGGCGAAGTTGCGCGGCCCCAGGATGATGCCCTTGCCGCCGATCACGTCCATCATGTCCGAGATCACTTCGCGGCTCATGTTGGTGCAGTGGTACTTGGCGATCGCCGACGGCACCGACGGCACGTCACCACGGTCCACAGCGGCAGCGGTGGCCTGCGACAGCGCGCTGATCTTGTACGCCTTGCCGCCGATGCGGGCCAGCGCTTCTTCCACGCCTTCGAAGCGGCCGACCGACAGGCCGAACTGCTTGCGGATGCGCGCATAGGCGCCGGTCACTGCGGCACCGGCCTTGGCACCGCCGCTGGCGGTGGAGGGCAGGGTGATCGAGCGACCCACGGCCAGGCACTCGTTGAGCATGTTCCAGCCCTTGCCGGCCATCGCAGCGCCACCGATCAGCTGGGTCAGCGGAATGAACACGTCCTTGCCGCGGATCGGGCCGTTCTGGAACGTCGAGTTCAGCGGGAAGTGGCGACGGCCGATTTCAACGCCGGCGGTCTCGCGCGGCAGCAGGCCCAGGGTGATGCCGATGTCGCGGGTCTGGCCGATCAGGCCATCCGGATCGTACATGCGGAAGGCCAGGCCGATCAGCGAGGCGACCGGGGCCAGGGTGATGTAACGCTTGTCGAAGGTCAGCTTGACGCCGAGCACCTGCTCGCCATTCCACTCGCCCTTGCAGACGATGCCGTAGTCGGGAATGGAGGTGGCATCGGAGCCGGCGAACGGACCGGTCAGGCCGAAGCAGGGCACTTCGCGGCCATCGGCCAGGCGCGGCAGGTACTGGTCCTTCTGTTCCTGGGTGCCGTAATGCACCAGCAGTTCACCCGGGCCCAGCGAGTTCGGCACGCCGACGGTCGAGCTGACCACCGAGGACACCGAGGCCAGCTTCTGGATCACCTTGTGGTGGGCCAGTGCGGAGAAACCCAGGCCGCCGTATTCCTTCGGAATGATCATCCCGAAGAACTTGTTCTTCTTGATGAAGCTCCACAGTTCCGGCGGCAGGTCGGCATGGACGTGGGTGATTTCCCAGTCGTTGACCATCTTGCACAGCTCTTCAACCGGGCCATCGAGGAAGGCCTGCTCTTCAGCAGTCAGCTGCGGCTTGGGGTAGTTCAGCAGGATGTTCCAGTCCGGGTCACCGGTGAACAGTTCGCCTTCGAAGCCGACCGAGCCGGTTTCCAGGGCGATGCGCTCGGTCTGCGACAGCGGCGGCAGCACCTTGCGGAACACCTTCATCATCGGGCCGGTCAGCAGCGGCTTGCGGATGAACGGCAGCAACAGCGGCACGGCGATCACGGCCAGTACGGCGGCAGCGACGATCGTGGCGGTCTGGTTGACGTAGGGAATGAACCAGCAGGCGACCAGCAGGGCCACGCTGATCAGCGTCCAGGTCAGCAGGCGCATGCGGTGGTAGGCAACGAACGCGCCTGCCAGCAGCAGGGCGAGGAAGGGAATGACGAGGCTCATGAGCGTGCTCCGGTGACGTGCTCGTTTATGGCGGACGAAGCTGCAGCATCCGCTGCGGGCAACACGTCCAGATAGTCCAACACAGTAGCGGTAAAGGCGTCGTTGTCATCACCGGCGACCATGTGCGTGGCCTGCGGCAACTGTACGTGGCGCGCGTGCGGCGCCAATGCCAGGAATTCGGCCACCGTCTGCGGGGTGACCAGGTCGCTGCGGCCACCGCTGACCAGCAGCAGGGGGCACTTCACCTGGCGCGCGGCCTCGGCCAGTGCATCCTGGTGCTGCTCGCTGTCGCGGGCCAGTTCGGCCACCAGGCGCGGGTCCCAATGCCAGCGCCAGCGGCCGTGGCCATCGTCGCGCAGCAGGGCGCGCAGTGAATCCTCGGATTTGCGCGGGCGGTGCGGCACATAGGCCGAAATCACATCGGCAGCCTGCGACAGCGAGGCGAATCCTTCCGGGTGCGCGGTCATGAAGGCGAGGATGCGTTCGACGCCAGCAGTGTCCCAGCGCGGGGTGATGTCCACCAGCACCATCGCCGAGAACAGCCCGGGCCAGCGTGATTCGGCCAGCAGGCCGAACAGGCCCCCCATCGAGGCGGCCACCAGCACCGGCGGTCGCGGCTGCTCGCCGGCCAGCACGATCAGGTCATCAGCGAACTGCTCGCCGTGATAGGCCAGACCGGGCGCGTTCCAGTCGGAATCGCCATGACCGCGCGCGTCGTAGGCCAGGGTGTGCAGGCCGGCGGCCGACAGTGCCTTGGCCGTGGTCGTCCACGCATGGCGGGTCTGGCCAAAGCCGTGCGCGAACAGCACGCGACCGCGACGGCCGACAGTACTGGCGGTCGCAGCCAGCGAGGCGCCATGGGCAGCCTCCAGACGCAGGTCATGGAATGCAGCGGGAGTAGGGGACATAACCATACTCGCTAGTATGGATTGCTTCGACAGGATGTCAATACTGTGCGGTATGGTGCGCTGCAGGAATCCTCTCTGGCCCGGCTGTCGACGGTTTCGGCCGCAACCGCGTACTGCAACGAACCTCGGCGTATGGTTAAATCAGCGAATGAATCAACCTGACGCTTCCGCCGGCGAACCGCGCGCCGGCCGCAACAGCCGCCTGAGTGCCGAAGACTGGGCCCAGGCGGCCCTCGATCTGATTGCCGAGCAAGGTGTGAGTGCCGTCGCGGTGGAGCCGCTGGCGCGCCGCCTTGGCGTGACCAAGGGCAGTTTCTACTGGCACTTCCCCTCGCGTGATGCGCTGCTGCAGGCAGCGCTGGAGCGCTGGGAACTGTTCGAGCAGGAACAGGTGTTCGGCAGCCTGGAAGACGTGCCAGACCCGCGCGTGCGCCTGCGCCAGCTGTTCCAGATGGTGGCGCACGAAGTGCAGCCGCACATCATCTACAGCGAACTGCTGAAGGCGCTGGACCATCCGATGGTGCGGCCGGTGATCGACCGTGTGTCGCAACGCCGACTCGATTACCTGATCGCCTCGTTCCGCCAGGCGGGCCTGAGCTCGACCGATGCACGCCACCGCGCACGCTTGGCCTATGCGGCCTACGTAGGCTTCCTGCAGCTGTCGTTGCAACTGCAGCAGCCCAAGCAGGCGCGCGAGGATTTCGAGGCGTATGTCGAGCACTTGATCGACACCCTGATTCCGAACGGCTGAGCGTTCTTCATCGCTGGATGCTGAAGGCCGCGGCAATGCCGCGGCCTTTTTCGTTGGTGTTGACGCCAGCAACGAACGTACAAAAAACAACGGCCCCTTTCGGGGCCGTTGCTGCGTCAGCTGATCAGTGGATCGATCAGAACTTCTGCTTGTACTGCATGTACATGTAACGGCCCGGCAGGTCGTACTGCGGGTCGAACATGTTGTAGGAGACCGAGTACGAGACCGGCGGATCCTTGTCCCACACGTTGTTCAGGCCGACCATGATGGTGCCCTTCCACGGAGTGTTGTAACGGAACTGGATGTCGTGGTAGGTGGTCGCGCCCATGTGGTTCTTGCCGTTCTGGCCATCGGAGCAGTAGCCCACCAGGTCGGCGTCACCCACCGGATCGAACGGGCAGTCTTCGGTCATGCCCGACTTGTAGCGCAAGCCGTAGTTGACGCCGAAATCGCCGTACGACCAGTCGACGTACAGGTTGGAACGGACACGCCAGTACGGATCCTGGTCGAGGTAACGACCAGCGCGGCCGTCCAGCGGTGCATCTTCGGTCGACTTCGTATCCCACTTGGACAGGTAGGTGCCGTCCAGGCTGATGGTGAACTGACCGAACGAGGTTTCCGGCAGCTTGTACAGGATGCCCAGATCCCAGCCCTCCACCTTGTACGACGACAGGTTCTGCAGCGGCATGTCGACGTTGGTGATGGTGTAGCGCTGGGTGGCAGTGCCGTAGTTCGGATCACGGGTGATCAGGCCACAGTAGGCTGCTTGTTCCTGCGGGGAGCCACCGTAGCAGCGATCCATGATGTCCTGGATCGCCGGGCGGGTGATCGCGTCTTCGATCTTGATCTGCCACCAGTCCAGGGTCACGTTCAGGCCCTGCACGAAGCTCGGGCTCCACACCAGGCCCAGCGTCTTGCTGGTCGAGGTTTCCGGCTTCAGATCCGGATTCGACTTCCAGGTGAACGCTTCCGGGGTCTGCTTGTTGGCACCGCTGCCGGCACCCGGCTGCTGGAAGTTCGCCGGTACGCCTTCAGCGGCGCACTGTGCAGCCACCGCACCGGTACGACGACCGCTGGAGGCCGAGCAAGGATCGGCATAGGTTTCGAACGAATCGGCGTCGCCGCGATACAGGTTGTTGATGCTCGGCGCGCGGAAGCCTTCGGAGTAGTTACCACGCACCATCAGGTCATCGATCGGCTTCCAGCGGAAACCGAACTTGTTGTTGGTGGTGTTACCGAAGTTGCTGTAGTCGGAGAAGCGCGAGGCGATGCTCAGGTCCAGCAGCTTCGCGCCCGGCAGGTCAGCCAGAATCGGGATCGACAGTTCCAGGAAGAACTCGTCCAGGTCGTAGGAGCCCTTGGTCGGTGCCGCACCGTTGCCGGTGCTCAGGCCAGCGGCAATGAACGCGTCCGGATCGAACTGGCCACTTTCCTTACGGCCTTCATAGCCTGCTGCGAAGCCCAGCGCACCTGCCGGCAACTGCACGATTTCACCGGAGATGTTGGCGTAATAGCTCTTGGAAACCAGGCTGGCCGAGTCATGCGCGGTGAAAGAGGCGTAGTCCAGTGCTTCCTGCGAGATCGAGCCCAGCCCGCCCAGCGGATTCATCGGCACGCAGCCTGGAATGACAGCGCCGCCTGCGGTCAGACAGACAGCCTGGCCGCCCTGAATGGCCGACGGACCATAGGCTTCGTTCAAGCGCTGGACGTTGAACAGGCCATACGTCAGATCATTTTGGTCGGTCTTGTCGTAACGGTAGCCGACGTCCCAGTCGAAGTTGCGATCAGCGAATTCGAAGAAGCCTTCGAAGCCACCGTAGAAGTGCCAATTCTTGACATTCTGGTTAAACGAGCGGCCGCCGGTCTCATTGAAACGGCGATTCACACCGGTCAGATCCTCACCGTACGGGTTGTAGATGCTGCTGGCGCTCAGGCGACGGCCGGTCACCGGCATTGCCGCGAGCAGCTGTTCGGACTTGCGCTCGTTGTACATCGCCTCGGTGCGGAAGATGACGTTGTCGGTGATGTTGTACGAGCCGGTGGCGAACAGCGAGGTGCGCTCGTTCGGGGTCAGCAGGTAGTTGTCCGGCGAAGTGTTGTAGCCGTGGACATTGGCGTCGAACAGGGTTTCAACGCCATTGATGATGACGTAGCGCTCGTCATTGCGGATATAGGAGCCCGGGATGCCGGTGCCGCTCTGGCCGCCGAAGAACGGGGGGCCGCCGGCGGAGATCTTGCGATCACCTGCCATGACTTCCTTTTCGTTCACATAGGACACACCCAGCACCAGCGATGCGCGATCGGTGGTGGTGCCAATGGTGAAGTCAGCCGCTTCACGCTCGCCGTCGCCAGCGCTGTACTGGCCCTTGTAGAAGTTCGCTTCGGCGCCGTCGAAGTTCTGCTTGGTGATGATGTTCACCACGCCGGCGATGGCGTCCGAACCGTAGATGGTCGAAGCACCGTCCTTCAGGACGTCGATGCGCTCGATCATCGCGGTCGGGATGGTGTTCAGGTCGACGCTGCCGTCCAGACCGGTGGTCCAGCGGCGACCGTTGACCAGCACCAGGGTGCGCTCGGCGCCCAGGTTGCGCAGGCTGACGCCGGCCGAACCGTCACCGCCATTGTTGAAGGTGCGGTTCAGTGCGGCACCGTTGGCGGCAACGCGCTGCAGGATGTCGGCAACCGAGGTCACGCCCTGCTTTTCGATGTCGGCACGGGTCAGGCTCAGCACCGGCTGCGAGGTTTCGATGTCGGTGCTCTTGATGCGCGAACCGGTCACCGAGATGCGATCCAGGTTGGTCGCTTCCTGCGCCTGGGCCGTTACGGACGTCGCCGCACCGGCGATCAGCGCGACGACGACAGCGTCACGCAGCTTGTTGGACTGGAAATTCATTGGCTCTCTCTCTCCAAGAAATCTTGGCTGGGGTAGTGCCTGCGCGGCGAAGTCCAAAAGAGGGCTCCAAAATCGCGAGGCTGAATCGATAGTAACGGGCCTTCGCCAAAAATTAAAGCTGCGTTAATTCACGCTGTGGTTACGCCTGAATGCGCTTTGATTTCTTTTAATTCAAGGGGTTATCTGGATGCGTGCAGGGGCGCGACCACATCTGCCAGCTTCCGAGGCACAAAAAAGTTTCAGTTGATGCATGTCGTGATGTATCCGTATGTAACAGACGCGTGCTTTTCGCACTTGACAGATGTGTCCAGAAACAATTCGGGCGCCCCAAGGCGCCCGATGTTGAACACAGCTTGTTTTACCAGTCGATGAGCGACTACAGATCCTGCTCGTAGCGCACATACGGCACGGTGCCGTCATCGTTGCTTTCGTTGCGCGGGGAGAACGGGTTCTTGCCACGGCTGATGACGTTCTCCGCACCGACCGTGAGCTGGCCGGACCACGGGGTGCGCCAGGTCAGGCCGATGCCCAGGCCTTCCCATTTGCCGGGCTTGCCGGGAACGTCAACCACGCGGCCGATGATGCTGCCACTGAAATTGCCGTAGCCGGCGCCCAGGCTCAGGCTCTTGCTGTCCCAGCGGTCGACGATGGCCGGAGAGGCGTCAGCCAGGGGTACCAGGCGTGCCTTGGCATACGTGCCGGCGATGGAGACAAAGCCTTCGCGACCGATGTTCTTCTGTGCGAACACGGTCAGGTCATTCTGTTCGGCGCGCAGCGAGGGGGTCTTGCTGGGCGTCGCCAGCCAGGCGGGCAGGGTCTCGCGACCGGTGCCGGCAGTGATTCCCAGGCGGCCGGTGCCACGGTTGAGTGCGGCGGTGCCGGTCAGGCGCCGGTTGGAGCCGATGGCGTCATCGTCGTCACCCAGGCTGGCCAGCATGCAATGGCTCGCCAGTCCGCTGATGCTCGAACCGCTGCTGCTGCTGCACAGCAGGCCCAGCGAGTCGCCCGAGGACAGGCCGAACGCAGCATCGAGCGAATTGCGGCCGAAATGCCAGCGTGCGCCGACGGCCTGTTCACCGGTCGGCTCCAGGTACAGCAGGGCCTCGACCTTGCCACTGCCCTTGTTCCAGACCGGGATCACGGTGCGGGTGTCCTTGCTCTGCGCATGCACGCCCGTGATCGCGCCAAGGGCGATCAGCAGGGCCAGCGGTAGACGCAGGAAGGTACGCATCGGACCAGTTCAGACAGTGACGGACAGTGAAAGTTCCCGCTGGGGCGGGAACTCGATCCTAGGGTGTTTATGAATTCTTAACAAGCCTTGTTCCTCCCCAGATACAAGACTCATTCTTTTTTACTGAAGACGTTCAGGTGCCGGTACAGCCCCCTTGGCACCGTGGAACAGTATGCCGAACTCCGTCAACGGAAAGTGATACTCCTGTCCGCAGAATTCGCAACGTACGTCCACCGCACCGGTGTCTTCGGCAGCGGCACGCGCCTCTTCCTCGCCCAGCGAGAACAGCATCGAGGCGACCCGTTCACGCGAGCAGGAGCAGGCGAAGGACAGCGCCTTGTCACCTACCAGCTCCGCCTTCTCCTCGTGGAACAACCGGTGCAGCAGCTCCTCGGCCGGGGTGGCCAGCAGCTCGGCCTTGCCCAGGGTGTCGAACAGCGCGCTGGCGCGGGCCCAGCCGTCGTCGTCGCCCTCGTCGCCTGGCAGCTTCTGCAGCAGCAGGCCGGCAGCGCCGTCGCGGTCGGCGGCCAGCAACAGGCGCGTCGGCAACTGCTCGGACTGGCGGAAGTAGTCCTCGAACGCTTCATCCAGTTCCGGCGCGGTCAGTGCGACCAGGCTCTGGTAGCGCTGCGGTTCGCGCGGATCCAGGCCCGGGTTCTCGATGGTGATGGCCAGCAGCGAGTCCTGGCCCAGGTCGGTCAGGTCGCGGGGGGCGTCACCGCCTTCGGCCAGCTGGACGATGCCGCGCAGGGTGCCGGCGGCAGTGCATTCGGCGAACAGCGTGCGCAGGGCGGTGTTGCTGCGCAGCTGGATCGACAGGCGGCCGTCCACCTTGGTGTGGCCGGTGAACAGCGCCGAGGCTATGCAGGCCTCGCCGAGCAGTTCGGTGGCACTGTCCGGATACTCGCCGTGGGACTGGATGTCCTGCCAGGTGGCCTGCAGGCGCACGTGGACGCCACGGACACCGGCGTCGGGGAGCAGGAAACGGATAAGGGAATCGGATTGGGCGGTCATCGGCTCACATCGCGCGGAAACGGGGATGGTTGCCGGATAATGCGCCGACAACCAGGCATAAGAAGGATGCACCAGTAATGGGGGCAGGGGGAGAGCAGGACAAGGTAGTGGCCGCCGCCGACACGGCGCCACGTCGGCGCTGGCGCTGGAAGCGGCTGCTGTGGCTGCCGGTGCTGTTCGTGGCCTTCAGCTGCCTGCAGGTGCTGGTGCTGCGTTTCATCGATCCGCCGCTGTCCACGGTGATGGTCTGGCGTTTCGGCGAGGCACTGGGTGAAGGCGACTGGTCCTACCGGCTGCACTACCAGTGGCGGGACCTGGACCAGATGGCGCCGAGCCTTCCCATTTCGCTGGTGGCCGCCGAGGACCAGCGCTTCCCTGAGCACAGCGGATTCGATCTGCAGGCCATTGAAAAGGCGCGCGACCACAACGCGCGCGGCGGGCGCCTGCGCGGGGCCAGCACGATCAGCCAGCAGGTGGCCAAGAACCTGTTCCTGTGGCAGGGCCGCAGCTGGATCCGCAAGGGCCTGGAGGTCTGGTACACGGTGCTGATCGAAGCGTTCTGGCCGAAGCAGCGGATCCTGGAGATGTACGCCAACATCGCCGAGTTCGGCGACGGCGTGTATGGCGCACAGGCGGCGGCGCAGACATTCTGGGGCAAGGACGCCGCGCGGCTGAGTCCCGCGGAGAGCGCGCGTCTGGCGGCAGTGCTGCCGGCGCCGCGTCGCTACAACGCGGCCAAGCCCGGCCCGTACGTGCAGCGCCGTGCGGCGTGGATCCAGCGGCAGGCACGGCAGCTGGGTGGAGCGGGGTATCTGGCGGAGGACTGAGGGATGCGAGCGGTGCTGGTGGTACCTCTGCTATTCGTGTATTCGTGCGGCAAGCGGGAACTTCGAACCGTGGACTGACGGGCTGCAGGTCCGTCAACCACGTACAATCGCGCGATGACACGCGAACGCCTTACTTTCGTCATTGCCGCGCATAACGAGGAACTGGCGCTGCCCCAGCTGCATCCGCGGTTGTGCGCGGTACTGGATGGCCTGGCCGAAATCGATGGGCACATCCTGTACGTGGATGACGGCAGCAGTGACACGACCTGGTCGTTGATCACCTCGCTGGCCCAGACTGACCCGCGGGTATCGGCGCTCAAGCTGTCGCGCAACTTCGGCAAGGAGGCGGCGCTGACCGCCGGCCTGGACCAGGTGCGCGAAGGCGCGGCGATGATCCTCGACGCCGATGGCCAGGACCCGCCGGAACTGGTGCCGCAGTTTGTCGAACGCTGGCGCGAGGGCTATGACAATGTCTACGGCACCCGCCTGGTGCGCGACGGTGAGAGCTGGAGCAAGCGTGCGACCGCGTCGATGTTCTACCGGGTGATAGGGCGCCTTTCGCGCACGCCCATTCCGGCCGATACCGGCGATTTCCGTTTGCTGTCGCCGCGCGCGTTGAGCGCATTGCGCGAGATGCGCGAACGTCACCGGTTCATGAAAGGGCTCTTCAGCTGGGTCGGTTTCCGCCGCGTGGCGGTGCCGTATCACCGCCATGCCCGCTTGGCCGGCAGCAGCAAGTTCAGCCTGTGGCGGCTGTGGAACTTCGCATTGGAAGGCATCACCGGCTTCTCGACGGTCCCGCTGCGGGCGGCCACCTACATGGGGTTGGCCACCGCGGGCGTGGCGTTCGTGTTTGCCATCTGGGTGATCGCAAAGGCGGCGATATATGGCGACCGGGTGGCCGGCTGGCCGACGATGATGGCGGTGATCCTGTTCCTGGGCGGCGTGCAGTTGATCGCGCTGGGGCTGATCGGCGAGTACCTGGGACGCCTGTACGAGGAGTCCAAGCAACGGCCGTTGTACCTGGTTGACGCATGGTTGGCCCCTTCCGTGGCAGACTCGGACCTGCAACCCACCCTGGGAGGGCAGGCAGATGACGTCGGTACGGCAACTGTTGGACGGCAAGTCCCCTGAAGTGCATGCGGTCGCGCCTGGCGCGGCGGTGATCGATGCGATCCGGCTGATGGCGCAGAAGGGCATCGGTGCGGTGCTGGTGATGGATGGACCGCGACTGGTCGGGATCCTGTCCGAGCGTGACTACGCACGCAAGATCGTGCTCCACGATCGTTCGTCGCGCGATACCGCTGTGTCGGAGATCATGACCGCGAACGTAGTGACGGTGACCCCGGGTGAGCAGGTGGAACACTGCCTGCAACTGGTGACCGATTACCGCATCCGCCATCTGCCGGTGGTCGAGGGCGGGCAGGTGCTTGGGGTGATTTCCATCGGTGATCTGGTGAAGTCGGTGATCGATGCGCAGCGGCGCGAGCTGGATCAGCTGCAGCAGTACATCGTGGCGGGGTGAGTTTGTCGCTGGCGGGCCTGCGGCCCGCCGGCCCGCTTTTTCAAGCAACTGCCAAATCCAAAGCCAAAGCAGCGCCTTCCTGATTCGTCGGGAAGGCGTCGGGTGCGGCTGGGCAGGACACGCCGTAAACCCATCCATGGGGGCTCGGTCGGCGCATGGATGCGCCTCACGGTCCTGCCCAGCCGCACCCGACGCCTCTGGACACGTTCCTGCGAACGCGGTTGGCTTAATCCCCCGACTATCTGCCGTTGGTAGATGCCAACCTTGGTTGGCACTGCTTTTGATTTTGCTCTGTGCTTCTTCTTTTGATCTTGATTTCCTGCTCTCGTTCCGCGGGCTCAGGAAACTGTCGGGAGGGGTACGGGTGGCCCAGGCAGGACCGTTGGCGCCATGGATGGCGCCATCGAGCCCCCACGGATGGGTTCACGGCGTGTCCTGCCTGGGCCACCCGTACCCCTCAAGCCAAAATCAACAAAGGCGCCGAACGCCCGCTCTACTTCGCGTAGTGCCCACCGCAGTCGGCATCCTTGCCCGGCCCCAGCTCGATGGTGGCCAGCAGTGCCGCCGGCGGCGCGATGCTGCCCAGCGTCAACGCCACCGCACCGCGGATACCCAGCGCCTTGAAGTCGGGGCGGAATGACGGGTCCTTGAACGTGCCGCCGATCCGTAGCGGCGAGCGCAGCACCAGGATGCTCCTGTCCTTGGGGCGTGGCTTCAGCAGCAGGTCCAGGGTTTCATCGCGCAGGCTGACATCGCCCTCGCCGAGGATGATCGTGTCGGTGGTGTCCACCGCCATCGACCGGGTATGCATCAGGCCGTCGCGCACGCCGAAATCGGCGAAGGCGCAGCGCAGTGGAATCTGCTTGTCGCCGGTGAACAGGAATTTCAGCGATTCGGTGATGTCCAACCCCGCCACTTCCATCAGCAGGTTGCCGACATGGCCGCGGCCCATGCCCAACGCCACGTTGCCGCTGCTGCTGCCGAGCATCGCTGCGATCGAGTTGCCGTTGCCGGTCAGGTCGATATTGCCGCTGATCCCCCCCTTGGCCTGCTCGGCCAGCTTGGCATCGGGGAACAACTGGCCCAGCTGCACGCCGCGCACGCTGGCCTTGAGCGAAGTGGCGATCTGCGGGCGGCGTGCATCCATGCGGATCGTGCTGCGGATGTCGCCGCCAGCAACGCCGAAGTTCAGCGGGTCCAGCCGCAGCACACCATCATCCAGCAGCAGATGCGCATCCATGTCGTCCAGCGGCAGCTTCGGCGCATTGATGCGCTGGGCCTTCCAGCGCACGTCGGCATCCATCGCACGCAGCTTGCCGAGGTTGTACGGGGTGGCCGGCAACACCTTCGCGCTGACAGCCACGCGCGCAGCCTCGGCCCTCTGTTCTGCATTGGCGGTCTCACCGCCGCCGGTCTTCGGCGGTGCACCGACGAAGCCGGCAAGGTCATCGAAATCGAGACGACGCGACACCAGGTTCGCGGTCATCCGCGGACGTTCCCGGGAGACGTCGAACTGCACGTCGCCGCCCAGATCACTGTCGCCGACTTTGCCGGTGAAGCGCTCGTAGCGCCACACCTGGTGATCGCGCTTCAGGCGGCCATCCAGGGCATACGGCGGGGAGGGCGGAATGGCGATGCCCAGCAATGGATACAGATCGGCCAGGTCGTTACCGCTCAGCGCGAACTGCAGGTCGAACACCTGCAGCTGGAACGGGTTGGTCAAGGTGCCGCTGGCGACGGCATGGGTGGCACCGGCGCGACCATCCAGATGGATGCGGAAGGGATGGGCGCTGTCGGTCAGTTCAAGCGGCGATTCGGTGCCACCGCTCAGGACGAAGGGATTGCTCTGCCAGCGGCCTTTGCCGGCTACCAGCAACGGTGGTGCAGCGTCGACCTGTTTTGGTTCGCCGCTGCGCACATTCACCAGGATATCGGTGCGGCCGAGTGCGTCGAGGAACTGCAGGCGGCCATCATCAATGTGCAGGCGCTTGAGCTGCGGTGTAGCGCCGCCCTTGCTGTCGCCGAGGAAATTCCAGTTGCCCGGGTCACCTTTGCGCGGCGCCGTCTCCAGCAGTACGTCAGGGCGGGTCAGGCGGACTTCGGGAAGCTGCACGTTGCCGCGCAGCAGTGGCCACACGCGCACGTCGATCTCGACCCGGTCGGCGCTTGCCATGTTTGGCTGTTTCGCCCAAGGCGCATTGGCGAAGGTGAGGGTATCGGCACGCACGGTGGTGGTACGGCCGAGGTCGACATCCAGGTTGCCAATGTGCAGGGCGCGCCCGGTACGGGCCTGCACCGCACGCTCCACCGGGCCCTTGAACCAGTTCCAGTCCCACAGGGCAATGAGGACCAGCAGTGCCGCGAACAGGAACACCAGCACGGCGAGCCAACGCAGCCCGCGTGGACCGGGGCGACGCAGGCGCCAGCGCGACGCCTTGGGAGCAGCAGGAGCAGAGGCAGCATTCACGCTGTCATGGTTGCCCCGTCGCGGTGGACGGGGCGCGAAGCGTTCATGTGCATGGCGTGCAGAGCGAACGCCTGCTTGCCAGGCAGGGCTTGGCGCTACCTCTGATCGAGAGTCACAGCACCTGTCGGGTCACTGCGACGAAGTGGCAGACACTGCCGCCGATCACGAACAGATGCCAGATCGCATGCGAATAGGGGATGGATTCGCGGTGATAGAAGTAGGTGCCCAGCGTGTAGGACAGGCCGCCGCCGAACAGCCAGGCCAGGGTGCCGCCGTCGATCGAGGCCCACATCGGCTTGATTGCCACCACCACCAGCCAGCCCATGGCGATGTAGATCACCGTGGACAGCAGCTTGAAGCGGCCGGTGTAGAACAGCTTGAACACCACGCCGCCGAGCGCCAGCGCCCAGATCGCGGTGAACATGCCCCAGCCCCAGGGTCCGCGCAGGCCGATCAGGGTGAATGGGGTATAGGTGCCGGCGATCAGCACATAGATCGCGCAATGGTCGAACACCTTCAGGCGGCCCTTGGCCTGCGGGTGCTGGATGGCGTGGTACAGCGTGGAGGCGGTGTACAGCAGCAGCAGGGCGATGCCGAACACGATCGCGCTGGCCAGCTGCCAGCCATCGCCGTAGATCGCGGCCAGGGTGATCAATACCGCGCTGGCGGCCAGGGCAAGCACCGCACCCAGCCCGTGGGTCAGGGCGCTGGCAATTTCTTCACGGATCGAAACAACGGAAGTCGTGGACATGGCATGGGCATCGTCTGCAGGGAGGGGGACCCGCACCCCCCTATCATCGCCGCGATGGCGGGCGCGTGCACCCCCGCCACCGTATGGTCGCTGCAATCAGTTGCCGGTGACCGTATGCGCGGCTTCACGGGTTGCCGAGAAACGCACATCCGGCGCGCGTTCCTGCGCCAGCTGCAGGTTGACCCGGGTCGGTGCCAGGTAGACCAGGTGGCCGGCGGCGTCGAGGGCCAGGTTCAGCGCGTTCTTCTCGCGGAACTCCTCCAGCTTCTTCTCGTTGCTGCAATGGACCCAGCGTGCGGTGGTGACACTGACCGGCTCGAAGGTCGCTTCCACGCCGTACTCGTCCTTCAGGCGGTAGGCAGCCACATCGAACTGCAGTACGCCCACCGCACCCAGGATCAGGTCGTTGCTGGTGAGCGGGCGGAAGAACTGGGTCGCGCCTTCCTCGGACAACTGTGCCAGGCCCTTCTGCAGCTGCTTGAGCTTGAGCGGATCGCGCAGGCGGGCGCGACGGAACAGTTCCGGGGCGAAGTTGGGGATGCCGGTGAAGGTGATCGCTTCGCCTTCGGTGAAGGTGTCACCGATGGAAATGGTGCCGTGGTTGTGGATGCCGATGACATCGCCCGGCCACGCCTCTGCGGCGATTTCGCGGTCGCTGGCCATGAAGGTCAGCGCATTGGCCAGCTTCATGTCCTTGCCGGTGCGCACGTGCAGGGTCTTCATGCCGGCAGTGAACCGGCCCGAGCAGACGCGCATGAACGCCACGCGGTCACGGTGTTGCGGATCCATGTTGGCTTGGATCTTGAACACGAAGCCGGTCAGCTTCGGCTCCTGCGGGGCGACGTCGCGGCCGGTGGTGGAGCGTGCCTGCGGCGACGGCGCGTGCTCGACGAAGAAGTCCAGCAGCGGCTGCACGCCGAAGTTGTTCACGCCCGAACCGAAGAACACCGGGGTCTGCTTGCCGGCCCGATAGGCCTGCAGGTCGAACGGGTGGCTGGCGCCCTGCACCAGTTCCAGTTCGTCGCGCAGATCGGCCAGCATGCGCTCGCCGATCTTCTCGGCCAACCCGGGCGAATCGATCGACGGGAAGATGGTCGAATCCTGGCGGGTGAAGTTGCGGCCCTGTTCGTACAGGTGCACTTCGCCGGTGATCAGGTGGACCACCCCCTTCAGGCGCTGGCCCATGCCGATCGGCCAGGTGACCGGTGCGCACTGGATGCCGAGCACGCTTTCAACCTCATCCAGCAGGTCGATCGGCTCCTTGCCCTCGCGATCGAGCTTGTTGATGAAGGTCATGATCGGGGTGTCGCGCAGGCGGCACACTTCCATCAGCTTGATGGTGCGCTCTTCCACGCCCTTGGCCACGTCGATCACCATCAGCGCCGAGTCCACCGCGGTCAGCACGCGGTAGGTGTCCTCGCCGAAGTCGGCGTGGCCGGGGGTGTCGAGCAGGTTGATGATCTTGCCTTCGTACGGGAACTGCATCACCGAGGAGGTGACGGAGATGCCGCGCTCCTTTTCCAGCGCCATCCAGTCCGAGGTGGCGTGGCGGGCAGCCTTGCGGCCCTTCACCGAGCCGGCCATCTGGATCGCGCCGCCGAACAGCAGCAGCTTTTCGGTCAGCGTGGTCTTGCCGGCGTCAGGGTGGGAAATGATGGCGAACGTGCGGCGACGCGACGCTTCGGTGGCGACTTCGGACATGGCAGTGGCGCCCGCACGGGGCGCTTTTCAAAGAGATAAGCGCCCGATTATACCGGCCTGCTGGCGTCGGCGGGTCAGCGCCCGGCGCTGGCGTCGCCGCTGCCCTCGCGGGCGAAGTGCAATTCGCCCTGTGGGGCGAGGATGCGCACCGGCACCGAGCGCAGGCCCATGCCCCGGTTGAGCTGCACCACGAAGTGCAGGTGCGGGGCGGTGCTGTAGCCACTGTTGCCGGACAGGCCGATCGGCTGGCCAGCCTGCACGGCCTGGCCTGGCCGGACGCGCATGCCACCGGCCTGCAGGTGGGCGTACATCGCCATGCTGCCGTCGCTGTGCAGGATGCGAACGAAGTTGGCGCGTCCGGCATCGCGTTCACGATCCAGGCCATTGCCGCGGAAACCGTCCTGTACCTGCATCACCGTGCCCTCGCGGGCGGCCAGGACCTGCGTTGCTTCGGGCAGGGCAAAGTCGATGGCGTCGCGGTTCTCCTCGTCATCGTGGCTGAACCGGCCCTGCGGGGCCTGGTCCACGCGCAGCTGGACAGCCTCGAAGGGCAGGCGATAGGCGACGTCTTCGGCGCGCGCGGCCGGATTGCCCGGCACCGACTGCAGGCGAAGGTCCAGTGCCTTGCCGCTGGACGGGGAGGGAAGATGGCCGACCACCAGGCTGCCGGTGGCCTGCACCAGAGACTGCAGCGGCAGGCCCTCTACTTGCGTGCCGGGTGCGGCGCGCAGCTCGATCTGCACCGGGCCGGACAGCGGATTGTCGATTCGTGCCTGCCACTGGTCGCCGATCGGCTGCAGCCGCAGGCGGGCCATCGACGCCGCTTGCGGCGCCGCCTCGGCACTGGGCGCGGCTGCAGTCTTCGGCACCATTCCCCAGCCCTGGCGCCAGTCGGCGGCGTTCGCGGCGGCGCTCGCCAACAGGGACAGCAGCAGGCAGGACAGGGGCAGGCGGCGCATCGAAGACTCCAGCGACATGGACCGCCGGAACTCTACGCAAGCTGCCGGGAAGGGGGAAGGGTGGCGGGCCCTCCGCTTATTCATCTCTCTATCCGCATGAAGGGATTGACATGCCCGGAAAGGACTGGCATCGTGGCTCCACCATCGAGACCGGCAGAGGGACAGGCCCTTTGAAGCCGGGGCAGCCCGCAGACGCGAAAGCGCTTGCGTAGGTGCCAAATCCTGCGGGGACCGTGGCGTCCACCGAAAGATGGTTCGAACCTGCACACCACGTGCATTTCGAACGCGAGCCCCGCGAAGGCTCGATGGCCGATTTCCCTACCGGAACCCGCCATGAGCTTCGCCACCAGCACCGTGCTTCGCCCCGAACCCTTTGTCCCCGTCAGCGTGCCGGTCGATGACCACGTGCACGCCGAGCGCGGCGAGTTCGCCGCCGTGCTGTCGATGCGTCATGCCGGCCCTTGCCCGGTGCGCCTGCGCTACGAGTGGGTCGGTCCGATCAACGCACCGGTGGTGGTGCTGGCCGGCGGCATTTCCGCACACCGCCATGTGGCCTCCAATGCACAGTTCACCGAGAAGGGCTGGGCCGAAGGCCTGGTCGGCAGCGGCCGCGCCCTGGATCCGCAGCAGCTGCGTGTGCTCGCGTTCGATTTCATCGGTGCCGACGGTGCGTTGGATGTGCCGATCGATACCGCCGACCAGGCCGATGCGTTGGCCCTGCTGCTGGATCACCTCGGCATTCGCGCATTGAAGGCATTCGTCGGCTATTCCTACGGCGCGCTTGTCGGCCAGCAGTTCGCGATCCGCCACCGTGCCCGGGTACGCCAGCTGGTGCTGGCCAGCGGCGCGCACCGCCCGCATCCGTATGCCGCCGCCTGGCGTGCGCTGCAGCGCCGTGCCGTGGCGCTGGGCCAGCTGCAGTGTGGCGAAGACCATGGCCTGGCGCTGGCGCGCCAGTTCGCGATGCTCAGCTATCGCACGCCGGAAGAATTCGGTGAGCGCTTCGACGCGGCACCGGAAGTGGTCAATGGCCGCGTCCGTGTCGCCGCCGAAGATTACCTCGACGCGGCTGGTGCGCAGTACGTCGCGCGCACGCCGGTCAATGCCTACCTGCGGCTGTCCGAGTCGATCGACCTGCACCGCGTGGACCCGGGCGCGATCCTGCCGCCGACCGTGGTGGTTGCCGTTGAAGGCGACCGCCTGGTGCCGCTGGCCGACCTGGTCGGCCTGGTTGAAGGACTGGGCCCGCGCGGCAGCCTGCGCGTGCTGCGTTCGCCCTATGGCCACGATGCCTTCCTGAAAGAAACCGATCGCATCGACGCGATCCTCGCCTCCGCCTTCCGCACTTCTGGAGAGTCCGCATGAGCCTGCACGCCGCTGAACCGTCCTGTTGTCGCACCACCGCCGCCGTCCGCGCCGGCATCGATCGGGACACCGCCCATGGCGCGGTCACGCCGCCGATCGTGCTGTCGTCGAACTTCAGCTTCGAAGGCTTCGGCAACAAGCGCCAGTACGACTACACCCGCAGTGGCAATCCCACGCGCGACCTGTTGGGCGAAGCGCTGGCCGAACTGGAAGGCGGCGCTGGCGGCGTGGTCACTGCCACCGGCATGGGCGCGATCAACCTGGTGTTGAATGCACTGCTGCAGCCCGGCGATACCCTGGTGGTGCCACACGATGCGTACGGCGGCAGTTGGCGCCTGTTCAACGCGCTGGCCAAGAAAGGCCATTTCGAACTGGTCACCGCCGACCTGACCGACCCGCGCGCGTTGGCCCAGGCGCTGGCCACGCAACCGAAGCTGGTGCTGGTCGAAACGCCATCCAACCCGCTGCTGCGCATCACCGACCTGCGCTTCGTCATCGACGCGGCGCACAAGGCCGGTGCGCTGGTGGTGGTGGACAACACGTTCCTGTCACCTGCATTGCAGCAACCGCTGTCGTTCGGTGCGGACCTGGTGCTGCATTCCACCACCAAGTACATCAACGGACACAGCGACGTGGTCGGCGGTGCGGTCATTGCCCGCGATCCCGCTGTGCACGAACAGCTGGTGTGGTGGGGCAATGCACTGGGCCTTACCGGTTCACCGTTCGATGCGTTCCTGACCCTGCGCGGCCTGCGTACGCTGGATGCACGCCTGCGCGCGCACCAGGAGAATACTGCCGCGATCGTGGCACTGCTTGATGCGCATCCGGCGGTGGCCAAGGTCTACTACCCGGGCCTGGCCGATCATCCGGGCCATGCCGTTGCCGCCCGGCAGCAGAGTGGTTTCGGCGCGATGCTGTCCTTCGAACTGGCCAGTTGTGCCGGCGATGATCCGCATGCCGCTGTGCGCGCGTTTGTCGATGGCCTGCGCTACTTCACGCTGGCCGAGTCGCTGGGTGGGGTGGAGAGCCTGATCGCACATCCGGCAACCATGACCCACGCGGCGATGACGGCCGAAGCGCGCGCTGCTGCGGGCATCAGCGAAGGCCTGCTGCGGCTGTCGGTCGGCATCGAAGGCGAGCGCGACCTGCTGGCTGATCTGGACGCCGCACTGGCTCGCGCCGAAGCGGTGATCAACGCGGTGGCGCGCGGCAAACAGGCGGCAGACGCATGAGCGCTTTGCCTGTCGAAATTCCGCTGCTGGGTACTGGCCGCCTGGCGCTGCTCGGAACCGGCACCGTCGGTTCGGCCTTCGTACAGCGCTACCAGGCGCTGCAGGCACGTGGGCTGGAGTTGCCCAGCGTGCAGTGGCTGGCCAATTCGCGCACGGCGCTGGCGATCGATCGTGATCTGGCGTTGCCGTTGGAACTGGCACGCCGTGCACCGCGCGATGGGCAGAGTTCGCCACCATGGGCCGGCGCCGAAGGGCTGGAGCGTGGAGACGTAGTGGTCGACGCCACCGCCAGCGAAGACGTAGCGGCGCGCCATGTGCAGTGGTTGGCGCGCGGCGTGCACGTGGTGACCGCCAACAAGCTCGGCCGTGGTGCGCACCTGTCGCGCGCGCAGGCCATTGCCGAGCGTTGCGCCGACAGCGGTGCGCGCTACGGCGACAGTGCCACCGTCGGCGCCGGCCTGCCATTGCTCAGCAGCCTGCGTGCACTGGTGGCCGGTGGCGATCACATCCATGCCATCGAGGGCGTGCTTTCCGGCTCGCTGGCGTGGCTGTTCAATCGCTATGACGGCCAGTCGCCGTTTTCGGCGGCGGTGCGTGAAGCGCTGGCGGCCGGTTACACCGAGCCGGACCCGCGACTGGATCTGTCCGGCGAGGATGTGCGGCGCAAGCTGTTGATCCTCGCGCGCAGCAGCGGCTTGGCGCTTGACGCTTCGCAGGTGCAGGTCGATTCACTGGTGCCGGATGCGCTGGCTGCGCTGCCGCTGGAAGATGCAGTGAATGCGCTGGAGCAGCTGGACGCACCGCTGCAGGCGCGTTGGCAGCAGGCGCACGCGAACGGTCGGGTGCTGCGTTTTGTTGGACGTGTGGATGGTGAGAGTGCGCAGGTGGGCCTGCGTGAGCTGGCGGCCGACCATCCGCTGGCGCAGGGCGCGGGCACCGACAACCGCGTGGCCATCCACAGTGATCGCTATCGCGTGCAGCCGCTGTTGATCCAGGGGCCGGGCGCGGGTGCGGAAGTGACCGCAGCGGCGCTGCTGGATGACGTGCTGCGGATTGTGGGTTGACCCCAGCCGCCGCTGCGCTCGCCGGGCATGGCCCGGTGCCACCGACACCGATCGTGGTAGCGCCGGGCCATGCCCGGCGGTCATGTAACCTCACCGCGCCTTGAGTGCCTTCAACAATGCGGCATTGAACTGCTTCGGGTCCTGCACCTGCGGCGAATGGCCCAGTGCCGCGAACTCGACCAGGGTCGAGCCGGGTATCGCCGCCGCTGCCGCTTTGCCCAGTGCCGGGTAGTTGCCCAGCGTCGCCTTCAGTTCGGGCGATGCCTGGTCACGTCCGATCGCTGTGCGGTCCTTCTGGCCGATGAATAACGTGGTCGGTACCTGCAGGTTCTTCAGTTCATGGACGACGGGTTGGTTGAACACCATGTCCGACGTCAGTGCCTGGCTCCAGGCCACCTGCTGCTTGCCCGGGCCTTCGTACATGCCCGACTGCATGCGCGCCCATGGTTCGTATGCCGGCTTCCACTTGCCGTCATAGTACACGTCCAGCTGGTAGCGGCGGATGCTGTCATAGCTGATGTTCATTTCACCGGCATACCACGCGTCCACGCTGCGCCAGGGCACGCCCAGTGCCTTCCAGTCTTCCAGACCGATCGGATTGACCAGCGAAAGACTGCGCAGTTCCTGCGGATACATCAGCGCATAGCGGATGGCCAGCATGCCGCCCATCGAATGACCGACCACATGCACCGGCACGTCACCCAGTTGCAACTGCTGCAACAACGCATGGGTGTTGTCGGCAAGCTGCCCGAAGGAATATTGGTAGCGCTCGGGCTTGCTCGATTTGCAGAAACCCACCTGGTCCGGTGCGATCACCCGGTAGCCTGCCGCCACCAGCGGCTTGATCGTCTCCTTCCAGGTCGCTGCACAGAAGTTCTTGCCATGCAGCAGCACCACCACGCCGATCGGCTTCTTCTTCGGCGCAATATCCAGATAGGCCATCTCCAGTGCCTGACGCTGCGATTCCAGTGCAAAGGTCTTCACTGGATAGCCGTAGTCGAAGCCCTCCAGCCGCGGCCCGTAGGCCGGCGCAGCGAGAGCGGACAACGGAACGCAGGCAAGCAGGGCAGCAGCGATCACACGCATGGGACATTCCGGAGCAGGGGAGCCTCGAGCCTAACCGCAAAGCGGTGACGACGCCGTCCGGTGTAGAGCCGAGCCCATGCTCGGCTGCACAGTAGAGCCAGGCCATGCCTGGCTGCGCCAACCCTCAGCACTCGATGACGTTCACCGCCAGCCCGCCGCGGCTGGTTTCCTTGTACTTGTCCTGCATGTCGCGGCCGGTGTCGCGCATGGTCTTGATGACCTTGTCCAGCGACACCTTGTGCTTGCCGTCGCCGCGCATGGCCATGCGCGAGGCGTTGATCGCCTTCACCGCACCCATCGCATTGCGCTCGATGCACGGAATCTGCACCAGGCCGCCGATCGGGTCACAGGTCAGGCCCAGGTTGTGCTCCATGCCGATTTCCGCCGCGTTCTCGATCTGGCTGGGGTTGCCACCCAGCGCGGCGACCAGGCCACCGGCGGCCATCGAACAGGCCACGCCAACCTCACCCTGGCAGCCCACTTCGGCGCCGGAGATCGAGGCGTTTTCCTTGTACAGGATGCCGATCGCCGCCGAGGTCAGCAGGAAGTCGAACACGCGCTGCTCGTTGGCGCCCGGGCAGAAGCGGTCGAAGTAGTGCAGCACGGCCGGCAGTACGCCTGCCGCGCCATTGGTGGGCGCAGTGACCACGCGGCCACCGGCGGCGTTTTCTTCATTCACGGCCAGCGCGTACAGGTTGACCCAGTCCAGCGTGGTCAGTGGGTCGCGCATCGCCGCTTCCGGCTTCGACGACAGTTCGCGGTACAGCGCCGGTGCGCGGCGGCCCACTTTCAGGCCACCCGGCAGCACGCCTTCCTCACGGATGCCGCGCGCCACGCAGGCCTGCATCGCGCTCCAGATCTCGCGCAGGTTGTCGCGGATCTCGTCTTCGCTGCGCCAGCATTTCTCGTTTTCGAACATCAACTGGGCGATGCTCAGGCCACTGCGTGCGGTCTGCGCCAACAGCTCGTCGCCGCTCTTGAACGGGTAGGGCAACGGCGTTTCGTCAGGCACGATGCGGTCATCGGCCGCGTCGTCCTGGTTGACCACGAAGCCACCGCCGACCGAGTAGTAATCGCGGGTGGCCAGCACTTCGTCATCGGCGTTGTACGCGGTGAAGCGCATGCCATTGGTGTGGTAGGGCAGCTTCTGCCGCTTGTTCAGCCCGAGGTCGCGCTTTTCGTCGAAGGCGATCTCGTGCTGGCCCATCAGCATGATCCGCTTGCCGCTGCGGATGCGCTCCAGCGTGGACGGGATGATGTCCGGATCGATCAGGTTCGGACGCTGCCCTTCCAGGCCCAGCAGGATCGCCTTGTCGGTGCCGTGGCCGCGACCGGTCAGCGCCAGCGAGCCGTACACATCGGCACGGATGCGCGCGACCTGCGCAAGCTTGCCCGGGTCGAGCAGCCAACGATGGATGAAGCGCTCGGCGGCCCTCATCGGCCCGACGGTGTGCGAGGAGCTCGGGCCAATGCCGATCTTGAAAACGTCGAACGTGCTGACAGCCATGGTTGCCGTACTGCGGGTACCGGGAGAGACCGCTATTCTAGCGGTTCACCCCGCACTTCCATGACTGCGGCGCAGCATTTCCGCCAAGGGAGCAAACCCCGGTGTTGACCCTGTTCCAGCGTGACGACTGCCATCTGTGTGACATGGCCCTGGCCGAACTGGCCAAGGCGCGGGCGCCCGAGTTCGAATCGGTGTTCCTCGATGACCAGCCGGCGCTGGAGGCGCGCTATGGGGCACGGGTGCCGGTGCTGCGTGATGAGGCACGGGGGCAGGAGCTGGACTGGCCGTTCGATGCGGCTGCGGTGCAGGCCTGGTTGGCCGCGGGCAGGTAGCGCCGGGCCATGCCCGGCGAGCGCGTAGCGCGGCCATCGGGGGAAGCCGCCGGGCATGGCCCGGCGCTACCGCGGACGCCAGGGCGTCTTATTTCGCGTCGAACTTCACGATGGTGCTGATCGCGGTTTCGTCCGGGATGGTCTTGGTATCGGCCCAGTCGCCACCGCCGACGCCGAAGTCCAGGCGCTTGACCGTGGCCTTGCCGGTCAGCACCGGCTGTGCGCCGGGCTTCCAGGTGAAGGTGAAGGTGACCGGCTTGCTGACGCCGCGCAGTTCCAGCGTGCCATCGGCGGCGAACTGGTCGTTGCCAAGCGCGCGGAAGCCCTTGGCGGTGTAGCGTGCGGTAGCGAACTTGCCGACGTTGAAGAAGTCCGCGCCCTGCAGGGTGGAGTCGCGGTCGCTGTTGCCGCTCTTGGCGCCGGCCAGCGGAATCACCACGTCCAGCGAACCCGCAGCCGGATTGGCCGGGTCGAAGCTGAGCTTGGTGGCGAAGCCCGGGAAGCTGCCGGTGAACACTTCACCGTCGTACTTGGTGGCAAAGGCCAGGAACGAACCGGCACCTGGCGCCTGGGCGTAATCGGCGGCGAGCACCGGTGCGGTGGCCAGCATGCCGGCAAGAGCGGCGGCCACGGCGGCCGGGGTGGTCAGTTTCAGGTTCATCGGTCAATCCTTCTGGGGAGAGGCGAGCCAGCCACGCGGCAACATCCGGGACAGGGTGGCATCGCGCTGGAACAGGTGGTGGTAGAAGGCAGCACCGGCATGGGCCAGTACCACCGCGATCAACAGCCAGAAGCCGTATTCGTGCAGCGCGTGGGAAACCGCCACGACCTGCGGGTCCGGTCCGCTCAGCTTGGGCACCTCGACCAGGCCGAACCAGCGGAACGGGCGCAGGCCGCTGGCCGAGTCGTACAGCCAGCCCGACAACGGGATGGCGAACATCAGCACATACAGCAGCACATGGGTGGCGCTGGCGATGCGTTCCTGCCAGCTCGGCACGCCCGGTACCGGCTTGGGGGCGCCGGCATACAGGCGCCAGCCCAGGCGCAGCGCCACCAGTGCCAGCACGGTGATGCCGATCGATTTGTGCGCGGTATAGACCCAGAAGTACTTGGGCGTCTTCGGCAGCTCGCCCATGGTCAGGCCGACGATGCCCAGGGCGAGAATCAGCAATGCGATCAGCCAGTGCAGGATCTGGCTGACACTCCCCCAGGCGGCGGGGGTGTTCTTGGCGGTCATGAAGGGTCCTTGGTGGCCGTCTGGCTGTCGGAGTGGGGTTGGGGCGCGGGAGTTCCCGCAGAATCGCTGCGGTCGAGCGTGGCTTCAGCCTCGATCTGCACCTGCACCGCATCGCCGATCACGCCCGGCCAGGCGGTGATGCCGAAGGCTCGGCGGCTCAGTGTCGTCGTGGCGGAGAACCCTGCAGTACGCCGGAACGGCGGCAGCGGATAGCGTTTGACCTGGTTCAAGGTCACCTCCAGCGTGACTTCCTGGCTGACGCCGCGCAGGGTCAGTGTCCCGGTCACGTGGGCACGTTTCGCGTCGATCGGTTCGACATGGTGGGAAACGAAGCGGGCGGTGGGAAAGCGTTCGCCGTCGAGCAGGCTGCGCGCCAGCGTGGCCTGGTTCCACTTGGCATCGCCAAGGTCCAGGCGTGCTACCGGAATCTCGACGTCCAGTGTCGCATCGCGCCAGTTGTCGCTATCGAACTGCAGCTGGCCCTGGCTTCCGGAGATCGTACCCAGCGCCTGCGAGTAGCCGGCATGGTCGATGGCGAACAGCACCCGGGTGTGTACCGGATCGATGCGGTAGGCATCGTTGCCTGCCCAGGCGGGGGCGACGGCAAGCAGCATCGGCAGCAGGGCCAGGCAGTGGCGCATCGGCGGTGGACTCCGGGAAAAAGACCGTTCGATCATACCCATAGCCCCTGCGCAACGCTGTGTCCACGGCTGCAACAGTTCGTGGTGCCGATGTGGCCGGAAACAGGCTGTTGCAGCGATGGCTGCAGCGCTGTGTGACAATCGGCACAGGACAGGGGGTTCAGGATGACGAGCGGCTGGCGCCGGTGGTGCCAAGGCATTGCAGGAGCAGGTCTGGTGCTGTTGGCGCTTTCCGCTGCAGCCGCGACCTTGGACATGGCCGGCGAAACGCCGCGCCTGCGCCGTTTCGGCGCGGCCGAGGGGTTGCCCTCGCGCATGGTGGTCGCGCTGGCCGAAGACCGTCAGGGCCGTGTGTGGGCGGCTACCGACGGCGGCCTGGCCCGCTATGACGGTGGTGAACTGCGGGTGTGGCAGCACGACCCGGCACAACCGGATTCGCTGCCCGGCAACGAGATCGAAACCCTGCTGGTCGATCCGCTCGACCGGGTATGGGTCGGCATCAACGGCAAGGGGCTGGCCCGCCTGGATGCCGATCGCGAGCGCTTCAAGACCTTCGATTCCGTCACTGAGGGCTGCCAGGGACAGTTCTGGACGCTGGCCTATGCCGAGGATGCGCTATGGATCGGCAGCAGCAGCCATGGGGTCTGCCGCTTCGGCGAAGACGGCTCGCTGCGCCATTTCCAACATGATCCGGCGCAGCCGGGCGGCCTGCCGAGCGACACCGTTTTCAGCAGCCTGGTCGATGCGCAGGGACGGCTGTGGGTGGGAACCGAAGCCGGCGTCGCGCGCTGGAACGGCCATGCCTTCGAAGCCGTGGCGCCGCGCGAACTGGCGGCGGTCAGCGTGCTGCGGCTGAGCCGCGATGCCGATGGCGCAGTCTGGGTCGGTACACAGAACGACGGCCTGTACCGCATCGATGCGCAGGATCGGGTAACGCGACCGGCCTGGGCCGACAGCGCCAGCCTGCGTTCGGCACTGGTGCTGCCCGACAGCCGTGGAGGCTACTGGGCGGGAACCTCCGATGGCCTGCTGCGCGGTGACGGCCAGGTGCTGCGCAAGCTGGAAGGCGACCGTGGCAGTGGCTTCCTGACTAGCCATAGTGGCGTGCTCGACCTGCTGCAGGATCATGAAGGAGGGCTGTGGGTCGCGCTGTTGACCCAGGGCCTGGCGTACCTTCCGCCAGACTGGCGGCGTTTTTCGACCTGGTACCAGCTTGATGGCAAACCGCTCGACAGCCAGTACCTGTTGAGCGCCGCCAGTGACGGTCGCAGCTACTACGTTGGCTCTGCCCATGCTGTCTACCAGATCGATGCACAGGGGACGTTGAGCCTGCTGGCCAGCGACCGCGAGCTGGGCGGTGGCGCGGTGTGGTCGGTGCTGCCACGTCCCGATGGGCGGCTGTGGCTGGGCCGCGCGGGACGCATCAGCGTCTATGACCCGGCCACCCGCGCGCTGCGCGACTGGCGCATCGGCGGCGGCTCGGACCTGCGACAGCGGATCGATCTGATGCGGCAGGCGCCTGATGGCACGGTCTGGGTGTCGGTGATGAATCTGGGCCTGCAGCAGCGCAGTGCCGAGGGCCGCCTGTTGCGCAGTTTCGATGGCGCCATGCTGCGTGGTGATACCGATGCACCGGTCGAACAGATCCGCTTCGATGCCACGGGGCAGGCCTGGGTGATGGGGGAAACGGGGATCCTGCGCGAGCAGGGGGACCGCTTCGAAGCGGTACCCGGTGTTTCCAGGGGCCCGATCTACGATCTGGTGTGGATCGATCCCCGGCAGATGTGGATCGCACGCCAGGGCGCATTTGAACGCTACCAGTGGGATGGCCTCAGCCTGCGCCTGATCCAGCGCGTCGATGCTGGCGCCGGCGTGCCGCCGGTCAGCATGGGTGGGCTGGCCCTGGCCGCGAACGGGCAGTTGTGGGCGACGACACCGCGTGGCCTGCTGCGCTGGGATCCGAAGCAGCGTCGCCTGCAGATCTTCAATGAGCGCGATGGCCTGCTCGATGCCGAGTTCACCGGACGCCCGCCGGCGATCGACGCCGATGGCCGGGTGCTGGCAGTCACCCAGACCGGTATGGTGGGTTTCGATCCGAATGCTGCGGATGTCGAACTGCCACCGTCGCAGCTGGTGATCGCGCAGGTGCGCGTGCGTCGTGATGATGCGCGCGGCTGGCAGCCCTTGCCGACCTCCGGCCTGCTGTTGCTGGGGCCCGACGACCGTGACCTGCAGATCGATGCGCGGCTGTTGTCCTATGCCAACCCGCAGGGCAACCGCTACCGGTTCCGCGTGGAGGGCTACGACCAGAACTGGGTGGAACAGGGCGGGGATGGCCAGCGTACGTTGTCGCGGCTGCCGCCCGGGGCCTATTTGATCGAGGTGCAGGCCGCATCGGCCAGTGGCCAGTGGACACCCTCGCAGCACTTGCACATCAAGGTGTTGCCGCCCTGGTGGCGCAGCGGCATGGCGATCTTCGGCTATGTGATGCTGGGCTCGCTGTTGCTGTTGGCACTGCTGTGGTCGATCCGCAGGCGGCTGCGGCGGCGCCAACAGTGGCAGTTGACGGTGCACAAGCAGCAGATCGCCGAGCAGGCATCGCAGGCCAAGAGCCGCTTCCTGGCGACCCTGGGCCACGAAGTGCGCACGCCGATGACCGGCGTACTGGGCATGAGCGAACTGCTGCTGGCCACCGAACTGGACCCGGTGCAGCGCAGCTATGCAGGCTCGATCCAGCAGGCCGGCAGCCATCTGCTGCGGCTGGTCAATGATGCGTTGGACCTGGCACGGATCGAGGCCGGCCGGCTTGAACTGGACATCCGGCCGTTCGACCTGGGCGGACTGCTGGACCAGGTGCAGGCATTGATGCAGCCGATGGCACAACAGCGCAGGCTGGCTTTCCAGCGCGGGGATGCACTGCCTGGCCCGATCTGCGTCAGTGGCGATGAGATGCGCGTCCGTCAGATCCTGCTGAACCTGCTGGGCAACGCGATCAAGTTCACCGAGCGCGGCCATGTCGGTCTGGCGGCACGCCTGGAGGAGGACGGTGGCGCGGTGACCTTTGAAGTCAGCGACAGCGGGCCGGGCATCAATGCCGAACAGCAGCAGCGCCTGTTCCACCGCTTCGAACAGGCCGATGGCCCGCGCACCGCCTCGCGTTATGGCGGCAGCGGGCTGGGTCTGGCGATCTGCCAGGAGCTGGCGGTGGCGATGGGCGGCCGCATCGATGTTGACAGCCAGCCGGGGCGCGGCGCACGTTTCGCAGTGCGGCTGCCGCTGCCATGGGGGCGGCAGCAGGCTTCCAGCCCTGGCGAGGCAGCGTCGCCGACCCTGCCTGCACTGCGCATCCTGCTGGTCGAGGACGATGCAACCGTTGCCGAGGTCATCGCTGGCCTGCTGCGCGGCCGCGGCCATGAGGTGGTGCACGTGCTGCATGGCCTGGGCGCACTGTCGGAGATATCCACCGAGGGATTCGATGTCGGCCTGCTCGACCTCGACCTGCCGGCACTCGACGGCACCGCCATCGCCCGCCAGTTGCGCGCGATGGGCTACGAGCTGCCGTTGGTGGCCGTTACCGCGCGCTCGGATGCCTATGCCGAGACCCAGGTGCTTGCGGCCGGATTCGATGGTTTCCTGCGCAAGCCGGTAACCGGCGATCTGCTGGTGGCGGCGATTGCCCAGGCGCGCAGTAAACGCCAGATCATCAGCTGAGTACGGCATATTGTGGCGTGAATCCCGCAGCTTTCGGTTTACCATGCCGACGCCCACGGCGTGGGCATCATCAACAGCAGCGTGAGGAGGCCATCGGTGGTGTATCTGCGGGCAGTGACGCTGCTGCTGCTGCTGTGCTGCCTGGCGCCCGCTGCCGCGCAGCCGGTGCCACCTTCGCCGCGGCAGGTCACCGTGTTCGATGGGTTGCCGTCCAACACCGTCAACCGCATGGCCGAAGACCGATACGGCTACCTGTGGATTGCCACCAACGATGGCCTGGCCCGCTACGACGGGCGCAACTACCGCATCTGGCGTTCGGAGGACGGCCTGCGCGACAACCGCATCTGGAGCGTGCTGGTCGATGCCCGCAACGAGTTGTGGATCGGCACTGAAAATGCCGGGCTGGTGCGGATGTCAGCCGATCGCCGGCAGCTGCGCTTCTACGACCGCAGCAGCCAGCCACTGATGGGCAGCAACACGGTCTGGAGCCTGGCTGCAACGCCGGATGGCGCGATCTGGTTCGGCACCCACGAAGGCGGCCTGTACCGGTTGGACAGCAATGATCGTCTGCAGCGGTTCCTGCCCGAAGCGAACAACCCGCGCAGTGTGCCGGCTGCGTCGGTGCCGTACCTGGCCACGCTTGCCGACGGCAGCCTGTGGGTCGGCACCAAGCATGGCGTGGCGCGCTGGACCGGCACTGACTTCGAACGCATTGGCGGCGACCTGGTGCCCAGCCTGCTGATCAATGGCCTGACCGCCGAGCCCGACGGCAGCCTCTGGATCAGCACGATGGCCGGGGCCACCGTGCGCCGCCCGGATGGCCGTTTCGAATCCGGGCCCTGGACATTGCCGGCCGGCGACCAGGTGCTGGGCATGATGCTGCGCGACGAGCAGGGCGGGCACTGGCTGGATACCCGCAGCGGCCTGGGCCGGGGCATCGATGGCCGTTACCAGACAGTGCCGCTGTACAGCGCCATCGCCCGTGGCCTGGTGCGACCGAACTGGACCGGCGCCTATGAGGATCGCGAAGGCGGCATTTGGCTGGCCAGCACCAATGCCGGCCTGTGGCATCTGCTGCCGCGCTGGTGGCAGTTCTCGGTGTTCTCGCGGCTGGAGGATGATCCGTCCTCGCTGCGCAATTCCTATGTGCTGGGTACCAGCCCCTCCAGCAATGGTGGCGTGTGGACCGTCGGCAGCCATGGCGCGCTGGACCGTTTCAATCCGCGCACGGGCGTGATCGAGCAGCACCGCACTTTCGTCAACGGCATGCACTGGCTGACCTCGGTGCGCGAAGACCGGCAGGGACGGGTGTGGGTGGGTTCGACCGACGCCTTGATGCGCTACGACCCGCGTCGTGGCGAACTGCGGCGTTGGGGCCGGAACTCCGGCGCGGATGCGACCATGGAAGGCAACATCGAGGCGATGATGACCTGCGATGGCGACAGCCTGTGGTTGATGCTGTCGGCGGGCCTGCAGCAGCGCGACCTGGACGGGCATGTGCGCCGGCAGCTGGACAACGGCCAGGATGGTCTGCAGGCCGGCCAGCTCAATCTTGACGTGGAATGCGGCCCGCAGGACCGGATCTGGCTGGCCAGCAGCCGCGGCCTGCTGCAGTGGCAACCGGATGCGCAGCGCTTCCAGCCGGTGCCGGGTGCGCCGGCCACGGCGGTGTATGCCCTGCACGTCGGCAAGGATGGGCAGATCTGGTTGTCCGAGGATGGCCGCCTGTCGCGGTATCTCTGGAGCCAGGGCAGGTTGGAACGGCAGGCGGTGGTGGGCACGGAGCAGGGCTATCCGGCGATTTCCGCCACCGGTCTGGTGGTCGATGCACAGGGCGTGGCATGGGCCACCAGTGCCCGCGGCCTGGTGCGGGTGAGTGCCGATGGCGAGAGCGTGCGCCTGTATGGGGTGCACGATGGGCTTCCCAGCCAGGAGTTCCGCGAACACACCCTGATTGCCTCCGCCGCTGGGCGAATGGTGGCCGGTACCCCCGCCGGTGTGGTGGTGTTTGATCCCGAGCAGGTGCGGCCTTCCACCCGACGTGCGCCGCTGGTGATCGAGCGGGTGGAGGTGCGCCGCAACGAACAGCTGCTGGACCTGACCCATGACACGCCGCTGCAGATCGCCGATGGCGACCGCGACCTGCGTATCGTCGCGCGCCTGTTGTCTTTCGCCGATTCGGCCTCCAACACCTACCGCTACCGGTTGGCCGGCTATGACCCGGATTGGGTCGAGGTGGGCCCGGCAGGCGAGCGCCTGTTCTCGCGCCTGCCACCCGGGGCCTACCGGCTGGAGGTTCAGGCGCGCTCGGCCGACCACGTGTGGTCGCGGGTGCAGACCCTGGAATTCCACGTGCAGCCGCCATGGTGGCGCAGCTTGTCCGGCCTGCTGGTGCTGGCCTCGATTGCACTGCTGCTGACCAGCTGGTTCGCCTGGCTGTACCGGCGCCGGCTGCAGCGCCAGCACGCCTACCAGCTCGCTCTGCACAAGCAGGACCTGGCCGAACACGCATCGGCGGCCAAGACGCGGTTCCTCGCAAATCTCGGCCATGAAATCCGCACGCCGATGACCGGCGTGCTGGGCATGAGTGAACTGTTGCTGGCCTCGCCGCTGGATCCGCAGCAGCGCGGCTATACCCAGTCGATCCGGCACGCCGGCGAGCACCTGCTGCACCTGGTCAACGATGCGCTGGATCTGGCGCGGATCGAGTCGGGGCGCCTGGAACTGCAATCCAATGCGTTCGGTCTCAATCGTCTGCTGCAGGATCTGGCCGCGCTGATGGGGCCGCTTGCCGCGCAGAAGGGTCTGCGGTTCATCCTCGACAACCAGTTGCCGGCAGGGCTGCAGGCGACCGGCGATGCGATGCGGGTGCGACAGATCCTGCTCAACCTGCTCTCCAACGCGGTCAAGTTCACCAGTCGTGGCAGCATCACGCTGCACGCGCGTTGCGAGGAAGGGCCGCGTGGGCTGCATTTCGAGGTGCGCGACACCGGTCCGGGCATCAGCCAGGAGCAGCAGCAACGGTTGTTCCGGCGTTTCGAGCAGGCTGACGGCGCGCGCACTGCCGCGCAGTACGGCGGCAGCGGGCTGGGCCTGGCGATCTGCCGCGAGCTGGCACTGGCCATGCAGGGCCGGATCCGCGTGGAAAGCCAGCTGGGCAGCGGTACCTGCTTCGGTGTCAGCTTGCCACTGCCGCTGCAACAGGGTGCAGCCAGCGACGGAGGTGCCGACAGTGATGTCGCTGCTGGCGCGGTCAACATGCCACCGCTGCGGGTGTTGCTGGTGGAGGACGATGCGACCGTGGCCGATGTGATGTGTGGCCTGCTCGCGACCCGTGGCCATGAGGTGGTCCACGCCGCCCACGCGCTGGCCGCACTGCGTGAGATCAGCGCAGGTGATTTTGATGTCGGCCTGCTTGATCTGGATCTTCCGGGCCTGAGCGGTTTCGAACTCGCCCAGCACCTGCGCAACCAGGGCTACACGCTGCCGCTGCTGGCAGTGACCGCGCGCACCGACCCCGATCTGCAGCAGCAGGTGGAAGCGGCGGGCATCGGTGGTTTCCTGCGCAAGCCGGTGACCGGTGAGCTGCTGGTGGAAGCGATCGCCCGCGTGCTGGGGAGGTAGGGGTTCGGCAGGGCTGCGCCCTGCACCTGCAGAATCAACGGCAACGGCAACGGCCGAAGCAACAGCAACAGCAACAGCAACAGCAACAGCAACAGCTGGCTATCCGGGGGATAGCGGGGTGGGTCCGGTTGCGGGGGACGCCGTAAATACGTCCCTGTAGGCTTGGCCGCGGCATCCATGCCG
>NZ_JBBPFR010000033.1:0-36853 GCF_037969685.1 Stenotrophomonas sp. G106K1 | reverse complement strand
GACGGCGGCGGCAACCCGATCGGGCAGGTCACCGCCGACGGCAGCGGCAACTGGAGCTTCACGCCGGGCACGCCGCTGGCCGATGGCACGGTGATCAATGCCGTGGCCCAGGACGCGGCCGGCAACACCAGCGGCCCGGCCAGCGTCACCGTTGATGCGCTCGCGCCCTCGGCACCGATCATCAATCCCAGCAATGGCGTGGTCATCAGCGGCACGGCTGAAGCCGGAGCGACGGTGCTGCTCACCGACGGCGGCGGCAACCCGATCGGCCAGGCGGTCGCCGATGGCAGTGGCAACTGGAGCTTCACGCCGGGCACGCCGCTGGCCGATGGCACGGTGATCAATGCGGTGGCCCAGGACGCGGCCGGCAACACCAGCGGCCCGGCCAGCACTACGGTGGATTCGGTTGCGCCGGCCGCGCCGGTAATCGACCCGAGCAACGGGACAGAGATCAGTGGCACCGCCGAAGCGGGTGCAACCGTGATTCTCACTGACGGCGGCGGCAACCCGATCGGGCAGGTCACCGCCGACGGCAGCGGCAACTGGAGCTTCACGCCAGGTACGCCATTGGCCAACGGCACGGTGGTCAACGCTGTGGCCCAGGACGCGGCCGGTAACACCAGCGGCGTGGTCAGCACTACGGTGGATGCACTGGCGCCAGCTGCGCCGGTCATCGACCCGAGCAACGGGGCAGAGATCAGTGGCACCGCCGAAGCGGGTGCAACCGTGATTCTCACCGACGGCGGCGGCAACCCGATCGGGCAGGTCACCGCCGACGGCAGCGGCAACTGGAGCTTCACGCCGGGCACGCCGCTGGCCGATGGCACGGTGATCAATGCCGTGGCCCAGGACGCGGCCGGCAACACCAGCGGCCCGGCCAGCGTCACCGTTGATGCGCTCGCGCCCTCGGCACCGATCATCAATCCCAGCAATGGCGTGGTCATCAGCGGCACGGCTGAAGCCGGAGCGACGGTGCTGCTCACCGACGGCGGCGGCAACCCGATCGGCCAGGCGGTCGCCGATGGCAGTGGCAACTGGAGCTTCACGCCGGGCACGCCGCTGGCCGATGGCACGGTGATCAATGCGGTGGCCCAGGATGCGGCCGGCAACACCAGCGGCCCGGCCAGCACCACCGTGGACACGGTGGCGCCCTCGGCACCGCTGTTGAGCATCAGCGCCGACGGGACACTGCTGACCGGTACCGCCGAGCCCAACAGCCAGGTCCGCATCGTTGTGAATGGCGACACCGCCAATGCGATCACCGTGAACGTCGACGGCAGCGGCAACTTCAGCCTGCCGTTCACACCAGCGCTGGTCACTGGCGAACTGATCGTCGGTGTCGCGGTGGATGCGGCCGGCAACAGCAGTGGCCCGGCAACGATCAATGCGCCGGACCTCGCACCGCCGGCCATCAGCGTGCCGGAGTCGGTCGACACCTGGATCAACGCCGCTGAAATCGGTGACGGTATCCAGGTGGATGTCACGGTCCGCCCGACGATGCAGGTCGGGCAGGTCGTGACGGTGAAGTTCGCCGGACAGAACGGTTACGAGGCCGAGGTCAGTCATACCCTGACAGCAGGTGATATCGCGGCGGGAACGGTGACCCTGACCTTGACCCCGCCCGGCGGCCAAGGGCCGTTCCCGGAAGGAGCCTCGACGATCACGGCCGATATCAACGGCGGTGCCGCTTCCGCGCCGGTGGCATTCAACATCGACACCGTACCGCCGGCCACACCTGTGCTGTCGCTGGTGGGCAATCTGCTGACCATCTCCGCGGAGCCCGGTACCGAGCTTACCGTCACCGTGAATGTGGGCGGGGTGACCGCAACCGCCACAGTTACCGCCGACAACAGCGGGCTGGCATCGCTCAATCTGCTGACCGACCTGGACATCGACTTCGGTTGGGACCAGTTGCTGAACGCCCAGGTCGGCGTGGTCGGTCGCGATCCGGCCGGCAACCCCAGCAATGTCGCCAGCATCGGCGTGGGTACCAGCATCGAGCAACCGGTCACCATCGGCAACTTCGGTGTCGACGTCAGCCTCAACCCGCTCAATCCGCGATTCGGATTCAGTGGTACCACCGAGCCCAACTCCAGTGTGGTGATCCGCGTGATCACGCCGGCGTTGAATGTGGAGCTGCTGCCGATCCAGGCCGACGCGAGCGGGAACTTCTCGTTGAACCTGCTCAGCCCCAGCGTGCTGACCCAGCTTGGGTTGAACATCACCGACATCCTCAACCTCGGCTCGCAGATCTCGTTCAACGTGGTGTCTACCGACACCAATGGCAACGACAGCGCCGCCTATGGCATTACCCTCAGCCCGAACGGGCTGTCGTTGAACATCGGCGAAATCGACGTCAATGGCACCTCCGGTGACGATGTATTGTCCGGTGCCGACGGCAGTTCGGAGCACATCAACGGCGGCGACGGCAGTGACCTGGTGTTCAACGTGGGTACCGGTGACCATGTGGTGGCAGGCACGGGCAATGACACGGTCCAGATCACGGCGACCAACTTCGTCAGCATCGACGGCGGCGACGGGTTCGATACGCTGCTGCTGGCCAACGGCATCGACCTGGACTACAACGCGGTCGGCGTCGGTACGCTCAGCAACATCGAGCGCGTCGATCTGGGCACGGGCGACTCGGGCAGCGTGCTGACCCTGACGGCTGCGGAGGTGGACGCCATCACCGATGGCAACAACACGCTGCAGATCACCGGCGAGAGCAATGACACCCTGAACGTGGTTGGCGCGGTGGACACGGGTACCACGCAGCTCATCAACGGCATCACCTACGACGTGTACACCTTTGGCAGCACCACGCTGCTGGTTGAAGACAACACGGTGCAGGTGGTGGCCTGATGCAGCAACGCCGGTGTGGGAGGCGGTGGGTGGGAGGAGCGTTCGCGCTCCTCCTGCTGGCGGGAGTTCCCGCAGGAACCTGTGCAATGAGCGTAGAGCAGGCGGTACAGGCGGGGCTGGCGATTCATCCCAGGGTGCGCGCGGCGCTGAGCGAAGCCGAGCGGGCCGGGACCGACGTGAAGATCGCGCGTGGCGGCTACTTTCCTGCCCTGCAGGTGTCGGGCGGGCCGCAGGCGGGGCACATGTCTGAAATGGTATATGACGTGACGTTGTCGCAGATGCTGTTCGACTGGGGACGCACCCGTAGCCAGGTGGCTGCAGCATCGGCGACCGAGCGGCGCTATCTGGCCGCGCTGGAGGTTGCCCGCGACGATGCGGCACTGGACATCATCGAAACGTATCTGGATGTGCTGGTCGCGCGTGAGCGGGTGGCGGCGGTGCGCGACTTCCTGCAGCGCATCGAGGGCGTGCGTGGCATGGCCCGTGATCGCAGCGGCAGCGGCTATGCCGATCGCACCGAGCTGGACAGGGCCCAGCTGGAATTCGCACGTGGCCAAGACCAGCTCGCGCTGGAAGAAGGCGCACTGCGCGATGCCGACAACCAGCTTGCGTTGCTGCTGGGGCAGCCCCCGGGGCAGCTGCAGGTGCCGGTGCTGTCGGCGGACGCTCGCCCTTGGCAACAGGAACTGGAAGCGGCGATCGATGCGGCACCACTGCTGCGCGAGTCCAGCGAGGACGCGGTCGCAGCCGAGGCGGAACTGGCGGAATCGCGCGCCGCGCTGAAGCCGCAGTTGAATGTCGAGGCGTCGGCGCTGCGCCGGGAGATCGGTGGCCAGATGGAAAACGACTCGGTGGTCTCGCTGCGGCTGCGGATGGACGTGGTGAGAGGACTCAGCAATTTCCAGCGCCCGGCGGCGGCACGGCAGCGCCTGGAAGCTGCGCGCTGGTCGGCCGATGCCACCCGTCGCGACCTGCGCCGCAAGATGCGCACGCTGTTCGACAACGGCGATGCGCTGGTGCTGCGTGAACAGGCATTGCAGCAGCAGGTGGATGAGTCCAGCCGGGTTGGAACCCTTTACCACGATCAGTTCCAGGTCGGGCGTCGCGACATCATCGATCTGCTCAGCGTACAGCGTGAGCGCATGGAGGCCGAACGGCAGCTGGCTACGCTGCGCATGGAGCGTATCCGCATCGATTACCGCGCGGCGGCCCAGGTAGGACAGTTGGGAGAACTGCTAGGAGGGAGAACCGATGCAGACGCCGCGCATTGAAGTGGCCGGCGGCAGCAGCAACCTGCCACGCGACCCATTGCAGGATGGCCTGTTGCTGCTGTGCGCGCGGCTCGGACGACCGCTCGGTGCCGCCGAACTGGTCGATGGCATCGCCCTGGAACAGGGGCGCCTGCCGTTGCAGCGGGTGCCGCGTGCGCTGCGCCGCGCTGATCTGAACGCCCGCGTCGAGGCTTTCGATCTGGCTGATATTGATGACTACCTGCTGCCGGCACTGCTGCTGTTGAACAATGGCAACACCGTTCTGCTGACTGCCTTGGAAGACGGCCAGGTACGGGTGGAGGTGCCACAGGCCGATGGCGGGGCGCAGGCGATGGCATTGCCGGCCCTGCAGTCGCTCTACAGCGGTACGGCCGTGTTTGCCAAGCCGCGCTTCCGCTCTGACGGACGGGTCGGCAGTTTCGCCGCCGGTGATGATCAGCACTGGTTCTATGGACCGTTGCGGCAGTTGTGGCGCTCCTATACGGAGGTGGGTGCTGCCGCGTTCGTCGCTAACCTGCTGGCCATCGCCACGGCCATTTTCGCCATGCAGGTCTATGACCGCGTGGTACCCGTGGCAGCATTCGACACGCTGTGGGTGCTGGCCAGTGGTGTTGCCGTGGCCGTGGTGATTGAAGGCGTGCTGCGGGTACTGCGCGGACAGTTGCTGCAAGTACTGGGCAAGCGCATGGACCTGCAGTTGGGCACACTGCTGTTCGCCCGCGTTCTGGGCACCCGGGTAGCAGCAAAGCCCGCTTCGATGGGCGCGTTCAGTACCCAGGTGCGTGAGTTCGAGGGCGTGCGTGACTTCTTCACCTCGTCCACGGCGGCCTTGCTGAGCGACCTGCCATTCGTCTTTGTGTTCTTGCTGCTGATCGCCCTGATCGGCGGCCATGTGGTCTGGGTACCGATTGTGGCCTGCGTGCTGATGGTGTTGCCGGGTTTGCTGGCGCAGCGGCGGTTGGGCGAGCTTTCACGGCAGAACCTTCGCGAGGGTGCGATGAAGAACAGCGTACTGCTGGAGGCCTTCGAGCACCTGGAGACGGTCAAGGCCACGCGTGCGGAGGGCCGCAGCCTGAAGCACTGGGAATCCCTTACCGCGCAGTTGGCGGGTACGGCGCTGAAGTCCAGCACGCTGACGACCAGCATCAGTCATGGCGCTGCGGTGGTCCAGCAGCTGTGCTATGTGGGCGTGGTCGCCTTCGGCGTGTACCGCATCCACGACGGTGCGATGACGGTCGGTGCACTGGTGGCCTGCTCGATCCTGGCTTCGCGCGCCGTCGCGCCGCTGTCGCAGGTCGCGGCGGTGCTCGGTCGCTGGCAGCACACCAAGGTGGCCATGGAGGGGCTGGACCAGTTGATGGGGGCTGAACAGGAACGGCCACAGGGCGCGCGCTTCGTGCACAAGCCAAGGTTGCAGGGGGCGTACCAGTTGCACGAAGTGCGGCTTGCGTTCGGCGAGGGCGCATGGGGGGTCGACGTTCACGGGCTCTCCATCGCGCCGGGGCAGCGTGTGGCGCTGCTCGGCGGAAACGGCGCCGGCAAGTCCAGCCTGTTGCGCTTGTTGTCGGGATTGGTCACGCCGCAGCAGGGGCGGATACTGCTCGATGACGTGGCACTGTCGCAGATCGATCCGGGCGACCGTGCACGCAACATCGGCTATCTACCGCAGGATGTGGCGCTGTTCCACGGCACGCTGCGCGAGAACCTCAATCTGGAAGGTGCTGCCTGGCGCGATGAAGAACTGCTTGAGGCGCTGGACGCAGTCGGTATCGGCCCCTTCGTGCGCGGCAATCCACTGGGCCTGGATCAGATGGTGCTGGGCAACGGCAGTCTCTCCGGTGGCCAGCGCCAGGCGATCGGGCTGGCCCGGGTGATCCTGCAGGACCCTCCCATCGTGTTGCTGGACGAACCCACCGCCGCGTTCGATCAGCACAGCGAAACCCATGTCGTGCAGTTCCTGCAGCGCTGGCTTGGTCAGCGCACGCTGGTGCTGACCACGCACAAGCGCAGCATGCTGGCTCTGGTGGAACGGGCAGTGGTGATGCGTGACGGCAGGATCATCATGGACGGGCCGTTGGATCAGGTCGTTCAGGGCAATCAGGTGCAGCCGATCGCCGCCGTCGCTGGAGGACACAATGGCTGACCGCAGGAAGAACGTGCAACGGTTGCGCCGTGACCTTGCCGACCCGTTGCTGGCGGCAACGCATCCGGTGTATCGCCCACTACTGTGGGTGTTGCTGGCAACAGTGGCGATTGCCGTGCTGTGGGCTGCACTGGCCCAGTTGGACCAGGTCACTCGAGGCGAAGGCCGGGTTGTGCCGTTCAGCCGCATGCAGAAGATCCAGAGTCTGGAGGGCGGGATCCTCGACCGGTTGCTGGTGAAGGAAGGCGACCTGGTGGTGGTGGGGCAACCGCTGGTGCGGCTGGAAGAAACCCACTTCCGCACCAACTACGAAGAGTCGGCCAACCAGTCGCAGGTGCTGCGCGCGGCCATCGCCCGCCTCGAGGCCGAGGTCCTGGGCAAGGGGACCATCGAATTTCCGGCTGACATCCCCGGTGACAGCGCGCTTGCAAGATCGGAGCAGGAGCTCTACCAGTCGCGTCGCGCCACACTGCAACAGAGTTCGGCCGCCATCGGCCAGCAGCTGGCCATCGCCCGTGACCAGTTGCGCATCGTCCGTCCGCTGGTGGCGCGCAACGCGGTCAGCCAGATGGAGGAACTCAAGCTCGCTCAGGAGATCGCTACGCTCACCGGAAAGCTCAGCGAGCTGCGCAATACCTATTTTCAGGACGCCTATACCGAACGGTCCAAGCTGAAAGCAGAGCTTTCGTCGCTGGAGCCCATCGTGCACCAGCGTCAGGACCAGTTGCGGCGCACCGAGATCCTGTCCCCGGTGCGTGGGCGGGTAAACACGGTGCTGATCAACACCCGCGGGGGTGTCATCCCGCCGGGAGAGCCCATCATGGAGGTGATTCCGGTGGAGGAGCGGCTGTTGGTGGAGGCGCGGATCAAGCCGCGCGATGTGGCCTTCCTGGTCCCGGGCATGCAGGCGAAGGTCAAGATCACGGCGTACGACTACACCATCTATGGCGAGCTCAGTGGCACCGTGGAGCAGATCAGCGCCGATACGATCGAGGAGGACACGCCACGAGGAAAGGAGTCCTTCTACCAGGTGCTCATCCGCACCGACGGCAGCCAGTTGCGGCGGCATGGCGAGGTCCTGCCGATCATCCCCGGTATGGTGGCCGACGTGGATATCCTGACCGGCAAGCGCAGTGTGCTGAACTACCTGCTGCGACCGCTGATCAAGGCAAGGCTGAACTAGGCGGCAGCTTCCTGCGCCGCCCGGCTGTCACTTTGCTGCCGGCCGCATGCCATGCAACTGCGGCAGCGCGGCTTTCATCGCGTCGATGAAGGCGCGCAGGCGCAGGGGTTGCTGTCGCGCCGCAGGGAACACCAGGTGCACCGGCAGCGGCGGTGCCTGCCAGTCCGGCAGCAGCTGCACCAGCCGTCCTTCGGCCAGGTCGTCGGCCACCAGCCAGGCCGAAACCACCGCCGCACCCAATCCAGCACGTGCGGCCTGCTGCACCACGAACAGGTTGTCACTGAGCAGGCGTGGGGTGATGGACAGCGTGTGTGCGCGGCCTTGCGCGTCGTGCAGCAGCAGACGTTCGCGGTAGTAGGTGACCAGCGAGATCCACGGCAATGCCTGCGCCTGCTCGGGCGTGGTGATCGAACCCGCGTCGGCCAGCGATGGTGCGGCCACCACGATGCGCGGTACTTCGGCCAGCGGCAGGGCGACGATGCGCGGTTCGTCGACCGTGCCGACCCTCACCGCGCAGTCGATGCCTTCGGCGATGAAGTCCGGGCGGCGGTCCTCGAGGATCCACTCCAGGCTCAACTGTGGATGCTGGGCCAGGAAATCGAGCATGGTCGGCAGCAGCTGCGCCTGGCCGAATGCATGCGGCACCATCACCCGCAGGCGACCGCCGAGCATCTGGGCCTGGCCGTGCAGCTCGGCCTGCAGCGCTTCCCATTCGTCCACCACCCGCTGCGCATGGCGTTGGCAGCGCTGGCCGTCCTCGGTCAGCAGCAGGCCGTGGGTGGACCGTTGCAGCAGGCGCAGGCCCAGTTGCCGCTCCAGGGCCTGCAGCCGACGGCTGATGGTGGGCTGGGTAGTGCCCAGTTGCAGGGCCGCAGCAGAAAGGCTGCCGCTGTCCACGATACGCAGGAAAGTGCGCAGCAGTTCCAGGCGGTCACCACCCAAGGCAAGGTCGTTCATGCGCATCGCGTATGACAAGTATGTAAGTGAGCCTACTACAGACGCGTTGCGAATATGGGCACGCTACGCTCCACTTCTCTCCCGGATGCCCCCATGTCCACTCCCTCGCTCTCGACCATCACCACTACGCCCAGCGCTGCGCCCGCCCCATCATTGGTGTTGGCCATGGCTGCCGGCGCGGGCTTCTCGGTGGCCTCGCTCTACTACAGTCAACCGATGCTGGGGTTGATCGCCCAGGACCTGGGTGCCGGCGAGCGCGCCGTGGGCCTGGTACCGACCCTGACCCAGCTGGGCTATGCACTGGGCATCCTGCTGCTGGCCCCGCTGGGCGACCGCTTCGACCGGCGCAACCTGATCCTGCTGAAGTCGCTGCTGCTGGCGTTGGCCCTGGGGGCGGCGGCCTTGGCCGGCCAATTGCCGGGGCTGCTTGTTGCCAGCCTGCTGGTGGGGCTGATGGCCACGCTGGCGCAGGACATCGTGCCGGCCGCCGCGGTGCTGGCACCGGATGCGCAGCGTGGCCAGGTGGTGGGCCGGGTGATGACCGGCCTGCTGCTGGGCATCCTGCTGTCTCGCGTGGTCAGCGGCGTGGTTGCCGAAGCCTGGGGCTGGCGCGTGCAGTTCGGCCTGGCTGCACTCTCGGTGCTGGCGATGGGCGCGGTGATGGCACGGGCACTGCCGCACTTCGCCGCGACCAGCACGTTGCGCTACCCCGCGCTGTTGGGCTCGTTGCTGGCGCTCTGGCGCGAGCAACCGCAGTTGCGCCGCGCCGTGGCCAGCCAGTCGCTGCTGGCGGTGGGCTTCAGTGCGTTCTGGTCGACGCTTGCGCTGATGCTGCATGCACGGCTGGGCCTGGGCAGCGCTGCTGCCGGTGCGTTCGGTATTGCCGGTGCTGCGGGTGCATTGGCTGCGCCCGTTGCCGGCCGCTTCGCCGATCGCTTGGGCAGCCCTGCGGTAGCGCGGTTGGGGATTGCTGTCGCGTTGGCAGGCTTTGCCCTGTTGCTGGCCGAGTCATGGCTGCCGGCCGCCGCGCTGCTGCCGTTGCTGGTGGTAAGCGCGTTGCTGTTCGATTTTGGTTTCCAGTCGGCGCTGGTCGCGCACCAGACTCTGGTCTACGGTCTGGTGCCGCCGGCACGCAGTCGCCTCAATGCGCTGCTGTTCACCGGCATGTTCATTGGCATGGCCGGCGGCGGCGCATTGGGCAGCCTGGCGTTGGCGCAGTGGGGTTGGCAGGGCGTGGCGTGGTTGGCGACGATCTGTGCTGGTGGCAGCCTGCTGATCCGCCTGCGTTGAGGGGGTGTTCGGCAGGGCTGCGCCCTGCACCCGCCGAATCAACGGCAACGGCAGAAGCTGGATTCCGTGGGAGGGCGGGGCGGTGTCGGAGTGCGGGGACGCCGTAAATCCGTCCATGGAGGCTTGGCAGCCGCATCCATGCGGCTGACACCCCGCAATCCGACACCGCCCCACCTTCGACAGTTTCCCGGCGTCTGTGGGATCCACTCCCTGCGTGGATAATCTCCATCGAAATCGAATATTTCGATATTTGATCCAAGAGCATCCACGCATGGCGTGGATCTACGCGTCGACCAAGGTCGACACCTACCAAGAGCAGGTCATGTCATCCGGGCAGATCGCGGAGATCTGTCGAAGGCGGGGTGGGTCCGGTTGCGGGGGTGTCCGCGGCATGGATGCCGCGGCCAAGCCTACAGGGACGTATTTACGGCGTCCCCCGCAACCGGACCCACCTCGCCATCCCACGGGTAGCCCGCTTTTGACGTTGACGTTGACGTTGCTTCGGCGGGTGCCGGGCGCAGCCCGGCCGAGCCCCCTTCAATCCTGACCGGTGTCATCCAGGCTGATGATTCCGCGGCGCAGCGCCTGGGTTACCGCGTGGGTGCGGTCGCCGACGCCCAGCTTGTCCATCAGGCTTTTCATGTGCGCCTTCACCGTCTGCTCGGAAATCTGCATCCGTTCGCCGATGCGCTTGTTCGACAGACCACTGGCCACGTGGCGCAGTACTTCGGTTTCGCGCGGCGACAACCGGTCTTCCACGACATGTGCGGCGATGCTGGCCGCCACTTCTGCCGGTATCGGTGCGCGGCGGCCGCTGGCCACTGTGCGGATGGTGTCCACCAGTTCGTGGCGCAGCGTGTCCTTCAACAGATAGGCGCTGGCCCCAGCCTGCAATGCACGCACCGCACGCACATCGCCACGATAGGTCGTCAGCACGATGATGCGTGCACGTGGATCAAGCGCGCGAATCCGCACGATTGCTTCCACGCCGTCCATGCGTGGCATCTGCAGGTCCATCAGTACCACATCCGGTTGCAGCTGCTGGTAGCGGGCAAGCGCCTCTTCGCCATCGGCGGCTTCGCCAAGCAGGCGCAGGTCCGCGTGCGTGCTCAGCAGTGCCGCCAGGCCATCGCGCAGCAGGGGATGGTCATCAACCACCAGCACGCCGATGGGAGGAGGGGATTCAGTCATGGGTGGGTCTGCTCCAGGGCCAGCGCCAGCGCGATGGACGGCGGTGATACAGGCGACGGGCGGGCACGGACAGCGCGACCTCAGTACCCAGTCCCGGTCGGGTCCACAACTGCAGTTCCGCACCCAGCCGCTGTGCGCGCTCGCGCATGCCCTGCATGCCCCAATGACCGCGGCCGGCATCCTCGCCGGCAATGCCGACACCGTCATCGCGTACGTGCAGCAGGAAGCAGCGGGTGCCGTAGGACAGTTCCACTTCGATGGCATTGGCCTGTGCATGCCGCAGCGCGTTGCGGATGGCCTCGCGCCCGATCAGGAACACTTCTTCGGCGGCATCGGTCTGCAGGGGCGGTGGGCTGCCTTCCACGGTCAGGCGCAGCGGGTTGGTGCCCTGGCCCGCGTACTCGGCGTGCACATCGGCCAGCGCCGAGGCGAGGTCGCGACCGGCAAACGGTCCGTCACGCAGTGCGTTGACCCGTTCCCGGCCTTCGGCAAGATTCTGCTCGGCCAACTGCATCGCCGCCTCCAGCTGGGTGCGCACCGGTTCAGGCGTCTGCGCGGACTGGCTGATGGCGTGCAGCCGCAGGATGAGCCCCTGGCTGCCCTGCAGCAGGGTGTCGTGCAGGTCGCGTGCGATGCGCTCGCGCTCGCCGTTGCGCTCCTGCAGGCGGGCGCGGAACAGCATCGCAAGCTGGCCGCTGCGGATGCGGATGGCCAACATCAGCACGGCCAATACCAGCACCACGCACAACAGCTTGAACCAGACGCTCTGCAGGAACGTGGGCGCGATCCGGAAGTTGCGGATGGCTGGCGCACGGCTCCAGATGCCATCCTCATTGGCGGCCTCCACCTCGAAACGGTAATGACCTGGGGCCAGATTGGTGTAGTACGCGCGCGTGCTGCCACCGGCGTCCTGCCAGCCGTCGTCCACGCCGGACAGGCGGTAGCGGTAGCGGTTGCGCTCGGGCCGCGCCAGCGACAGCGCGACATAGTCGATCTGCAGCTGGGAGGTTCCGGCCGGCAGGCGCAACCCCTCCTGCAACGGCGTCTGGGTGGTGCCATACAGCACGTCGCCGATCCGCACTCCGGGCGCCATGGTGTTGATGTGCCGCTGCAACGTGTCCAGCCACGCCAGGCCCTGATTGGTGGCCAGCCATAGCAGGCCGTCGGCGGCCAGCGCGGCGGTCGGGATGGGGCCGCTCTGCAAGGCAATGCCGGGCATGCCATCGACGGCATCGAACAGGCGCGGGGCAACCGGCTGGCCGTCGCGCAGCGCGCTGCGCAGGGTCGCGACTTCAAGCCGCACCAGGCCGCGGCTGCCGTTGAGCCAGAGCCTCCCCTGCGCATCGGCGACCATGCCGGTAATGCCTTCGAGGATGCCGGTGGTGTTGGTGCGCACGGGCAGGAATCGGCCGTTGCCGAGACGCGCGGCCAGGCCCGCTTCACCGGCAACCAGCAGTAGATCGTCGTGCTGCAGCAGCGCGGTTATCGGGCCGACCGACAGCCCCTGTGCCGCGCCGAACGTGGTGATCGATCCGTTATCCAGGCGGCGCAGCGTGCCGTCGGAGTAGCCAAGCAGCAGCGCGCCGTCGCTGGCACGCGCCAGCGACGAGCAGGCCTGTTCGGGCAGCCGTGTCTCGCGTCGCCAGCGGTTATCCGCGTACTGCAGCACCGCCTGCTCACCGGCGCAGACCCAGGCCTGGTCATCGTCGGCAAACAGCAGGGCATGCAGGGGCTGGCCGGTGAACGGTGCGGGCAGGGGAACGCGCGTGGTGTGGCCGCCGACAGTGCGCGCGAGGTTGATCCAGTCGAACTGCCAGACGGGGGTGGGCGCCCGCTGGGCGGCGGCCTGCAATTGCGCCGCGCTTCCGGCCAGCAGCGGGCGCTGCAGGTCGAACAGCTTGAGGTCTTCGCCGTAGCCGTACACGCGGCCGTCGCTGCCGCGGACCAGCGAGCGGTAAGGATCGCTGGGGCCGATGGCCAGCGTCTGCACGCTGCGGGCGCGGAAGCGGTTGAGGCCGAGGTTGGTGCCGACCCACAGGTTGCCTTCGCGGTCAGCGATGACCGGCACCGCCGAGGTTGCGGTGAGGCCCTGTGGCGTGTCGAAGCGCTCGATGCGCACGGCACGCTGACCTTCGAAGGTGACGCGGGCGACGCCACCGTGCGGGCTCATCGTGGCCCACAGTGCGCCATCGGCAGTGAACTGCAGCCGCGAGGCGACCAGGTCCGGCATGCGCCGTGCTTCACGCTCGCTGGCGGGCAGCAGCCCCTGCGCGTTGGCCAGTGGTGAGGTACCGCGGATGCGGTCGGCCAGCCAGATCTCGCCCTGCGGGCTTTCCACCAGCGTCGCCATCTGCGAGACGGCGATGCCGGTATCTTCAAATGCGGTCTTTCCCGCCGGGCGCTTCCAGATGTGCAGGTCGGCCAGCACCCAGAAGGTGCCGTGGCTGTCCTGCAGCAGCCATTGCACGCGACGTTGTGGCACGCCTTCATCGGCAGACGGAGCCTGCCAGCGTTGCCCGTCGAACCAGCGCAGGCCACCGTTGACTGCCGCCCACAGGCGTCCATTGCGGTCATGCGCGAAGCGCGGCACCACGCCCACCGGCACGCCCTGCGCTCGCCCGAAACTGCGCAGCCGCTGTGGTGAGAACTGGCTGATGCCGGCCTGGAAATAGCCGATCCACAGGCCGTCGCCCTCGCCGTCGAGGCCGAGCGTGACCATGTTGGTGGAGGGGAAGCGGGCGCCCGCAGGTGCCGCCTGGCGTTCGAAACGACGACCGTCGAAGCGGTACAGGCCCGAGCCGGTCGCCAGCCACAGCATGCCCTCACGATCCTGGGCGATGTCCCAGATATCACCGGGCGCCCCTTGGCCCACCCGCCACGCGGTGTGCTGGTAGCCGGGCATGCCGTCGCTGATCACCGGATGCTGCGCGGCGAGCACAGGCAGGGCGATCCACAACAGCAGGCACGACAGCAGCGCCGGCAGGCGACGCGGAGAAGGGAAGATGTGGCCACGCATGGCGCTCATTCTGGCAGGTGCGGGGCAGGCGCAGGTGACCCGAATGGGGTAGGCGCGATGCAGCGGTGTCGGCTATCACGCCGACATGGAAGATGGAGGCCGGCGATGCAGCGCTTGTATGTGATGTTTCCCGATCGCGGCCCGGGCCTGGGATTGTTGTGGCTGAGAGTGTGCGTGGCCAGCGCGCTGTTGCTGCCAACCACTGCTGCAGGTGGGTCGTGGTGGCTGTGCCTGGCGGCAACGGGCTTGCTGTTGCCCGGCCTGTTGACGCCGCTGGCAGCCGCGCTGGCGGTGCCGGGGCTCTATTGGCAGGGCGCTGCGTTGCCATGGTCGCTGCTGCCGTTGGCCTTGTTGCTGCTGGGGCCGGGCGCCTATTCGCTGGACGCGCGGCTGTTCGGCCGGCGACGCTTGCGACGGCCGCCTCCCCCGATCGGGTGAGTGTTGACCTCGACCGTTGGGGGTAGGGCGCCGACGGGCGGCGTCGCACCATGGGCTACCCCCGCTGCGCGCCCGAGCATGGTTACCGTCCTTTCGCCTGCCCAGCCCACGCCCATGCTGGCGCCCCAGCAGTCGGCCGCCCTGCAGCGTGCGCTGCGCTACATCGATGAGCACCTGTCGCAGCCGCTGCGGGTCACCGAACTGGCCGAGGTCGCCTGCGTGAGCCGTTTCCATCTGGTGCGCCTGTTCCGCAGTGGCACCGGTGCCAGCCCCCTGCGGTACGTACGTCGACGGCGCATTGAACGTGCGCGGCAGCTGCTGGCGACCCACCGGCAATCGATGACCTGCCTGGCCCAGCATCTGGGTTTTTTCGACCAAAGCCATTTCGTCCGCAGCTTCCGCGCCGAGACCGGCTGCAGCCCCGGCCAGTATCTGGCCGGCGATGCGGCGCTCGCCCTTCCCCTTGTTGTTTCCGCCACTGGAGTCCGCCCATGAGCCTCGCCACCGCCACCCCCGCCAAAGCACTGCTGTCACCCACCGACCACGCCCTGATCCTGATCGACTACCAGTCGCAGATGGCGTTCGCCACCCACACCATCGACATCTCCGCACTGCGCAACAATGTGTCGTTGATCAGCAAAGGCGCAAAGGGCTTCAACGTGCCGGTGCTGCTGACCACGGTGGCCGAGAAGTCGTTCTCCGGCCCGATGTTCCCGGAGCTGCCGGCGATCTTCCCGGGCCAGGCCGTGTTCGATCGCACCTCGATGAACACCTGGGAAGACCAGCCGGTGATCGATGAGGTGAACCGCATCGGCAAGCGTCGGCTGGTGCTGGCCGGGTTGTGGACCAGCGTCTGCATCGTCGGCCCGACGCTGTCGGCGCTGGAGCAGGGGTTTGAGGTCTATGTGATTACCGATGCCTGCGGCGATGTGAGCGAAGAGGCGCACGAACGCGCGATCACCCGCATGGTGCAGGCCGGTGCAGTGCCGATCACCAGCGTGCAGTACCTGCTGGAACTGCAGCGCGACTGGGCGCGCGGTGAAACCTACGACCTGACCACCGGCATCGCCCGCGACCATGCCGGCGGCTATGGCGTCGGCATCCAGTACGCCAAGACCATGTTCGGCGCGCAGGAAGGCGGGCACTGAGCGTGCGCGATGGCCATGGCCTCGACCTGGCCTTGCTGATCCTGCGGGTGGCGGCGGGAGGATTCCTGCTGCCGCACGCGCTGGGAAAACTATTCGGCTGGTTCAACGGTCCTGGCCTGGCGGGCTTTGCCGGCGAACTGCGTGGCTTCGGTCTGCCTGCGGCTGCCCCGTTGCCCCTGTTGCTGGCGCTGCTGCAGGTGGCGTCCGGCACGGCGGTGATGCTGGGCTGGCAGGCCCGGATCGCCGCGCTCGTGGCTGCCGCGTTCATCGCCTTCACCGCACTGCTGGCACTGCCCAAAGGCTGGTTCTGGATGCGCGGCGGTGCCGAGTATCCGTTGTTGTGGACGCTGGCATTGCTGGCCATCGCGCTGGCCGGGCCTGGTGCGTGGGCGGTGGATGGGCTGGTTCTTTCTGGAGACATCGCATGAGCAACGACCCTCTCGATCCTGGCCGCCGCAACGTGATGCTGGCCACCGGTGCCGCGCTGGCGCTGGGCCTGGCTGGCGGCACCGCCGCGGCCGTCGCACCCCCTTCCAAGGAACGTCGCATGAGCACGCTGGTCATCCGCAACGCACGCATCACCACCCTCGATCCGCAGCAACCGCATGCGCAGGCATTGGCCGTGCAGGAAGGTCGTATCGTCGCCGTCGGCAGCGATGAACAGATCATGCGCGACTGGGGCAGCGAAGCCACCCTCATCGATGCACAGGGACGGCGCCTGGTGCCGGGTCTCAATGACAGCCATACGCACCTGATCCGCGGCGGCTTGAACTACAACCTGGAACTGCGCTGGGACGGCCTGCGATCGCTGGCCGATGCGATGGCGATGCTGAAGGCGCAGGTTGACCGCACGCCCGCGCCGCAGTGGGTGCGCGTGGTCGGTGGATTCACCGCGACCCAGTTCACCGAGAAGCGCCTGCCGACCCTGCAGGAGCTGAACGACATCGCCCCGGATACGCCGGTGTTCCTGCTGCACCTGTACGACCGCGCGCTGCTCAACCGCGCGGCGCTGCGTGCCTGCGGCTACACCAAGGAGACGCCGGACCCGCCCGGCGGGCAGATCGTGCGCGATTCTCTGGGTAATCCCACTGGCCTGTTGCTGGCCAAGCCGAACGCACTGATCCTGTATGCGACCCTGGCCAAGGGGCCGAAGCTGCCGATCGAATACCAGGCCAATTCCACCCGCCATTTCATGCGCGAGTTGAATCGCCTGGGCATCACCTCGGTGATCGACGCGGGCGGTGGCTTCCAGAACTATCCCGAGGACTACCAGGTCATCGAGCAACTGCATCGCGATGATCAGCTGACCGTGCGCATCGCCTACAACCTGTTCACCCAGAACAAGGGCAGCGAGGTCAGCGACTTCCGCGGCTGGAGCGAGATGCTGCAGCCGCGCCAGGGCGATGACCTGCTGCGCCACAACGGTGCCGGCGAGATGCTGGTGTTCTCGGCAGCCGATTTCGAACTGTTCAACGAGCCGCGCCCGGAGCTGCCGCCGGAGCTGGAACCGGAACTGCACGACGTGGTGAAGCTGCTGGTGGAAAAGCGCTGGCCGTTCCGCATTCACGCGACCTACGACGAAAGCATCAGCCGCATCCTCGACGTCTACGAACAGGTCAACCGCGAGGTGCCGTTCGATGGCCTGCACTGGTTCATCGACCACGCCGAGACCATCACCCCGCGCAACATCGAGCGTATCCGCGCACTGAACGGCGGCATCGCCGTGCAGCACCGCATGGCCTACCAGGGCGAGGCATTCGTGCAGCGCTATGGCGTGCAGGCGGCGCGGCACACGCCACCGGTGAAGCGGATGCTGGCTGAGGGCGTGCCGGTCGGCGCCGGTACCGACGCCACCCGCGTGGCCAGCTACAACCCTTGGGTGGCGCTGTCGTGGCTGGTGACCGGGCGCACGGTCGGTGGCCTGGCCCTGTATGGCGATGAAAATCTGCTGGAACGCGAGCAGGCTCTGCGCCTGTGGACGCAGGGCAGTGCCTGGTTCTCCGGCGACGAAGCGGTGAAGGGCACGCTGAAGGCAGGCCAGCTGGCCGACTTCATCCTGTTGTCGGCGGACTTCTTCCGCGTCGATGAGCAGCAGATCGCCGACATCACCAGCCTGCTGACCGTGGTGGGTGGCCGCATCGTGCATGCCGACGGCGATTACGCCGGGTTGGCGCCGCAGCTGCCTCCGGCGATGCCGGACTGGTCGCCGGTGAACCGCTTCGGCGGCTACCACGTCGGCGGCGGTGCCACTGGCCTGGCGGCGGCCCATCATCACCATCACGGCGCAGCCTGCAGCACCCATGGTGCGCATGGACATGCGGCCCGCCATGCCGCGCCAACCGATGACCTGACCGCGTTCTGGGGCGCGATGGGATGTTCGTGCTTCGCGTTCTGACCCTGGCATCACTGGCATTGCCGTCGTTGGCTCTGGCCTGCGACGGTGGCGCCTGCACCGCGGTTGGCGATGGCCGGTTGCAGTTGGATGCATCGCTGCGCCTGCGTGGCATGTACTACGACCCGACCCGGTTCGGCGTTGGTGGCGGCGAGGATGGCTACGGCCTGCTGCGTGCGCTGGCGTCGGCCACCTTCGCCCGCGATGACTGGCAGGCGAAGCTGCAGCTGGGCGCACATGCCGAGCGCGGCAAGGCCGGCGGTCCAGGTCGTACCGATCGCGGTGCGGTGGACGTGCAGCAGGCGTACTGGCGCTGGGCCGCTGGTGGCATGCACGTGCAGCTGGGCCGGCAGGAAGCGGGCTATGGCAGCTCGCGCCTGCTGTCGGTGCGCGACGGGCCCAACATCCGCTTGGCCTTTGATGGCGCACGGGTGGGGTGGCAGGGCCGGCTGGGCGCGCTGGACCTGATGGCGCTGCGTCCGGTCGAGAACCGCCCGGGTGCGTTCGATGACCGCGGTGAGCGAGGTGCACACTTGATCGGCGCGTATGCGACCACGGCAAAGGGCGTTGGCGGTAGCCAGTGGGATCTCTATCTGCTGGACTATCGGCGCGAGGGCGCGCGCTTCGCCGCAGGCAGCGGTGCCGAGCGGCGGCAGACCCTGGGCGCACGCTGGTTCGGCCAGTCCGGCGCGCTGGACTGGAATACTGAACTGGTGGTGCAGGGCGGTGAGCTGCGGGCCGTGACCGGCGATCTGGACATCCGCGCATGGACCCTCGCCACCGATACCGGCTGGCGCTGGGCCGGGCTGCCGCTGCAACCGCGCCTGGGCCTGAAGGCCGATATCGCCAGCGGCGATGCAGATCCAGGTGATGGTCGGCTCGGCACGTTCAACGCGCTGTTTCCCAAGTCCGCCTATTTCAGCGAAGCCAGCCTGTTGGCACCGGCCAACCTGATGGATCTGCAACCGACACTCGCGCTGCGCCTGCATGATGCGGTGACCACCGAGCTGGGTGTACAGCTGGCCTGGAAGCAGCGGCGCGCCGATGCGGTCTACACCACGCCGGCACCATTGGCAGTGCTGCCCGGCAGTGCCGGTGGCGCGCGCCGCATCGGTACCCAGTACAAATCCGAAACCCGCTGGCAGGTCAATGACCGTTGGCAATGGCAGCTGCAGCTGGCCTGGGTCGATGCCGGTCCTGCACTGAAGCAGGCCGGTGGCCAGGACACGCTGTTCGCCTCAATCGTTGGAGCATGGCAATGGTGAACGCATCCGCGTCACAACACTCCCCGCAGGCCGACGGCGCCTGGTCGCCGCTGAAGATCCGCATGTTCCGTTCGATCTGGCTGGCGATCCTGGCCAGTAACATCGGCACCTGGGTCAACGACGTTGCGGCGGCCTGGGTGATGGCCGAACGCACCGGCTCGGCGCTGATGGTGGCCCTGGTGCAGTCGGCCACCACCGTGCCGATCGTGCTGCTGGCGCTGGCGGCCGGCACCCTGGCCGACATTGTGGACCGCCGGAAATACCTGCTGTTCACCCAGGGCTGGATGCTGCTGGTGGCGGCAGCGACCGCCATGCTGACCGCCATGGATCTGCTGACGCCGCAGTTGCTGGTGCTGCTGACCTTCTGCATGGGCTGCGGCGCGGCGATGGCGATGCCTGCACAGGCGGCCATCGTCTCCGAGCTGGTGCCGCAGCCGATGCTGGCTTCGGCGGTGGCACTCAATTCCATCGGCATCAACATCGCCCGTTCGATCGGTCCAGCCATCGGTGGTGTGATCGTCGCCCAGCTCGGCCCGGTGTGGGCGTTCGGCTTCAATGCCATCACCTTCGCTGCGATGCTGTTCGTGGTGTGGGGCTGGAAGCGTGACCCGAAGGCGTCCAGCCTGCCTCCGGAAGGGTTCGGTGCTGGCCTGAAGGCCGGTCTTCGCTATGCCAGCCGTGCCGGACGCCTGCAGGCGGTACTGATCAAATCGGCCGGCTTCTTCTTCTTTGCCGCAGCGATGAACGCGATGCTGCCGGTGGTGGTGCGCGGACAGATGCATGGTGGGGCAGGGCAGTACGGCGTGCTGCTGGGTTGCATCGGCATCGGCGCGGTGGGCGGTGCACTGCTGCTGCCGAAGCTGCGGGCAAGGCTTGACCGCGACCTGCTGGTGCTGCTGGCCACCTTGTCGCTGGCCGCAAGCCTCGCCGGCCTGGCGCTGACCCGCAGTTGGTACGTGTTGCCGCTGGTGATGCTGGTCAATGGCTTTGCCTGGATCACCGTGCTGTCTTCGTTGCAGATCGCCGCACAAACGGCGGTGCCGTCCTGGGTGAGAGCACGGGCGCTTGCCCTGTACATCATGGTGTTCTCGGCCGGCATGGCGGCAGGTGGCCTGAGCTGGGGCGCGCTGGCGCAGCGCACATCGCCGGAACTGGCATTGCTGGTGGCCGCAGCAGGCGCGGTCATCGGCGGCCTGCTGGTATGGCGCGTGCGCATAGCCGGTGCCGAAGATCTGAATCTGAGCCCGGCCGGCCACTGGCCAGCGCCGGAGCTGTCGGTGCCGGTGTCGAATGATCGCGGGCCGGTGCTGGTGACCATCGAATATCGCATCGATGCCGCCGATCGTGCGGCGTTCCAGGCGCAGATGCGCACGCTGGGAACGATCCGTCGGCGCGATGGCGCTGTTGTCTGGGGCGTGGTCGAGGACGTGGCGACCCCGGGCATCCATCTGGAATATTTCGTGGCGGCGTCGTGGTTGGAGCACCTGCGCCAGCACGAGCGCATCACTGCCGACGACAAGGCGATCCAGGAGGTGCTGCGCGCGCTGCACCGCGGTGAGCGTGCCCCGGTGGTGCGTCATTTCGTCGGCGGCCATGATCCATTGCCGGCGGCGGCGCCACATCACCACAGCGACATCTGAGGTTGTCGTGGTAGAGCTGGCCGTTGGCCGGCTGAACGCGGTTTCGATCGAGGTTGATGGGGTTGCCGGCCAGTGGCCGGCGGTACCGCGGGAGCGGCGGCGCCGGAGCGCCGCCGCGCTACGTCACTTGCGTGCGAACGCCAGCAGGTCGGCGTTGAACTGATCCGCATGGGTAAGGGTGAGGCCGTGCGGCGCACCGGCATACACCTTCAGTTCGGCGTCCTTGATGATCTGCGAGGACAGCTTGGCCGAGGCGTCGAACGGCACGATCTGGTCGTCATCGCCGTGTACCACCAGGGCCGGCACGTCGATCTTCTTCAGATCTTCGGTGTAGTCCACTTCCGAGAATTCGTGGATGCAGTCGTACTGGCCCTTCACGCCGCCCAGCATGCCCAGCAGCCAGAACGAATCACGCATGCCCTCGGTGACGCTGTTGCCATCACGATTGGCGCCGAAGAACGGCGTGGCCAGGTCCTTGAAGAACTGCGAGCGGTCGCCGCCGGTGCCCTTGCGGATGCCGTCGAAGACCTCCAGCGGAGTCCCGGCCGGATTGCTGGCGGTCTTCAGCATCAACGGCGGCACCGCACCGACCAGCACCACCTTGGCCACGCGCGTGCTGCCATGGCGGCCGATGTAGTGGGCCACTTCGCCGCCGCCGGTGGAATGGCCGACCAGGATCGCGTCCTTCACGTCCAGCGCATCCAGAACGGCAGCGAGGTCGTCGGCGTAGGTGTCCATGTTGTTGCCGTCCCAGGTCTGACTGGAGCGGCCATGGCTGCGGCGATCGTGGGCGATCACCCTGTAGCCGTTCTGGCCCATGAACAGCATCTGCGGGTCCCAGGCATCGGACGACAGCGGCCAGCCATGGGCAAATACGACAGGCTGGCCGGTGCCCCAGTCCTTGTAGAAGATGCGGGCGCCATCGTTGACGGTCACGAAATTGCTCATTGCAGGTTCCTTGGCGGATGGGAGGGAAGACGCCTGCGGATTCGCCGGCGCCTGCGGCAGTACAGCGCACGATGGGCGGCGTGCATTGCACGGCTGTGGCGGATTGACGGGTTCGTTGCGCTGACGCGACTCGCTCTGGCGGCAGGCCCGTACCGATGGCAACCATGGCCATGGGACGCGCAAGGGCCAGTCATGAAGATGCCGAGATGGGGAGTGTTGCCTGGACTGCTGTTGGCGGCTGTCGCGGCGGCGCAGACCAACGTCTACAAATGCACCGATGGTGAGCATCCGGTCTACCAGCAGACGCCCTGCCAGGGGCGGGCGGAGTGGCGCTGGGAAGTGCCCAGTGCCGAGTCGAAGGCCCGCGGACCGCTACCTGCAGCCGTGCAGCCTGCCCGCAGCGCAGTCCAGCGGATGCCACGACGCGGGCGCGCGCAGGGCGCGCTGATATCGATCACGGCCGATCCGCAAGCCTGCGATCGGGCGCGCCAGCAGCGGGTTAAAACGCTGGCCAAGCCGCGCAGGCTCGACTACCTGCAGCGCAGGCAGTTGGACGACGCGGTACGCGAGGCCTGTCGTTGAGCACAATGAAAAACGGCACCCGAAGGTGCCGTTCTGGTCTGCAGCGGGGTAAGCCTCAGCGGCCGTCGCTGGCGGCGGCCGGCGCCGCTGTTGCATCCGGCTTGGGCAGGCTCAGCTCCGGGTTGCCCTGTTCGGCCTGCAGGATCTGGATCCGGCGCTGCAGCGCATCGAGCTGGCTGTTGGTGCTCTGCACGTCGGTGCTCAGGCTGACCGCCTGCTGCTGGGCTTGCTGCAGCGCTGCACTGACCTGCGCCGACTGCGCCTGCTGCTGTTCCATTTCCTGCTGCAGGGTGCGCAGGCGTTCTTCGTTGTAGGCCACCAGGCGCTCGGTGTAGCGCTTGCCGGCTTCCAGCCGGGTGGTGTCGATGTAGACCTGCGCCAGCTGTTCGGACTGCTGCGCGAAGGTACGGTAGACACGCTCTGCGTTGTCGACGGCATCGGTCTTGATCACCCGCCAGAAGTTCTTCTCCTGGAACAGGGCCACGTAGTAGGTCAGGGTATTGGCGTTGAACAGCAGGCTGGCGCCGTAGTTGCCGTTGTAGGTGGTACGCAGTTCGGTGAGCTGCTGCGCATCCATCAACTGCTTGAGTTCGTCGACGGTGTTGCGTACCACCGGTGCGGCCTTGGCCGGCTCGACCGTGGCAGTGCGATCGCCACGTGCGGCCAGCGCCGGCGGCGCCACCACGATCATGGCCACGGCCAGCAGTGCTGCGCCGCGCGGATACCGGGCGAAGACGGTGCCCCCTGAAGTTTCTCGCATGTCTAGACCATCCACGGATGTAGTGTGGGTTGAGTTGAAAGTGGTTCCCCGCCGCGAGTCTAGCATGGGCGCGGACGCCGCCAACCGGCGCCCGCGCGGCTCAAAAGACCAGCTGCGCCGAGCTGCACTGGATCGACTGCATGCTCACATCGGTGCGGCCCAGTTCCAGCCCGAGGAGGCTGGCCAGGGTATTGGTCAGCAGGGTGCCGACGCTGTTGAGCACCGGCTTGAGCGCGGCCAGCACCGGATTCAGCAGCGCGCACAGCAGGCCGCTACAGGTCACGTTGTTGCCCGGAGTGGTTACGCCGCCGCCGTTCTGGCCATCGAGGAATCCTGACGGGGCGGTCTGGATGTAGGACGCCAGGTTGGTGCGCACGCAGCCGTTGTAGTCGATCAGGTTGCCCAGCAGGCTGTCGCAGCGGTTGATCAGCAGTCCACCGACCAGCGAGCCGAGCAGGCCGTCGAGCAGGCCCAGGCCCTGGCCGGTCACGGTGGTGCGATAGCCTGTCCACACCGATCCATCTTCCCAGCAGGTGGTCAGGCCAAGCAGGCAGGGCTTGGGTACACCATTGGTGACTGTCCAGTTGCCCAGCGGTGCGAGGTTGCGTGACGGATCGCCATCGCGCAGCAACGGAATCACCTGGTCCACGTTGTAGCGCCCGCCGCTGGGGAAGGCGGCCTGCAGATAACGGTCGGCCAATGCCTTGGCGGTGTCATTGGCGTTCATGCCCTGCTTGGGCGAACTGAGCATGCCTGACAGCACGCGCAGCAGTTCGTTGACCAGATCCGACACGGCGGTGCCGACGGCCAGCGGGTTGATCCGGGTCGAGCCGGTCTGGCCGGCGGCCAGGGTCAGGCTCTGCGTGCTGGTCAGCGCCGGCAGGGTGATCCTGTCGTTGATCAGGGGCTGACCCAGCAGCTTCAACAACTGCTCGTTCTGCAGGGTCGCATCACAGACGTTGCTCTTGGAGAAGCGATCAGCCGCGTTGACCTTGCCGACGCAGGCGCGCAGCACCGAGGAATCGACCTGGACAGTGGCCGTGGGCGGCGCCGCCCCACACTGGATGCTGGTCAATGTTCCCATCGCATTGGCCACATCCACGTGCAGTGGCAGATGCAGCCGGGTGCCGAGCAGGTTCAACAGCGGACCGATCGCGAACAAGCGGTCGCTGTCGACGTCCACCATCAGCCGCACCTGCGCGTTGTACGCGCGTGCGCCCACACCGCCGATGGCGATCGACGGCGGCTCCACCACGCCGGCCTTGACGTCGATGCCCAGCAGGTTCAAGCCCTGCACCTGAACGCCATTGCCATCGTTGGCGATGGAGATCGCGGCGGTGACAAGATCCAGCACGTTGACCCGCGATTCCAGCGCGCTGCCGATGGTGCCGTCCGGCGAGATCACCTGCGCGAACAGGCCGCCGCCGCCGTTCTGGCTGCCCAGAAGAATATTGAGCTGGTTGATGTCCAACCGGGTGCCGACCAGGTTGGACAACGCCTGCAGCTGCACGCCGACGGCGGTCTCGCGGCCAACGACAGTGGCGGTGGCATCGACCAGCTGTGCCAGCGAGATGCGGTTGATCGACAGCAGCCGGTTGAAGTCGGCCACGCTGAGGTCGGCGGTGACCGGGATGCCCAGTGCAGCCAGCAGCCCCGACGGGGTGATGGTGGCCTGCGCCAAGCCGTCGTAGGACAAGACCGTCGCGTTGGTGACGTCCAGGCCGACCAGGCGAAGGGTCGCCATCAAGGGGGAGTTGCCATTGGTGCGTAACAGCTGCGACCCCACCGCGAACACCGCGATGGGTTCCGAGCGCTTGGCCACTGCTTGCACGCGCAGAGTGGGCAACGTGCGGTTCTGGCCGAAGAATGGCAGCACGCCGCGTTCGGCAACGACCCGCACCGCGTTGCGTGGATTGCTGGCGTCCACGCTTGGGCTGAAGTGGTCTGCGGTTCCACGGGTGGCATTCCAGTTGCCGCACTGGATCTGCACCTGGCCGCGGAAGCGGTTCTGCGAAAGTGCGCTCTGCCGTGCCGCACTGTTGTCGGCATTGCTGGCGTTGCACAGGTCGAGCCGTTGTGCGCCTGCCAACGCGGCCAGATCGACCACTTTCTGTGCATCGCGTTTGGCCCAGAACAGGAAGCCGATCTCGATCAGGCCGAGCATTGCCAGCAGCGCGATCATCACCAGCATCATGGTGACCGACATACCGCCGCGCGGGCGACTGAAGCTGATGTGGCGTGCTCGGTTCATGGCAGACCTCAGCGTCCGGATCGGGAGGATCCTGCGGACTTGGCGACGTCGGTTTCGAAGAATTGCGGGATGTCGTACTGGAAGCTCTTCAGGTAACGCGCGTAGCTGGATGTGGCCTGGTCGCCGAGGATCGGAAGGCGGGCACCGGCTACCTCGCCGGAGGCCTGCAGGCGGAACAGGCTGCGAGTGGTGTCGCCGATCTGCGAGGTGTTGGGCCGCAACTGCGTGCCGCCGAAATCGGGCGCAGCTGCAGGGGCTGGCGGAGGCAGTGGAGCCTGCTCGGGCGATACGTCCACGGTGGCCAACGGCTCGCTGTGCAGAGGGGCGGCGGTCGGCGCGGGCGCAGCGCCGCCCAGCATCTGCCCGGTCAACGGTTGCTGCGGCGTCTGTGCTTGCACAACCGCAGCGAAAGACAAGCCGGCAAGCATCGGCAGCAGGAAGCGGATCAGCGGCGTCGAGGTCATGGCGTGTTCCCGTTGGGATGGTCGGTGGTGCCGAAGCGTTCCAGCATCGAGGGCGGCAGTCGTGACGGGTCGCGTTGGTCCCGGCCATCGCGGCGGGGTTCGGCGGCCAGGCGCGGGCCTGCGTTGGCGGGGCTGGTGGCTACCGAAGCAATCGGCCGCGTCGCTGCCGCTGCTGCCGCCGTGGCCGCTGCCTGGCGCTGCTGCAGCCGCGCGCGGATCTGCTGTGCCTGTTGCTCGACGCTGCGGCGTGTTTCCTCGCTGAAGCTGGCCTGCTGGGCCAGCCGTTCGACGGTGGCCGTGTCACCACGCAGCAGCGCCCACAGGGCGAGGTTGGCGGTGGCTTTGGCGTTGCCCGGCGACAGTTCCAGCGCCTTGGCCAGTGGCTCGCGCGCCTGCTCGAAACGACCGGCGCGCAACCGCGCATAGCCGAGGTCGCCCAGGTAATCGGTGTTCAGGGGGTTCAGCTGGGTGGCACGTGCGAGTGCCTGCTCGCCGCCGTCGTCATCATCACGGAGGGCGGCGATCAGGCCGATGCCATGCGCGGCGGCCGCGGCCTGTGGGCCGTTGCCGAGTTCGCGGTACAACGCAAGCGCCGCATCGATCTGGCCGGTCTGGCGCAGTGCGTCGGCCTGCAGCAGGCGCAGTGCCGGGGCATCGCCATAGCGCTGGCGGAAGGCATCCACGTGCGCCAGCGAGGCGTACCAGGCGCCCTGCTGCTGCATGCGCTGGATCAGCTCCAGATAGGCGTTGCGGCTGTCCTGCGGGGCCGGCGTCGGCTCGGCCAGGCTCGGCGCACGCAGGTACTTCGGCGTGGTGGAGCTGCAGCCGGCAGCGGCGGCAACCAGGGCAAGCAACAGGCAGGCGGGGCGCAGGACAGGCATGAAGGTCATCCCATTTTCGACAAGGTAGTGGCCAGCGCGACCAGCGCTGGTCCGGCCAGCACCAGCATCAGTGCCGGCAGCAGGGTCAGCATCATCACCACGGTCATCTTCACCGAGAGCTTGCCGACCTTTTCCTTCAGCGCATTGCGGCGCTGCTCGCGCAGGCGGATGCTGAACTGGCGCAACGGTTCCTGCACGGCTCCGCCATGTGCGTGCACCTGCAGGATCAACTGCACGAGGCTGGTCAGGTCGTCGTCGCCGTATACATCGCTCAGCCGCCGCAGCGACTGCGCGCGCGTGCGTCCGTGGGTGTAGGACACATTCGCCTCCTGGATTTCCCCGCCCAGTACCGGCAACGCGTCGCGCAGCTTGTCGCCCAGTGTCTGCAGGCTCTGGTCCATGCTGAAGCCCACGCCCTGCAGCAGGCGCAGCAGGTCGATCAACAGCGGTAGTTCATTGTTCACGGCACGCCGCCGCCGCTTGACCCATGCACTGAGCGCGAACTTCGGCAGCAGCAGGCCGGCAGCGAGCGCGCCGATCACCACCATGATCCTGGACAACCCCGTGGCATCGCTGATCGCCAACGCAATACCCAGCACCAGCACCGCCAGCAGCAGGCGCAGGCCCAGGTAGATGGCGGTGCCGCGGCGGGTGTTCCAGCCAGCCAGGTCCAATAGCAGGCGATCTTCACCGGCCAGCAGCGCCGTTTCCAGGCGGCCGCCGCTCAGTCCGCGACCGAACTGCTCCAGCCAGCCGAGTGAATCCTTGCGCGCATCGGCAGCGCCGTCTTCGTTATCGCGCGGACGCAGCGCCGTCTTCAATGTTGCCGCGCTGCGGTCCTCGCGATGGCTGCGCACCCAGCTGCCGAGGCCCAGCAGGGCTACACCGGCAGCGAGCACCAGCAGGGCGGCCACGAACCAGATGCTGGCGTTCATTGGATGCCTCCTGCGTGGGCGGGGATGTTCATAGCGATTTGGCCAGGCGGTACAGCAGGAAGGCGCCGGTCAGTTCCATGCACAGGGCGATCAACAGGATCTTGTGGCCCAGTGGATCGTGCAGCACCGGCTGGAAGAATTCGGGGCTGGAGATCGCCATCAACACGGCGCTGGCCGGTGGCAGCAGGCCCAGTACCCAGGCCGACATGCGGGTTTCAGACGTGGTCGCGGCCAGTTCCTGCTGGGCCTGTTCGAGGTCACGCATGAAGTCGCCCATGCGCTGCAGGATCTGGTCGGCACGGCCACCGATGCGCACGCTCACCCCCATCACAACCGCCAGTACCTTCAACACGTCCATGCGGTAGGGCTGTGCAGCGAGGTTGAGCGCGCGATCCAGGTCCATGCCGCCACGGGCATAGCGCACGGTGGTGTCGAGCAGGCCGCGCAGCGGGGCGTTGGTCTGCATCGAGGCGACCTGGAAGGCGGCCTGCAGGCTGTTGCCGAGCGCGGTCAGGCGCACCAGGTTGTCGAGGAAGTCCGGCAGCTGGTGCAGCAGCTGCGCCTGCAGCTTGCCGGTTCGGCGCATCAGCCACAGCCAGCAGCCCAGCAGGTACAGCAGCAGGGTCAGGGGGAACATCCAGGCGGTGCCCAGCCGCAGCACCGCGAATGCGGACAGGGCGATGCCCGGCAGCAGCATCAGCAGTGGCAGCTTCCAGCCCGGCGTCAGGCCGGCACGTTGCAGCTGTCCGTCCCAGGGCAGGGTGCGCCGACCCGGTGCAGGCAACGGGGCCTGCCGCGCCGCGTCGGCGGTGGTATTGGCGCCAGGGCCGGTGCCGCGCGCCAGCTGCTGCTCGGCATGCTGCAGGGAGGCCTGGCGCTGTTCGCGGCTGTTGGCCGTCCCCCACAACCACACGGCCAGCGCCAGCAGCACCGACACGATGCTCAGCACACCCAGCAGCAGGCCGGTACTCATGCTCAGAAGTCTCCGTACAGGGATTCGCGCAGCAACTGCCGGAACGGTTCCAGCTTGTGCGAATGCGGCTGGAAGCCGAGGCCGATCCAGCGATCGATTTCCTTGCCACTGCCATCGATCTGCACTTCGTGGCGGAACATCTCCTGGGTGGTGATCAGGTTGTCGCTGACGCCGGTGATTTCGGTGATCGACACCAGCACGCGGCGGCCGCTGCCCAGGCGCGAGATCTGCACGATGAAGTCGATGGCACTGGCGATCTGCCGGCGCAGGCTGTCCTCGCTGCCCTGGAAGCCGGCAAACCCGGCCAGCATCTCGATGCGGTACAGGCAGTCGCGCGGCGAGTTGGCGTGGATGGTGGCCATCGATCCGTCATGGCCGGTGTTCATCGCCTGCAGCATCTCCAGCACCTCGGCGCCACGCACCTCGCCGACCACGATGCGGTCGGGGCGCATGCGCAGGCTGTTGCGTACCAGGTCGCGGATGCTGACCGCGCCCTGGCCCTCGGCGCCACCGATGCGGCTTTCCAGGCGCACCACGTGCGGGTGGTTGAGCGAGAGCTCGGCGGTGTCTTCCACGGTGATGACGCGTTCGTTGGCCGGCACATAGCTGGCCAGCGCATTGAGCAGCGAGGTCTTGCCCGAGCTGGTGCCGCCGGAGACCAGGATGTTGCAGCGGCCCAGCACCATCGCCTTCAGCAGGGCCTGCATCGGTGCATCGAAGGTGCCCTTGGCCAGCAGTTCATCGGGGGTGAAGGGGTCCTTGCGGAACTTGCGGATGGACACCATCGGCCCGTCCACCGCCAACGGCGAGATGATCGCGTTGAGGCGACCGCCATTGGGCAGGCGCGCATCGACCATCGGATTGGAATCATCCAGGCGGCGGCCGAGCGGGGCGATGATGCGGCGCAGGATGCGCAGCAGGTGGGTGTCGTCGGTGAAGCGCTGTGGCGCGCGCTTCAGTTGCCCGCCCTGGGAGACATGCACATCCTTGAAGCCATTGATCAGGATGTCTTCGATGCTGGGGTCATGCAGCAGGTCATCAAGCGGGCCGAACCCGGTCAGCTCTTTGACCAGGCCTTCGGCCACCACCTGCATTTCTTCTTCGTTGATGGGGATGCGCCATTCCTGGATGAAACTGACCGTCTGCACCTCCACCCAGCGGGCGATGGTGTCCGGGGCCCAGGAATCGATGTCGATGCGCTCGTCTTCGATGCTGTTGAGCAGGTGCTCGTGCGCGGCCGACAGTACCTTCTGGTACTGCTCGGTCTGTGCGAACGGCAGGCTGCCCGGTGCATGCTCCGGCACCGTGTTGCGGGCGACAACGTGCGGGAACGGGGTCACTTTGTCTTCCATTGCGATCCACCCAGGGCAAGGGCAAGTCTTTCCCGCAGGCCATGCGTCTGGACCGGGCAGGCAGCCGGATCCAGGCGTTGCACCAGCGGGGCGAGGGCACGCAGGTACGGGTCGCGCGGCGCATCCTGCAGCAGCAGATGACCGTGGCTGGCGGCGGTGCGCACCCGTGGCCGCTCGGGCAGGGTGGCCAGCAGCGGCAGCTCGAAGCGGCGCGCGATCTGTTCGGGACTCATGCCACTGTTGTCGTCGTGGCGGTTGATCAGCAGCTGCAGCCGCTTCTCGCGATCGCGCTGGCCGGAAAGGTGCTTCAGGGCGTGGTCCAGCGACACCAGGGTGGCGATGGAGGCGTCGGCCACCAGCCAGATTTCGTCGGCCTGGTCCAGCAGCAGCGGTGGCAACTGCCGCAGCGGGCAGCCGCCGGCATCGCACAGCACGCTGGCGAACACGCTGCGCAGGCGCTGCAGCAGCGCGCCAGGGTCGGACGGCGGCAGCGCGTCGCTGCCGCTGGCGCGGTCGAGCAGGACCAGGCCGCTGGGGTGCCGGGCCATCGCCGTGCGCGCCAGGGTGGCATCGATGCGGCTGGCATTGCGCAGCGCATCTTCGTAGTGGAAGCGGCTGTCCAGGTTGAGGTACAGGGCAAGGTCGCCGGCCGGCTGCGCCAGCTCCATCAGCAGCCCGTCCTGTACGGCCGCATCGCCCTGGGCCAGGGTGTGGGTCTGTTGTGCGAGCACCGACAGATGTGCGGCCAGGGTGCTGGTGCCGACGCCGGCGCGCACGCCCAGCAGCACGATCAGCCGGGCCTTGTGCGCCTGCTGCACGCTTGCGGCGGGGCGCGGCGACAGGGCGCGGCGCAGGGCGGCCTCGATACCGGTGTTGTCACTGTCCAGGTCCAGCACATCACGCAGTCCAGCGCGCAGCGCCATCACCACACCTTCAACCTGACCGGCGCTGGTGGCGCCCACGGCCACCAGGGTCAAATCGGGCTGGGTCTGCTGCAGCTGCTGCGCCAGCACCGTCGATGCCGATGCATGCTCCGGGCGGAAGTCGAGCAGTACCAGGTTCTGCGGGCCACGCTGCAGGTCCTGTGCCGAGGTCGGCTCGCCGCTGTCCTGCCAGTGCAATGCCGTGGCCGGCGGCAGCTTGGCAGCCAGGCGTGGCAGCAGTTCGCGGTCGATCCCGTACAGGACCAGGTTCATCGGTGGTCCTTGCGGGTGCAGCGGCAGGGCAGTGGCGTAGGGCATGGGCGTGGTACCGGAGACGTCATGTGGGTCAGCGCGAGAAACCGGGAACCGGATCGCGGCTGATCGGGCCAAGCAGCCACGCGCCCCATTCGGGCATGTTCGGCTTGGCTTCGCGATCGCCGGGCAGCGGTAGTTCGGTATTGCGGGCAATCGGCTGTACCAACCGCGGCGTGACGATGATCACCAGTTCCTTGTCCTGGCGCTTGTAGTCGAAGTTGCGGAAGAACGTACCGATGATCGGCAGGTCGCCGAGCAGCGGAATCTTGTTGACCGTCGATGCCACGGTGGAACTGACCAGGCCGCCGATGACGAAGCTCTCGCCATCGCCAAGCTCGACCGTGGTATCGGCGCGGCGGGTGGTGATCGACGGGATCTGCACGCCATTCAGCGCGATCGAATTGGTGTAGTCCAGATCGCTGGCTTCCGGCGCGACCTTCAACGCAATGCGGTTCGGTGAGAGCACGGTGGGGGTGACGGTCAGGCCGATGCCGAAAGGCTTGTAGGTGACCGTGGTCGTGCCGAGCCCCTGCGGTTCCAGGATCGGCAGTTCGCCACCGGCCAGGAAGCTGGCGCTCTGCCCGGACAGCGCAACGAGGGTGGGCTCGGCCAGCACGCGCGCCATGCCGTTGGCCTGCAGCAGGTCGACGTCGGCGTTCCACAGGCCCTTGGTCGAACCAAACACCAGCCGGAACGCCGAGGAGATCGGCGATTCGCTTTCGTTGCTGGACTCGCCTTCCTTCATGCCGGGGAGAATGCCGGTGTTGCCTGGCAGCTGCCCACCGGGTCGGGCGAATCCATAGGCGAAACCACCGTTGCGATTCTGGAAGTTGATGCCGATCTGCTTCAGCGCGGTCTTGTTGAATTCGACCACCTTGACCTCGACCTGCACCACGCCGCCGCTGCTGATGGTGGAGGCGTCGGCCAGGCTGCCGTCCTTGCCCAGCGCCATCACGGCGGTCTTCTGTTCCTGCATGTGCGCCAGCACGCTGTCGCTGCTTCCCTGCAGGAGACCCTGATGGTCCTGCTGGGTGAATACCAGTCCGCTGGAGCCGGCATCGGCTGCACCCTGCACGGCACTCTGCACGCGCACCTGCACACGCTGCGGTTCGCTCTGCTTGCGGTGCCACAGCAGCAGGGTGGTGGTGCCCGGCGCCTTGCCGACCAGCAACGCCTGGCGTGCGCCGCGCAGCATCACGATGTCAGCCACGCCGGGATCGGCGATGGCAACCCGTTCCAGGTCGGCCGGCAGCGTCCATGGCCGCTGTTCGCGGGTCTGCAGCAGCAGGTCGTCGGCAGCCACGCTCGCACCCGGTGCCAGCAGCACCAGTAGCAGGGTCAGCCAGCGCTGGCGGACAGAGGGGCGTAGGCAGTAGCGACGTTCAGTCATGTGCGCTCTCGGCAAGGGTCAAAGGGAGCCACGGGGGGCGGCAGTGTCGCCGCGGATGATTTCGATGCCCGCCGGTCGCGGTGTCGAGCGACGCTGCACCGGTGCACGCACCGGCGTTTCTTGAGCATTGCGCTGCACGTTGCTGCCGCGGCCAGCCAGTGCGTCGCCATCCAGGCCGGCATAGGCGTTGTTCTCCGGTCGCTGCAGGGCCAGCCGCTGTTCGTTGTCCAGGCCGCGTACCGGGTCCAGTACGCCGCGCGCCTGCGGGAACAGTGCCAGGTCCGGCAGACCGGTATCGGCGGGATTGCGCAGGGCGAGGAACAGCTTGCCCTGCTGTGCGCCGAGCAGCAGGCGGTTGGCGTCGGCCACCGGAACCGCCAGCACCGCGGTGCGTGCCGGTTGCGTGGCATCGCTGCCGTTTCCGTTGCTGTGGCCGCTGCTGGAACCGCTGGTGATATCGGCTGCACGTGAGTCGTTGCCTGCCGTGGCCGGGGCCTCGCCCTGGCTGCTCGTCGGGGCTGCCGCGATGTCCTGCTGTCCGTAGCTGAGCACGCGCAGGCGCGACAGCAGCAAGCGGGTCTGTGCGATGTCCTGCTGTCCGTTGTAGCTGGTCGCGGCGCTGCGCAGGTTGAGGAACACGTCGACGAAATCACCGGGCAGGATGCGGTTGCCTGCCGCGACCAGCTCATCGACCGGCACCGCCAGCGCTCGTTCCCCCGGCCGCAGCTGCAGCGAGAAGCCCTGCGCGAGCAGGCTGGTGCCAATCGCGCTGCCTTCGCTGATGTCCTGCACCGGCACCTTGCCGACCACCGCAGCCAGATCGGCCACCGCTCCCGGCACTTCTGTGGTGCGTTGTGTCAGCCGCACGCCATTGGCGCTGATCGGCTCGCCGGCCGGCAGCCGCGCGGTGGCTTCGACGACACTGAAGGTCTGCGCATCGGCCCTTACGATCGTGCTCGGATTGTCCGCCGAAGCCGCCGGCTTGCGGCCGATCACGAAGGCCACCACGGCGAGCAGCACGGCGAGCGCGATCAGGGCGATGGCGGCGATCCGGGTCAACTTGAGCATGGAATTCGTCTCCTGTACCGATCGTCAGTTGCTGCCAAGGTCCAGCTGGGCGACCGCGACGCTGCGAATGGGGGCGCCCATCACCCAGCCATAGAGCGTGGCGGTGCCGGGCAGGAAGGGGTGGGCGCTGTAGTCGTAGCTCACGGTCACGGTCATGCACTGCACCGTCGCCAGGCCGGCGCAGGGTGCCTGCGGCGAGACCACGATGGCACCGGCGCCGCCCGCGCTGCAGTCCGGGTTCTGCCTGGAAAACTGCAACAGCCACTGCATGGAGCGGCGGGCCGCCAGGCAGGCTGCCGTGCGCCGCTCGCCGGCGCTGCCATAGCGCAGCGACGCGCGCGCGCCCTCGGCCGAGGCCGTGGCCAGGGTCTGCTGTGCGGCCATGATCAGCACGCCGGAAAAGGTGAACAGCAATAGCGGCACCAGGCCGAGCAGCAGCATCAGCGCGAATTCGATGCTGGCCACGCCGCGTTGGCGGCGACGTGCGAACGCTTTCATGCCACGCCTCCATAAGTCGTTGCCAATACCCAGCCAATTGCCGCGAAAGCCAGGTAGGCGGCGTAGGGAATGCCCTGTCGCCCCTCGCGCGCGGCATGCAGTTCGCGCAGGGCAGGGTGGCCATTCAAGTGCGTGCTGGCGCGATTGACCTGCATCTGCAGGCGCAGCGGCAGGTGACCGGCCAACTGCCGTCCGACGATCACCAGCACGGCGTGGGCGCCTGCGGCCAGGCTGGCCAGCACCCACACCGGCAGCAGCGCCTTCCAGCCCAGCAGCAGGCCGAGCACGGCGAAGAACTTCACATCGCCGGCGCCCATCCAGCGCACCGCGTAGAACGGCAGCAGTGCCAGCAGTCCAAGTGCCGCGCCCAGCAGGTGAGGCGCCCAGCTCGTGCGCGTCGCATTGAACTGGTCGGCGATGATCAGTGGCACCGCGATCGCGCACGCGGCCAGCAGCCAGGTGTTGGGCACGCGGCGGGCGTACAGATCGCTGATCGCGATCCGCAGGCACACTCCCATGGCCAGCAATCCCAGCAGTGTCATCGCACACCCTCTCCGTCCGTCATTGGACAGTTGCAGACCCCCTTCATCGGCCACCGCGGTCGCCATCGAAGCGACCGCAGGTGCTGTACCCCGCGCGACGGCTAGGTGGTGGTAGCGTCGGTGGCGATGGCCTGCAGGCGGGTGAACAACGTGGTGAAGAACGCGGTGATCTGGGTTCTGCCCACCACGATCAGGATGCCGGCGATCACGGCGGCCAACAGCCCGTATTCGAGCGCGGTCACGCCATCTTCTTCTTTCAGGAACTTGCGGATCGATGCGTTCATGACGGTTGTCTCCCTCTACCTGTCAGTTACTGCAGGACACCTGCATGGGCGGTGGTCCGGCTCCGCCGGGACCGTCCGTAGGCCTCTGCCATCCTGGCGGAGGAGGCACGGCGGGCAATCCCGCTGTGCTCAAGCAGGGTGATCATTCCCGGGCAGGGCAGCGGCTGCGCAACCGCGACCGCACGGCACCAGGCCGGTGGTCGAAACGGTATTTCGCAGGTGCATGGTCATGCTGTCCCCCTGGGTGTGGCCGCTATCTGCGTGCCCGATCACCGTGTATTCGACTTTGCCTGAATGGCGGCTCCCTGCAACCGGAACCTATATGCAAATTCGGCAGATTCGGTGAATTGCCGAATATTCAGGCGCGGATCTGTGACGCAAATCCGTTCCTGCGCAAAACGATTCATGGTCGTGCAGATAATGTGAGGTCGATCTGCGTGTATGCGAAATCCATGCCATCTGCACGCACATCTTCTTCACGTCGTCGATAATCGGCTGTCGTCAGAACATCCTGTTTACGGCTGCGGATTATCGGGCATACTCGCATTCAAGGTATTGCATTTTCATGGATGGACGCGCGTGCCGCGCAGCGACCATCACGGCAACGGACGATGCTCTTGGAAACGGCGTGCGCCCTGTCAGGCAGTGGGGGCGGGGTCGTACAGCAGACCAAACGGGGGACGACACTGTCATGGTCGATGGTGGGGTGGAAGGCAACGACGACGGCGATCTCAGGTCGATCGATCTGGCCACGCTGAGCGGCGTGCTCCGCGTGTGCGATGTGGAACTGTTGCTGCTGGATGGCAATGGTCCGCGCGCGGCATTCGCTTCGCGCGTTCACGAGGAAGCCCTGTTCTGCAGCATCACCTGCGGCTTCCACTGCCGCGGCCGATTCATGCTGCCCCCCGACTGGGCGATGCTCGGTTACCTGCACACCACCGATGATGCACTGAGCTGGTGCCATGGCGTGCCGCTGACGCCGGGCATGGCGCTGGCCGTGATGCCCGAAGGCATCAGTGAGTTCACGCTCAGCCCTGGCACGCAGATGACGCTGATGCTGGTGCCGGTCGCGCGCGTGCAGCGCAAGCTGACCGAACTGAGCCTGCGCAGCACGCCACCGGCGGGGCAGGCACTTTCGCTGTTCAACCTCGGCGACGAGGCAATGCCTCTGGTGCGCCATTACCAGCAACTGCATGCACAGCTGGGGCAGGGCGGTGCGCTGCAGCCGGAAGAAACCGAGCGCCTGCTGCATGAGCATATCCAGGCGCTGCTCGGCGCAGGCCCTGCCGATCGGCCCAGCTGCAGCCGCGCCCGCCGCACGCATTACCTGATCGCGCAGCGGGCGGAGAACTTCATGCGCCTCAATCTGCGGCGCAATATCTACATGAACGAAATCTGCGACGCTGCCGGCGTCAGCGAACGTGGCCTGCGCTATGCGTTCGAGGATCTGTTCGGTACCTCGCCCAATCGCTACCTGTCGATGCTGCGGCTGTGCGCGGCCTGCCGCAGCCTGTCGATGGCCGATTCCAACCGGCGCTCGGTCAAGGCCATCGCGCTCAGTTGCGGGCTGTGGGACCTTTCCCGCTTTGCCGACAACTACCGCAAGGTATTTGGTGAACTGCCGCGCGACACCCTGATGCGCGCGCCCGCACAGCTCGGCCAACCCGCCTGAAGGTATCGGCCGGGCTGCCGCCCGGCACCCGCGGTAGTGCCGGCCGCTGGCCGGCAACCTCAACAGCAACAGCCAAAGCCACAGCCACAGCCAAAGCAACAGCCGGCTCTGGGTTTTCTGTGGGTTGGCGGGGCGGTGTGGGCTTGCAGGACACGCCGTAAACCCATCCATGGGGGCTCGATGGCGCCATCCATGGCGCCAACGGTCCTGCAAGCCCAC
>NZ_JBBPFR010000032.1:0-39103 GCF_037969685.1 Stenotrophomonas sp. G106K1 | reverse complement strand
ACCCCGCTTTTGACGTTGACGTTGCTTCGGCCTCTGCGGGTGCAGGGCGCAGCCCTGCCGCACTCCCCCCACAAAATGTGAAGGCCGCGCGGTGACGAGTTCACCGCCCCTTCGGCTAACATTCGCCCATGCCGCATACCACCACGACTCCGCCCGCATTGCAGGATGGCGACCTGCTGGCCGCCATCGACCTTGGCTCCAATAGTTTCCACATGGTCATCGCGCGTTACACGCTTGGCCAGCTGCGGGTGATCGACCGCCTGCGCGAGACCGTGCGCATGGCCGACGGCCTGGACGGCAAGGGCGGACTCTCCGCAGCAGCGCGGCAGCGCGCGCTGGAGTGCCTGGCCAGGTTCGGCCAGCGCATCCGCAACGTCCCGCCGCATCGCGTGCGTGCACTGGCCACCAACACGGTGCGCCAGCTGCGTTCGCCGCAGGCCTTCCTGATGCCGGCCGAAACCGCACTCGGGCATGCCATCGAAGTGGTCAGTGGCCGCGAAGAGGCGCGCCTGATCTATCTGGGCGTGGCCCATGCGCAACCGCCCAAGCCCGACCAGCACCGCCTGGTCATCGACATCGGCGGCGGCTCGACCGAGTTCATCATCGGCAAGGGCATGCAGACCCTGGAGCGCGAGAGCCTGCAGGCCGGCTGCATCGCCAGCACCCGTCGCTTCTTCCCCGGCGGCAAACTCAGCAAGAAGCGCTGGAAGGATGCACTGGCCGAGATCGGCCGGGAGTTCCAGCCCTTCGCCAGCAAATACCGCGCGCTGGGCTGGCAGGAAGCCCTTGGCTCGTCCGGCACCCACAAGGCCATCAGCGAAATCTGCGCGACGATGAAGCTGAGCAAGGGTGCGATCACGGCCGAGGCGTTGCCGCAGCTCCGCGATGAGCTGCTGAAGGCCAAGAAGATCGACGACATCGTGCTGCCCGGCCTGTCCAGCGATCGCCGCCCGATCATCGCCGGCGGCATCCTGGTGCTGGAGGCCGCCTTCCAGGCGCTGGGCCTGCAGAAGCTGCTGGTCAGCAAGGCCGCGATGCGCGAGGGCATCCTCTATGACATCCTCGGCCGTGCCGGGGACAACGACCCGCGCGATGAATCGGTGGCCGCCCTCACCCATCGCTATGGCATCGACACGGTGCAGGCCGGCCGCGTGCAGGACACCGCACTGTCATTGCTGGAGCAGGTGCAGGAACGCTGGAAGCTGGACGCCGATGATGCACGCATGCTCGGCTGGGCCGCGCGCCTGCATGAACTGGGCTTGATGATCGCCCACAGCGGTTACCACGTGCATGGCAGCTACGTGCTGGAGAACTCGGACATCGCCGGCTTCTCGCGGCAGGAACAGCAGATGCTGGCGACGCTGGTGCGCAATCACCGCCGCGGTATCAGCAAGACGGCCTTCGATGCCATTCCCGAACGCCTGCTGCAGACGGCACGACGCCTGGCTGCCCTGCTGCGCCTGGCGGTACTGCTCAATCGCGCGCATGAAGACGCACCGCTGCCGGCGCTGGAACTGACCGCCGACGACAGCCGCCTGTCGCTGATCGTGCCGCAGGCCTTCATCGATGCACGGCCGCTGCTGCGCGCCGACCTGATCGGCGAGACCGAGGGCATCGCTGGACTCGGCATCCAGTTCCGTCCGTTCGTGGTCTGAGCAGGGCGACGGGGCGCCCCCGCATCGCCGTCGGCGTCGATTACATTTCGTTACAGTCCGCGCAATCGACCGCCAATTCCTGCTGCAACGCAGCAACAGGCTTCGGCGGCGTGCGACGCGTTCTGACGTAAACCCCTGCTTTTGTTCACGTTTGGTGAAAACGCGTGATGCACAACGACATAAACCGACACACGTTCTTTACAGGGCGTTAACCAACGAGACTACTATCGGGTCATCGGCTCGGTCCTGGACCTGCCGATTCCTTCGACGCCCGTTTTGGCGTCTTTTGCACGACCCGAGAGAGAGAGCTCGTCATGACTTCACGCACCACCGCACTGGGGCAGGCCATCCGCTACGCCCTGGCAACCACCGCGACGCTGGCTGCGCTGCCGGCGTTCGCCCAGAGCAGCAGCACCGCCTCGCCCACCAACCTGGACCGCATCGAGATCACCGGTTCGCGCATCCGCCAGGTGGACGTTGAAACGTCGCAGCCGGTACTGGCACTGACCCGCGCCGACATCGAGCGCCAGGGGTTCAGCTCGGTGTCGGACATCCTGCAGAACGTGACCGCGATGGGCAGCCCGACCATCAGCCGCGCCAACGTGCTGTCGGCCGGTGAGGATGCTGGTGGTACCTACGTGAACATGCGCAACCTGGGCACCCAGCGCACGCTGGTGCTGGTCAACGGCAAGCGCATGGGCATCAGCACCTCGGGCTACCAGGACGTGTCGACCCTGCCGGTGTCTGCGGTCGAACGCATTGAAGTGCTGAAGGACGGCGCCTCGGCGATCTACGGTTCCGACGCGATGGCCGGCGTGATCAACATCATCACTCGCACCAACGTCAACGGCGTCACCGCCAACGTCTACCACGGCCAGTACAGCGAGGGCGACGGCGCCCGTGATCGCGTCGACGTGGTTGCCGGCTGGTCCAATGACCGTTTCTCGGCCACCTTCGCCGCCGAACACTCGGAAGAAAAAGCCGTGTGGGCACGTGACCGCGGCTTCAGCCGTTACGGCAACACCGACCGCCACCCGACCGATGGCTGGACCACCAACAGCCAGTGGGGCCAGTTCTACGGCGTGAAGGGCGGCCCGGGCTGCACCAAGGCAGCCGGTTGCGACTACGCGCTCAACCGCGGCAGTGACCCAACGAACCCGGCGAACTATCACTTCACCGATCCGACCGCGTTCACCGGTGACGTCAGCAACACCAATGAACAGATGCACCTGAGCTACCCGATCAAGCGCGATTCGCTGTACTTCTCGGGCACGGCCAACATCACCGACAACATCCGCTTCAAGGCCGAGCTGGGCTACAACAAGCGCTCCTCGACCCGCGTCACCGCCGGCTATCCGTTCGACACCGCCACCGCCAAGATCAAGGGCATGTCGGTGGACAGCTACTTCAACCCGTTCGGCAACCAGCACGGTTACGCCAAGCCCACCGATGTGAGCTGGAACCGCCGCCTGTGGGAGGTGCCGCGCACCAGCACCAGCGAGCTGAAGACCTACCGCGCCGTGGCCGCGTTCGACGGTTCGTTCGACATCGGTGAGCGCTACTTCGATTGGGAAGTGGGCTACCAGTACAACAAGAACGAACTGCGCCAGAGCACCTTCGGCAACCTGCACAAGGGTCGCGTCGAACAGGCTACCGGCAAGTCCTACCTGAACCCGGCAACGGGCAAGGTCGAGTGCGGTGCACCGGGTGCGCCGATCGCCAACTGCATGCCGTGGAATCCGCTGGTTCCTTATGGTGTGGAAAGCCCATATGGCATGACCAACAACCAGGCCCTGCAGGACTGGCTGTTCCCGCCGGAGAACGCGACCGGCCGCACGACCTCGAAGAACGCCTTCGCCACCATCAGCGGCAGCCTGTTCACCCTGCCGGCCGGCGACCTGGGCTTCGCCTTCGGCGTCGAGAACCGCGAGGAAACCGGCAAGTTCGTACCGGACCCGCTGGCGCAGACCGGTGCCACCACCAACCTGGCCGCTGGCCCGACCGGCGGTTCGTACAAGGTGAAGGAAGCCTACCTGGAGTTGAACGTGCCGGTGCTGGCCGACCTGCCGGGTGCGCGTGAGCTGAGCTTGAACGCGGCGACCCGCTTCTCGGACTACAACACCTTCGGCAATACGCTCAACAGCAAGTTCGGTTTCAAGTGGAAGCCGATCGACCAGCTGCTGGTGCGTGGTACCTGGGCCCAGGGCTTCCGCGCTCCGACCATTTCCGACCTGTACGGCGGTGGTTCGGAAACCTTCGCCAACTTCTCCGACCCGTGTGACAGCAAGTACGGCTCGGCCCGCAGCAGCGCCGAAGTGCGCGCACGCTGTGCACGTGACATCGCCGACGTGGCCAACTTCCGCCAGCTGGACAACCGCAATCAGCCGACCGAAGGCTCCGTCGCCGCCACGCCGACGCCGTTCACCTCCGGCTCGAACCCGGACCTGAAGCCGGAAACCTCGACCAGCCGCACGTTGGGCGTGGTCTGGAGCCCGACCTTCATCAGCAACTTCAACGTTTCGCTGGACTGGTGGAAGATCCGCATCGACGACACCATCGTCGACGACAGCCCGAACCAGATCCTGATCGACTGCTATGAGCAGGGCCTGGCCGAGCGTTGCGCGCGCTTCACCCGCAACGCGACCACCGGCATCGTCACCGGCCTGAAGTTCGGCAACCGCAATGCCGGCTTCATGGAAACGGAAGGTTACGACATGGACCTGACGTACCGCCTGGATACCGACTACGGCAAGCTGAGCACCTCGTGGTCGACCACCTACGTGGCCAAGGACGTCTTCCGCTCGTCCAACGACAGCACGATCGTGCCGACCGTCAACAACGGCATCGCTACCAACACCGGCATCGGCTTCCGCGTGCGTTCGAACCTGACAGTGGGCTGGGACCTGGAGAACTTCGGCGTCAGCTGGACCGCGCGCTACTATTCCAGCGTCAAGGAACAGTGCGTCAACCCGGGCAAGTACGCCGATGAGTGCTCGGACCTGAACGTTGGCGCCCCTTGGTACAAGGGCACGCGCAATTACAACGAACGTGGTTCGGTCACTTTCCACGACGTCCAGTTCCGCTACAACCTGCCGTGGGATGCCACCGTTTCAGTCGGCGCCAACAATGTGTTCGACAAGCAGGGCCCGGTCATGTACACCAAGCCGCGCTCGGTCTTCTCGTATTACGGCGGTTATGACATCGGTCGTTTCATCTACATGAAGTACACCCAGCGCTTCTGATCCACGCGCTGGCGAAACACCATGACCACGGCCCTTCGGGGCCGTGGTTTTTTTTGCCTGCGCAGGTTGTCGCCATGCACATCGGCCTTGACGCTTTCAATCCAGCACGCGAGACCGGGCACACCCTCAGCCGGAACACCACATGACCGAGCAATCGATTGATTCGATTCCGCTTTGTACAAAAGCGTCATCACCGATCCGGGCGCTTTCGTCGCTTTCCTCTACTTCTCCCTGCGGGCCTTCACTAGGTTTGAACGTCCACCGCCTGCGGTGGAACTGGCGCAGCCCTGCTTGGCCGCGCACCGATGAATTGGAAGAGAGAGAGACCCATGACCATCCGTATTCCCGAACTTGGGTTGGCGATCCGCCGAGTGCTTGCGATGACAGCCACCACTGCGTTGGCCGTTCCCGCATTCGCCCAGGATTCCGCTGAAGCCACCACCCTGGACCGCATCGAGATCACTGGCTCGCGCATCCGCCAGGTCGATCTGGAAACCGCTCAGCCCGTGCTGACCATCAGCCGCGCTGACATCGAGCGGCAAGGCTTCAATTCCGTCGCCGACATCCTGCAGAACCTGACCGCAACCGGCAGCCCGGCGCTGAGCCGTGCCAGCCCCCTAAGTGCTGGCGAAACCGCCGGTGGCAGTTACGTGGACATGCGCGGCCTGGGTGCACAGCGCACGCTGGTGCTGATCAATGGCAAACGCCTGGGCATGACAACCAGTGGTTACCAGGACGTCTCCAGCATTCCTGCCGCTGCCGTGGAGCGCATGGAAGTTCTGAAGGATGGTGCATCGGCCATCTACGGTTCCGACGCGATGGCCGGCGTGGTCAACATCATCACCCGCCGCAACGTCGAGGGCATGACCGCCAGCGTCTACCATGGCCAGTTCAGCGAAGGCGATGGCGCCCGCACCCAGTACGACGTGGTTGCAGGCTGGTCGAATGAACGCGCCTCGATCAGCCTCGCCGCCGAGCATGTCGAAGAAAAGGGCGTGTGGGCGAAGGACCGGGGCTTCAGTGCCTACACCTATACCGATCGTCATCCGGACGATGGTTGGACCACGGTCGGCCAGTGGGGCCGCATTACCGGCTTCAAGGGCCCGGGCTGCAGCAGCAGCCGCGGCTGCAGCTATTCGCTCGACCGTGGCAGCCAGCCGGGAGGTCCGGACAGCTTCCATCTCAGCGACAACACGCCGTTCACCGGTGATGTCAGCAACAGCAACGAGCAGATGCACCTGCAGACACCGATCAAGCGCGACTCGATCTTCGTTGACGCACGCGTGGATCTGAACGACCAGGTCCGCTTCAACACCCAACTGGCCTACAACCAACGCACCACCAGGCGCCAGGTGGCCGGCTACCCGTTCCAGTCCGGCGCAGCAGGCATCACGCCGATGTCCGTCGACAGCTGGTTCAACCCGTTCGGCAGCCATCACGGCTACGAAACGCCCAGCGACGTGGACTGGAACCGCCGTACCTGGGAGATTCCGCGCGTAAGTACCAGCGAACTGACCTCCTGGCAGGGCGTGGCGGCGTTCGAGGGCAGCTTCGCGTTCGGCGGTCGCGATTTCGACTGGGAAGCCGGCTACCAGTACAACCGCAGCGAACTGACCCAACGCGCCACCGGCAACCTGCACAAGCAACGCGTTGCCGATGCCACCGGGCCGTCCTTCTACAATCCGGCAACCGGCAAGGTCGAGTGCGGTACACCGGATGCGCCGATCAGCGGGTGCAGGCCCTGGAACCCGCTGGTGCCCTATGGCCAGGACGATCCCTATGGCCTGACCGGCAACCCGGAACTGCAGGACTGGTTGTTCCCGGAGGAACTCAGCCGCGGCCGCACCACAACCCGCAACCTGTTCGCCAGCCTAAGCGGCAGTCTCGCCACGCTGCCGGCCGGCGAACTGGGCTTCGCGGTGGGTGCGGAGAGCCGCCGCGAGGATGGCCGCTTCATCCCCGATGCGCTGGCACAGACCGGTGCCACCACCAACCTGGCCGCAGGCCCCACCGGCGGTGGCTACCGTGTAGACGAGGCCTACCTGGAGCTGAGCGTACCGGTGCTGCGCGATCTGGCCGGTGCGCGTGAGCTGAGCCTGAGCGCCGCTACCCGATACTCGGACTACACCACCTTCGGCGGCACCCTCAACAGCAAGTTCGGCTTCACCTGGAAGCCGATCGACCAGCTGCTGGTCCGCGGCACCTGGGCCCAGGGCTTCCGCGCACCGACCATCTCCAACCTGTATGGCGGTGGTTCTGAAACCTTCACCACCGGCTTCCGCGATCCCTGCGACATCGTCTACGGTGCAGCCGCCAGCAGCCCGGAGGTGCGTGCACGCTGCGCCACCGACATCGCCAATGCGGACACCTACCGCCAGCTCGGCCAGGGCAACGAGCCGATCACCAGCAGCAGCGGGCAGACGCCGCGGCCCTTCACCAACGGCTCCAATCCGGACCTGGAGCCGGAGACCTCGACCAGCCGCACACTGGGCCTGGTCTGGAGCCCCACGTTCGCCGAAGGGCTGAACATCGCGCTGGACTGGTGGAAGATCCGCATCGAGAACACCATCGTCGCAGACCACCCCAACAATATCCTTCGCGACTGCTACGAGTTGGGCATCGCCGAACGTTGCGGCGGTTTCACCCGTGACCCGGAACTGGGCATCGTCGACAAGCTCAACTACGGTAACCGCAACAGCGGTTTCCGCCAGGCCGAAGGCTATGACCTGGAGATCGGCCACAAGCTCGAAACCCGCTGGGGCACGCTGCGCGCCGACTGGAAGACCACCTATGTGGTTGCCGCCGAAGAACGGACCACCAACGAGGCGGATGTGCCGCCGATTCCCAGCAATGGCATCGCCACCAACGGCGGTATCGGCTTCCGGGTCCGCTCCAACGCATCGCTGGGCTGGGAGCAGGGCAACCTGGGCCTCACCTGGAGCCTGCGCTACTTCTCCGCCGTCAAGGAACGCTGCCTGGACGCAAGCGGCCATCCGGACGAATGTTCCGATCCAGACCAGCGCGCGCCCTGGTACAGCGGCAGCCGTGATTACAACCGACGCGGTTCGGTCACGTTCCATGATGTGCAGGCGCGTTACAACCTGCCGTGGAGCGCCACCATTTCGATCGGCGCCAACAATGTGTTCGCTCGCCAGGGACCGATCCTGTACAGCCAGCCAAGTTCCAACTTCTCCTACTACGGCGGCTTTGACATCGGTCGTTTCATCTACATGAAGTACCAGCAGCGCTTCTGATCCACGCACTGGCGCAACACCACGACCACGGCCCTTCGGGGCCGTGGTTTTTTTGTCCCTGAACTGCGCAGGCGCCGCCTTGCCCGGCCGTCATCGCGCTGTCGCAAAGCGGTCATGTCGGCTACATCGCCAGGCCTGAGCATGCGTAAAACCGGAGGCCCGCCATGCGCTATGCCATCGTCACCGAAACCTACCCGCCGGAGATCAACGGCGTCGCACTGACCGTGCAGGGCCTGGAGCAGGGATTGCGCGCCGCCGGCCACGAGGTCGACCTGATCCGCCCACGACAGGTCAGCGAAGCGCTGGATGCGGCACCGGGCACCCTGCTGGTACCGGGTGCAGCGCTGCCGCGGTATCCCGGCCTGCGCTTCGGCCTGCCGGCACCGATCCGACTGGGCCGGCACTGGCGCCAGCAGCGCCCGGACGCGATCTACGTGGCTACCGAAGGTCCGCTGGGCTGGTCGGCACTGCGCACCGCGCGCCGTCTGGGCATTCCGGTGGCCACTGGGTTCCACACCCGCTTCGACGAATACCTGCCCGACTATGGCGTGGCGTGGCTGCAGTCGGCGGCAATGCGCTGGATGCGCCGCTTTCACAACCAGGCCGACGCGACCCTGGTACCGACCCGTGAACTGCAGGAATTTCTCACCGAACAGGGCTTCGAGCGTGTGCGCCTGCTCGCGCGCGCGGTCGACAACCAGCAGTTCGACCCCGCACGCCGCGCCCCGGCGTTGCGCGAAGAATGGGGCATCGATGGTACGGGGCTGGCGGCGATCTACGTTGGCCGCATCGCCGCCGAAAAGAACCTCGGCTTGGCGGTGAAGGCCTTCCGCAAGCTGCAGCAGGTGCGACCGAAAGCACGCTTCATCTGGGTCGGCGATGGCCCTGCGCGCGAGAAGCTGGCCCATGAGAATCCCGATTTCATCTTCTGCGGCATCCAGCGCGGTGATGCCCTCGCCCGCCATTTCGCCAGTGGCGATCTGTTCCTGTTCCCCAGCCGCAGCGAGACATTCGGCAACGTGACTCTGGAAAGCATGGCAAGCGGCCTGGCTACGGTCGCTTTCGACTACGGCGCGGCCCGCGAATACCTGCGCAACGGCGAGAACGGTGCGGCAGTGGATGACGACGAGCAGTTCGTGCAGGCAGCAGTACAACTGGCTGCCGATGATGCCCTGCGCCGCGAGTTGGGTGGCAACGCGGCACGGGCGATGAAGCGGCTGCACCCGCAGCAGGTGGTGGCGGAGTTCGAAAGCCTGCTGGCGGAACTGGCCAATGCACGGAGGAGCGGACATGCGCACCACGCCGCTTGAACTGCTGGCGGGCCGCGAAGCGCGCTTGTGCCGCCGTGCCAACCACTACTGCCGACGTCGCCGCGTGCGGCGCGTGTTCTCGATCATCAGCCGGCTCGGCGATGGCGTGTTCTGGTACATGTTGATGGGCGCGCTGGTGCTCATTGATGGCTTCGACGGCCTGCGTGCATCGGTGCACATGGCCGCCACCGGGCTGGCCGCGCTGTTGCTGTACAAGGGGCTGAAACGCTGGACCCGGCGACCACGGCCGTACGCGGCCGACCTGCGTATCCGGGCCTGGGTGGCGCCGCTGGATGAGTTCAGTTTCCCGTCCGGGCATACCCTGCACGCGGTGTCGTTCACCATCGTTGCGCTGGCCTACTACCCTTGGCTGGCGCCGCTGCTGGTGCCGTTCACCTTCGGCGTAGGCCTGTCGCGCGTAGTACTGGGCCTGCATTATCCGAGTGACGTTCTGGCGGCCACCGGCATCGCTGCACTGCTGGCCTCGGCCAGCCTGGCCTGGCTGCCGTTGCCGGTGTGATGCCCTGCGGCTGGGCAGAGCCCTGCGCCAGCGGCGAAGCGATGCCCTAGAATGTCCGCATGACCACGCTGTTCATCTCCGATCTGCATCTGGACCCCAGCCGTCCGGCCATCACCGACCTGTTCCTGCGCTTCCTGCGCGAGGAGGCGCCCGGCGCCGACGCGCTGTACATCCTTGGCGATCTGTTCGAAGCCTGGATCGGCGATGACACACCCTCGGCCGCAGCCGACGCGGTAGCCGATGCACTGAAGGTACTGTCCGACAGCGGCGTGCCGGTCTTCTTCATCCGCGGCAATCGTGATTTCCTGCTGGGCGAAGACTATGCCCGCCGCGCGGGCCTTCGGATCCTGCCGGACCCGTGCATGATCGAGCTGTACGGCCGCCCGGTGCTGCTGCAGCACGGCGACCTGTTGTGCACCGATGACATCCCCTACCAGCAGTTCCGCGCCCAGACCCGCGATCCTGTCTTCCAGGCGCAGTTCCTGTCGCAGCCGCTGGAAGCGCGCATCGCCTTCGCGCAGAAAGCGCGTGATGCCAGCCAAGCGCGCCAGTCGGAAATGAAACAGGGCGACCGTGCACAGTTCGAAACCGTCACCGATGTGGCCCCGGCCGAAGTGGAAGCCACTTACGCGCGCCACGGCGTGGACACGATGATCCATGGCCATACCCATCGCCCGGCGATCCACACCCTGCAGGCCGGCGGACGCAGCTGCACCCGCATCGTGCTGGGGGACTGGTACGAACAGGGCTCGGTGCTGCGCGTGGATGGCAACGGCTGGCGCCTGGATTCGCTCAGCCGCGACTGATGGATCGCAGGGTGCCGACCAAGGTTGGCATCCACCAGAGCAGGTGCACCCGCTCTGCTAGACGCCGACCCTGGTCGGCGCTTGGCCTCAGCGGAAGGCCGCGATGGTGGCCTTGGTATTGACCAGCACGCGCTGGTTGTCGGCACTGCTGGCGATGCCCATCGGCACGCCGTTGTAGCTGATGTTCGGATTGGACCAGTAGTTCAGCCGCGGGCAGCCGGCCGAGCAGTCATAGGCCATGATCGTGCGCCAGCGCGATCCGCTGGCCGGCTCATAGCGATATCCATGGCCATAGGCATACGGTGACGTGCTCGGATCACTGGCGATATCGTGCCGTGCGCTCTGCAGGTGGCCGATTTCATGGGCGAACGAGTAGTAGCCGGTGGCGCAATCCCAGTACACGGCGGCAAACGCCGTCGACGCCGTGGAACCGATGCCGGAGGCCAGTCCGCAGTAGCTGGTGTTGTTGATCAGCAGAACGCCGACGTCGGCGGCGGTGCTGTTGCGACTGGTGTGGATGCTGTCCATGTAGCCGTCGCTGGTGCCACGGAAGCGCGACAGGTCGGTGGTGAAATTACCGGACTCGGTGTAGCTGGTGGTTTCATAACCGGCCAGCTGCAGGGTCAGGCCCACGTTGCTGCTGGTATACCCCTGGTTGGACTCGGCAACGGCCAGCTGCACCAGCGACTGCATGTTGCCGCCGTAGGCGGTCACTGCAGCATTGGTCGCCACCACCAGCACGCGGATGGTCGCCGGGCTGCCCGACGAGGCCTGCGCGGTGCCGAGGCGATCATTGGCCGGCATGGCGATCTTCGGCAACTGGTTGTAGTCGGCCGGATGGTCAGCCGGCATCCGCGATTCATCTACCTCTACCAGCACGTGGCGGTTGCCGAGCGGACGCAGACGATAGAGTCTGCCGTCCTTGCGGATCGAACCGGTGAGGGTGTTGCCCGAGCGCACCAGGATCAGCGAGTTGCCCGGATCGTCCTGGCCATTGGACGTGGCCGCCTGCAGGCGATCGGATGGCGCGCGCAACTGGCCATACCAGACGCTGCCACCATCCGGCAGCGCCTCGACATTGCTGCGAACGGCCTGCACCTTCTGCCCGAGCAGCTCGAATTCCAGCTGCGATTGCGCGGTGGCGGCGGCATCGACGCGCACTTCCTGTACGGCGGCGGTGGACGGGGTGGCCAGCAATCGCCCCAGTGCCGGCTCACTGCTGGCCGACGCACGGCTGAGCACGGTGACCGGCTCGAACAACGGCGCCGCACTCGCGGCGGCCGCTACCGACAATCCCAACAACAGACCACCTGTCGCTTTACCTATCGATCTGGACATCATCTTGTCGCTCCTTGGAGTGAAGTAGACAGCGTTGATGCGGCACGACCCGGGGTGCCGGGTTCGGCCATCTGGCCTGCGCGGGGCGTGTGAATTCAATAGATGAGGGGAATGGAAATCGCGATCTGTGATCGACCGCATCTACGTTCAGTGAGGTCAAAAGCGTCACTGCACATCGCCAATACACAGCTTTCGCGCTACCGTGACGCGGCCACGACAGGGGATGCACATGGCGCCAGGCCAGCACAGCAGTGACATGACGGCTGATCCGGGCCTGCTGCGGATCGGCCTGTTCTTCGACGGCACCCGCAACAACGCGCACAACCTGGCGCTGGGTCACCGGCAGGTGCCGCGACCGCGCCCTGCCCTGCTCCGCGCCGATGACGATTCCACCTACCAGAGCCGGCTGACCAGCAGCTACGACAACGGCGCCACCAACATCGCACGCCTGCATCAGCTGTACCCGGACAGCCGACGCACACCGGGCAGCGCACCTTCGCTGGCGATCTATGTTGAAGGTGTCGGCACCCGCGACGATGCCGAGGACGACCTGATCGGTCTGGCTTTCGGGATTGGCGCCAGTGGCGTGCAGGCAAAGGTGCAGCGTGCATTGAGGGTGCTGCTGCCGGCGGCGCTTGCGGCACTGGCGTCGCAATGGCACGCGCCGCTGCACAGCGTGCAGCTGGATCTGTTCGGCTATTCGCGGGGCGCGGCCGCCGCACGCGATGTGGCCAACCACCTGCGCGGGTGGGATGCCGCGCGCTGGCGGCAGCTGCTGCTGCAGACGGGCCTCTCGTGCAGTGCCGACTTCGCCCTGCCGCGGCCGACACTGCGCTTCATCGGCCTGTTCGACACAGTCGTTGCCGTCAACGGCGGCCGCGCCGACGAGCACCCCCGCATCGCCCTGCCCGCGGGCATCGCCGAGGCGGTACTGCAGCTCAGCGCGCGCGATGAGCATCGCCAGCACTATGCGCTGACCACGGTGGCGCCGACCCATCCCGAAATCGCACTGCCCGGTGTGCACGCCAACATCGGTGGAGGCTACGACCAGGAGGAGGAAGGGCCCAAGCTGCTCAGCCGGCCGCGACGGCAGCAGCTGCGCCGGCCCGGCGTGGAGGACTACCAGACACCGCCACTGGCACTGCTGCAGGCGACGACCGCCTACGCTGAAGCACAGGCCGACGCCGAACGTTGGCGGCAGCAACTGGGGTTGAACCCGAGGGAAGTGTGGGTCGATGTCTGGCACCAGTGGCAGCAGCAACGACGCGCCGGCAGCCGCAGCGTGCTGATGTCGCCGGTGCTGTACGCCTCCGCTGCGGTGGTGCTGCACCGGCGCATCGACTGGCGCTATCAGCTGGTTGCACTGCAGGTGATGCAGAAGCATGCCATCGATGCCGGCGTGGCCTGGACCGCCGACGCTGCCGAGGTGGCGGGTTGGGAGCTGCCTGGTGCACTGCAGCCGATCGCGCGCCGCCTGATCGCTGGCCAGTCGCTGACCCCGACGCAGGAAGCGTTGTTGCGCCGCCGTTACCTGATGCAGTCCGCACACTGGAATTTCGATGCGCTGGGCGATACCGCCCTGACCTACACCGCCGATGCCGGTGTCAGCGAGCTGCCGTATCGCCCTGGGCCGGGGCTGTTCTACATCAACCGGCCGACGGTGGATGGCAGGCGCGTGGTGTTGCCGAACGCGTGAACGGCATCCACGCATGGCGTGGATCTACTGAAAGCGCGCATGGCGTGGATGATGGAGCAACCGACGCCGGTCAACCCGCCTGTTCGATCAGATTGGCGAGCTCATCCGCATCGAAACCGGCCAGCAGGCGTGCCTCGATATTGAACGGCCCGTGCAGGTAGCCACCGGCATACTCGACCAGCAGTTCCTTGAAACGTGCGCGCGGTTCGACGCCGGCGCACTCGCAGTACCAGCGGAACCAGCGCGATCCGGCGGCAACGTGTGCAACCTCCTCGCGCAGGATCACTTCCAGCACATCGGCGGTTTCACCGTCGCCGACATTGCGCAGCTTATCGATCATGCCAGGCGTCACGTCCAGCCCACGCGCTTCCAGCACACGCGGCACCAGCGCCATGCGTGCCAGACCATCGTGTGCAGTCTTCTCGCACATTTCCCACAGGCCGTTGTGCGCAGGAAAATCGGCGTACTCATGGCCGTGTGCCAGCAGGCGCTCGCGCAGCAGCATGAAGTGGCGCGATTCGTCGTCGGCGCAGCTCACCCAGTCGGCATGGAACGCCGCCGGCAGACCGCGGAAGCGGTACACCGCGTCCCAGGCCAGGTCGATCGCATTGAGCTCGATATGGGCGATGGCATGGATGAACGCCGCGCGCCCTTCTACACCGCCCAGGCCGCGCCGGGGCACTTCACGCGGATGCACCATCATCAGCTGCGGCGGTCGGCCCGGCATGCGGATCGGTTCGGCTGGCGGCGCATCGGCTGGTACGTTCAACCGGCCGGCGCGGAACGCAGCGGCGCAGGCCTGGGTCAGTGCGACCTTGCGCAGGGGATCCGCTTCGGCCAGGCACTGCTGCGCGGCGCGCAGCAGATTGCCGCCGACGTCAGGCACGTCGACCACCGCCTGAACCTCAGGCGCGGCGCTTGTGCTTGGCGTCATCCGAACGCAGCTGCTGGATGCGCTCGAAGTAGCCCGGCTCGATGCCCGTCGGGTAATGCCCGTTGAAGCACGACGAATCGAAGTTGCGCAGCGCCGGATTGCCTTCGCTCACCGCCGCTTCCATGTCTTCGATGTCCTGGTAGATCAGCCAGTCGCAGCCCAGGTGGGCTTCGATTTCCTCGATGCTGCGGTTGTGCGCGACCAGTTCTTCAGCGGCCGGCATGTCGATGCCGTAGATGTTGGGGTAACGCACCGGCGGCGCGGCGCTGGCCAGGTAGACCTTGCGTGCGCCGGCGTCTCGCGCCATCTGCACGATCTGCTGGCTGGTGGTGCCGCGCACGATCGAGTCATCCACCAGCAGCACCACGCGGTTGCGGAATTCCAGGTGGATCGGGTTGAGCTTGCGACGCACCGACTTCACCCGTTCGCCCTGGCCCGGCATGATGAACGTGCGGCCGATGTAACGGTTCTTGATGAAGCCTTCGCGGTACTTCACCCCGAGCACGTTGGAGATCTCCAGCGCAGCATCGCGCGAGGTGTCCGGGATCGGAATGATGGTGTCGATGTCGTGGTCCGGGCGCAGGCGCAGGATCTTCTCGCCCAGCTTGATGCCCATGCGCATGCGCGCCTTGTGCACCGACACGTTGTCGATCATCGAATCGGGGCGTGCGAAGTACACGTACTCGAAGATGCACGGGGTGTGTTCGGCCGGTTCGGCGCAGATTTCCGAGAACAGTTCACCGCGCGCGGTGATCACCAGCGCTTCGCCCGGCTGCACGTCACGCACGCGCTGGAAGCCCAGCACATCCAGTGCCGCCGACTCGGAGGCTACGATGTACTCGTCACCCTCGGCGTGGCTGCGCTTGCCCAGCACCAGCGGGCGGATGCCATGCGGATCGCGGAAAGCAACCAGGCCCAGGCCCAGTACCACGCTGACCACCGCATAGCCGCCCTTGCAGCGGCGGTGCACACCGGCAACCGCGCGGATGGCGGCTTCCGGGCTGAGCTGGCGCTGCTGTTCCAGTTCGTAGGCGAACACGTTCAACAGCACTTCGCTGTCCGAATCGGTGTTGACGTTGCGGCGGTCCTGCTCGAACACCTGCTGGCGCAGGTCCTCGGTGTTGATCAGGTTGCCGTTGTGGGCCAGCGCGATGCCGTACGGCGAATTGACGTAGAACGGCTGCGCCTCGTCCATGCCTTCCGAACCGGCGGTCGGGTAGCGCACATGGGCGATACCGACACTGCCTTCCAGGGTGGACATGGTGCGTGCATCGAAGACATCGCGGACCAGGCCGGTGGCCTTCTGCACCCGCAGGCGGCTGCCGTTGACGGTGGCGATGCCCGCCGCGTCCTGGCCGCGATGCTGGAGGACGGTCAAGCCGTCATACAACTGCCCGGCGACGTTCTGGTTGCCGACGATTCCGACGATGCCACACATGATGCGAGGTCTCCGCTGGGCTGTGCCCAGTTACAAGGAAGGTGGCCGTACCTGGCCAGAGTTGTCGCCGCGTCTGCGGTCGACATTGGCCGGGTCGTCCGGCTCGATGCTGCCCGGTAGTGCTGGGGCGTCCGGGCGCACTTCGGCCGGATCGTATGCCTCGCCCTGTTCCGCCTTCGCAGGCCGCAGCCATCCGCTGCCCGCCACTATCTGACCGAGTACGCCATTATCGCCTGTCGCCCCCGGCTTGCCCACTCCGGCGCCGGCACTCTTGCCCAGCTCCATCAACGCAGATGGGGACAGTGCGTCCATCGGCAAGGCCTTGGGCAGCAGGTCGGCCCCCGGCACCTGCCAGTGCGGCAGCTTGCTGTTCATCCAGGCCACGGCCGGGTTCAGCACCGGCCGCAGCGCCGAGCCGCGCCAGGAGGGTTCGGCAGTGAGCGGGGTGAAGCCGGCCAGCAGCAACAACACGGCCGCGATGAGGCCCCCACGAACAGCGCCGAGGACGCCGCCCAGCAGGCGGTCCAGGCTGCCCAGCATGTTGCGGTGGACGATGGCCTTGATGACCATGCCGATCACCGCGACGACGATCATCACGCCGATGCCGACGCTGAGGTAGCCGCCGATGAAATGCTCGCCGCCGGGCGCGGCCGGTGCCGCCCACCAGCGTGCGGCATCGTTGCCGAAGGCGAAGGCCGCCCAGGCGGCCACCAGCCACGATACGGTGCCGATGACGATGCCGACGAAGCCGCGCAGCAACCCGAGCAGGGTGGAGGCGGCGATCACGATCAGCAGCACCACGTCGATCATGGCGCCCCGCTCCTTCGGCGGCGCTGGCAACGGGGCTGCGTACAGGTCATGGGTGCGGTCGCACCATGCCGGCCACGCCGACCTTGGCGGCGACCTGCGCCTTCAACTGTTCGGCATCGGCGCGGTTGGCGACCGGCCCAACACGGACCCGGTGCAGGCTGCCCTTTTCGGTGCGCACCTGCTCGACAAAGGCACTGAAGCCTGCCGCGCGGACCTTGTCGCGCAGGGCGTTGGCATCGTTGGCCTGGCCGAATGCGCCAAGCTGCACGGCAAAACCCACTCCGCTGGCAGCCGGCGCGGCCGGCGTAGTCGGCGGCGTGGCCGGCTTGCTGGCGGTCGCTTCCGGCTTGGGCTCGGGCTTCGGTTCCGGCTTGGTCACTGGCTTGGCAGCCGGCGGTGCTGCTGCGGTCGGCGTGCTCGGCGGCAGGCTTTCACTGCGCACCGGATTGCCGGTCGCCGATGGCGTGGCCGCCGCAACGGGCGTACTGGCGCTCGGCACGGGTGCAGGCGTGCTTGCCACCGGCGCGCTGGTCGAGGGCTTGGCATCGAGGGTGATGACTTCTGCCTTCACGTCGGCGCGGACCTTCACCGCCTGCAGCCGGCCCGCTTCGGCCTGCGCACGGTCGGCATACGGTCCAACGCGCACGCGCCAGGCCGGGCGACCGTTGATCGATGCGGTCTCGATGAAGCCCGGAAGCTGCGAACGCTTGAGGTAGGCGACCACCGCATCGGCGTCTGCCTGGCTGCCGTAGGCGCCGAAGGTCACCGCGTAGTTGCCGGCGGCGACTGCCGGTGAAGTGTCCACGGTCGGCGGTGCAGCCGGTGCGGCGGCCTCCTCGACCGGACGGGCCTGGCCGCTCTGCAGGCCGGTGGCGCCACCGGCAGGCGCGACCAGCGGCAGTTCGCGGGTTTCGAACTGGCCATCGGCCGGCGCATCGGGCGCGGCGATCGGCACATTGGCCACGCCGCTGTCCGGGGCCGGGCCCTTGACGAGCATCGGCAGGAAGATGACGGCCAAGGCCACCAGGACGATGGCACCAATCAGACGCTGTTTCAGGGGCGTATCCACGTAGGGCAGGCGGCAGGCTGGACGTTGCGGTCGATTATACGGGTGCGCGACCGGACGGCGTCGGTAATGGCTGAACGGCGGTCAGGCGTGGGCCTGCAGCCATTGCAGCGCAGCGGCGGCGGTATGGAAGGAACCGAACACCAATACCCGGTCGCCGCGCTCGGCACGGGCCAGCACCTGCGCCAGCGCTTGTTCGACCGTGTCGACCAACGCCGCAGCGGCCGCAGCGGTATCGGTCAGGCGCGCCTGCAACTGCGCCGCGCTCTGCCCACGCGGGCCATCCAGGCCGGCCAGGGTCCAGTCGCCCACCACCTCCTGCAGGGCCTGCACCACGCCCACGGCGTCCTTGTCCTGCAGCGCGGCATACACCGCCAGGGTGCGCCCGGGGGATGCCTCGGCCTTCAGCGCGCGCGCCAGTTGACCGGCTGCCTGCGGGTTGTGGCCGACATCGACGCGAACCTGCACGCCATCGCGCTCGAACGCCTGCAGCCGCCCGGCGATGCGCGCCGCTGCCACGCCTGCGGCCCATGCCGCGCGCGGCACTGGCTTGTCCAGCGCACGCAGCGCAGCGATCGCCGCACCGGCGTTGGCCAGCTGGATCGGCCCGGCCAGCGTCGGGGTCGGCAGCTCCAGGCGGGTGCCGACATCGCGCCAGCGCCAACGCTGCGCGTCGATCGGTTCGTAGAAATAGTCGCTGCCACCGCGGATCGCATTGGCACCCACCAGGTAGGCGCGCGCCAGCACGCTCGACGGCGGATCGGTCTCGCCCAGGATCACCGGCTTCCAGCCGCGGATGATGCCGGCCTTCTCGGCACCGATGGCCTCGCGGTCCTCGCCCAGCCATTCGGCATGATCGATGTCCACGGTGGTGATCACCGACACGTCGGCGTTGACGATGTTGACCGCATCCAGGCGGCCGCCAAGGCCGACTTCCAGTACGGCCAGATCAAGATCGGCATCGGCGAACAACTGCAGCGCGGCCAGCGTGCCGTACTCGAAATAGGTCAGCGTCACATCACCGCGCGCGGCCTCGACCGTGTTGAACGCAGCGACCAGTGCGGCGTCGTCGGCATCCTGGCCATCGATGCGTACGCGCTCGTTGTAGCGCAGCAGGTGCGGCGAGGTGTACGCACCAACCTTCCAGCCCGCAGCGCGCGCGATGGCTTCGATGAAGGCAACGGTGGACCCCTTGCCGTTGGTACCACCGACCACGATGGTGTGCCTGGCCGGCGTGCCCAGGCCCATCGCGGTGGCCACGGTGCGCACGCGCTCCAGCCCCATGTCGATGCTTGCCGGGTGCTGGCGTTCAATGTAATCCAGCCATTCGGCCAGAGTGGTCGGGGTGTTCTTCACGGCAAGGCTTCCAACAGGTACAGGTGGTTCAGGACAGGAAATTCAGAGTGCGCGGTGCTTGGCTTCGCCGAAGAACGGCGTGTGGTGGGCGCAGTCGTTCATGCGCACCACTTCCAGGCTGTCCAGGTCAGGCCCTTCAAGCAGGTTGAGGGTGGTCGGTGCCTGGCGGAAGGTCCACAGCCGCGACAGCGGCAGGCCCAGCACCTTGCACAGGATCACCCGGTTGACCGCGTCGTGGGCGACCACCAGCAGCGTGTCGTGTTCGCCAAGGCCTTCAGCGGCACGGGCGAGGCCGCGCCAGCTGCGCTCCAGCACCAGGCGCAGCGACTCGCCGCCCGGCATCAGTACGGTGTCCGGCTCATCGCGCCAGGCCTGCAGGCGCGACGGATCTTTTTCGTTGATTTCGCTGGCCAGCAGACCTTCCCACTCACCGTGTGCGATCTCCTGCAGTTCCGGCTCGGTCAGCAGCATGTCGGCGCGTGCAGCGCCAAGGGCCAGCTGCGCGGTGCGCTGGGCGCGCGACAGCGGCGAGGCCACCGCGCGGGAGATGTCCACCGACGCCAGGCGGGCGCCAAGCGCCTGGGCCTGGGCTTCACCGATGGGCGAAAGCGGAATGTCGATCTGGCCTTGGTAGCGGCCTTCAGCGTTCCACGGCGTTTCGCCGTGACGGGCAAGCAGGATGCGCATGCGAACAAGGGGTCCTTGGGGGAGGAAGTTTCCGCGTTTCGTTCACATCCTGTGAAGTGCGCGGAACCGGGATGATACCTGTTCGGCGGACCGGGCCGGACGGGGCATGAAAAAACCCCGCGACAGACGTCGCGGGGTTTCAGGTTTCCTACGGATTCCGCCGGGCATGGCCCGGCGCTACCGGAGGCGGCCAGTAGATCCACGCCATGCGTGGATAGACCGCCAGCGACCGCAGACGGATCATTTCGCCAGGTTCAGTTCCTTCAGCAACTGCGGCGCCGGCGCCACTTCCTGCATGATCCACTGCATGTAGCGGCTGTCGACGGCGATCATGCGGGTCATCACCGGGTCGAACACCCAGTTGGAGCTGACCGATTCCCAGTTGCCGTCGAAGGCCAGGCCAACCAGCTTGCCGTTGGCATCGAGCACCGGCGAACCGGAGTTGCCACCGGTGATGTCCAGGTTGGACAGGAAGTTCACCGGCACCGAACCAATGCGCTTGTCTTCCAGGCCGCCATAACGCTTGGCCTTGACCGCATCCAGCAGCGCCTTCGGCGAGTCGAACGGATCCTCACCGGTTTCCTTCGCCGCCACACCTTCCAGGGTGGTGAACGGGGTGTACTGCACGCCGTCCTTGCCATAGCCCATGACGTTGCCGAAGGTGATGCGCAGCGACAGGTTGGCATCCGGGTAGACGAATTCGCCCTGGCTCTTCTTGTAATCGGCCACGGCCTGCAGGTACAGCGGACGCGCGGTCAGCGATTCGCCTTCGCGGATCTTCTTCTGCTCTTCCTGCTTCAGCAGCGCCGGCATGACGGCCACCGCGTACTGGATGGCCGGATCATTGCTGGCTTCAAACGCAGCGCGATCGGCCTTGAACCACTTCAGGCGGTTGTCCAGGCTGCCCAGCTCGGTGCCGCCCAGCTTGGTCACCAGCGACTTCACCGCAGCGGCATCGCTGCCGGCCAGCCACGTGTTCAGCACTTCGTTGTCGCGCTGCGCCGCCGGCAGGGCCACGTACTGGTCGAGCCAGTAGGCCTGCAGCTGCTGGTCCATCTTCGCCACGTAGCGGCGATCCATCTGCTTCAGGCTGCCTTCGATGGTGGTCAGGTCACGATCCTGGTAGCCGGCTTCGCGCTCGGCGTCGGGCTTGCTGCGCTCGATCGACAGGCGGTACAGGGTGATCGCAGCGCCGACGGTCGAGGTGTTGTTGAACTGGCCAACAAACAGGTCGCGCTCGCGCGTGGACTTGCTGGTATCCAGGTGCTGCAGCAGCTGCGCGTGCGCAGCCAGCGCCGGCTTGCCGGCAGCGCCCTGCTTCTTCAGCCAGGCCAGCACCGCCGCTTCTTCGGCCTGCTTCTGGCCGGCCGCATCGATGCGCTTGAAGCCCTCCAGCTGGCCCAGGTAGTTCTTGGCCACGTTGTTCATGCTGGCGGCGGTGGCGGCGTACTTCACCTTGACGTCGGCGTCGGCCTTGCCGGCGTCGGCAATCATCTTCAGCACCGCGTTGTAGTGCTTGGCGATGGTCGGATAGGTGAAGCTGGCGGTTTCGTTGAACTCGCCGGCCAGCGCGTAACGGTTGGTGCGGCCCGGGTAGCCGGCCACCATCACGAAGTCGTCGGCGCCCAGCGGCGTATCGGCGAACTTCAGGAAGTGCTTGGGCTGGTACGGCACGTTGTCGGCCGAGAACGCCGCCGGCTTGCCGTCCTTGCCGACGTAGGCACGGTAGAACGAGAAATCACCGGTGTGGCGCGGCCACATCCAGTTGTCGACGTCGCCGCCGAACTTGCCGACGCTGCCCGGAGGTGCATAGACCAGGCGCACGTCCTTGATTTCCAGGTTGCGGAACAGGCGGTAGGTGTTGCCGCCGGAGAACGAGTACAGGCGGCAGCGGAAGCCGGCATCGGCTTCACAGGCGGCGACCTGGGCCTTGTCGAAGGCATCCAGCGCGCGGCTGCGGGCCAGCGGATCCTTGCCGGCGCCGGCGATGGCCGCCTTGGCCTGGGCGGTGACGTCGGTGATCTGGTCGAGCACGAACACGCGGGCGTTCGGGCCGGCGCTCAGTTCATCGCTGTGCTTGGGCGCGTTGAAGCCGTCCTTGATCAGGTTCTTCTGCGCGGTCGAGTTCAGCTGGATGGCGCCGTAGGCACAGTGGTGGTTGGTGACCACCAGACCCTGCGGGGACACGAAGCTGGCGGTGCAGCCGCCCAGCGCGACCACCGCGCCCATCGGGTCGCCAGTCAGGTTGGCCAGCTGTTCCGGGGACAGCTTGAGGCCGGCCTTCTGCAGCGGGCCGGCGATTTCCGGCAGCTGCTGCGGCACCCACATGCCTTCAGCGGCATGGGCGACCTGGACCAGCCCAAGGCTGGCGACGACGGAGAATGCAAGCAGGTTCGAGCGCATGGAGCGGCCCCTGGTAGTGGAACCTTCGATTGTAGCCCGCCACCCTGCCCCGCCCCGAACCCCGGAAGTCATGGGCCGGGCGCACCGATGCCCCGGTAGCAGCCAACCCTGGTTGGCACCCACGCATCCGCCGGGCATGGCCCGGCGAGCGCAGCGGCGCCGTTCGAAACGCCCGCCTGCGCACAGCTTTCGTTCCACCAATGCACCCGCAGCGCAACATGGGAAATCCGCGTGGCGCCCTATAATCCGCGCTTTCCCCCTGATGAGTTCCACCCCGATGGCGCAGCAAACGATGAAGGCCCTGGTCAAGCGCGAAGCGGCCAAGGGCATCTGGATGGAAGAAGTTCCGGTGCCGACCCCAGGCCCCAACCAGGTCCTGATCAAGCTGGAAAAGACTGCGATCTGCGGCACCGACCTGCACATCTACCTGTGGGACGAATGGAGCCAGCGCACGATCAAGCCGGGCCTGACCATCGGCCACGAGTTCGTCGGTCGAATCGCAGAGATCGGCCCGGGCGTGACCGGCTACGAGATCGGCCAGCGCGTCTCGGCCGAAGGCCACATCGTCTGCGGTCACTGCCGCAACTGCCGCGGCGGTCGTCCGCACCTGTGCCCGAACACCGTCGGCATCGGCGTCAACGTCAACGGCGCGTTCGCCGAATACATGGTGATGCCGGCCAGCAATCTGTGGCCGATCCCCGACCAGATCCCGTCCGAACTGGCCGCCTTCTTCGACCCGTACGGCAACGCCGCGCACTGCGCGCTGGAATTCAACGTCATCGGCGAAGACGTGCTGATCACCGGCGCCGGCCCGATCGGCATCATTGCGGCAGGCATCTGCAAGCACATCGGTGCGCGCAACGTGGTGGTGACCGACGTCAACGACTTCCGCCTGAAGCTGGCCGCCGACATGGGTGCTACCCGCGTGGTCAACGTCGCCAACACGTCGCTGAAGGACGTGATGAAGGAACTGCACATGGAGGGCTTCGACGTGGGCCTGGAAATGAGCGGCAATCCGCGCGCGTTCAACGACATGCTCGACTGCATGTACCACGGCGGCAAGATCGCCATGCTCGGCATCATGCCCAAGGGCGCCGGCTGCGACTGGGACAAGATCATCTTCAAGGGCCTGACCGTGCAGGGCATCTACGGCCGCAAGATGTACGAGACCTGGTACAAGATGACCCAGCTGGTGCTGTCCGGCTTCCCGCTCGGCAAGGTGATGACCCACCAGCTGCCGATCGACGACTTCCAGAAGGGCTTCGACCTGATGGAAGAAGGCAAGGCAGGCAAGGTGGTATTGAGCTGGAACTGATCCTGCGCTTCGTGCACAAATGGTGGGTGCCGAGCTTGCTCGGCACGCCCTGGAATTGAAAAAGGCGCCCATTGGGCGCCTTTTTCTTTGGTGTTGCCGGCCAGCGGCCGGCACTACCGTAACGCCTGCGCGTTACTTTCCGACCGCCACGCTCAGCATCACCCGGCTGTGCGCCAGCTTGCCGGAGTTGTCGCGGCCATTGCCGTCGGTGCCGTAGTAGCCCAGGCCGACATTGAACAGGCCGAACTGGCGGGCGACGCCGACGTTCCAGTCGGTGTAGTCCTTGGCAATCCCGTCCTCGAAGGTGCTGCGACCCACGTTGGCATTGAGCGTGAACTCCTTCGGCAAGCCCCAGCTGCCACCCAGGCCGAAGTACCAGCCATCGGTGCTGCTGTTCCACACGTCGTTGCTGTAGGCCACCGTCAGCTTGTAGGTGTCGTCCAGCGTGGTGGTGGTGATCAGCTCGTTGTAGTTCTGGTGGCTGGCCTTGAGGTAGGTGTAACGGTTCAACAGCACGTCGAAGTTGACGCGCTCGGTCACGTCCACGCCGTAGCCGATCAGGTAGTCGACCTCGGTCTTCGGATCGCCTGCGCCGAAGTCGACGCCCGAGCCCCAGACGCCGGCATACAGGCCGACCGGGCTGGTGTAGGTGAATCCGGCCTGCAGGGTGGGATCCTCATCGGTCTGCGACACACCACGGAACAGGTAATCCGAGACGGCGGTGACGTTCCAGCTGTACGGAGATTCGTTGTCCTGGGCGCTGGCGGCGAACGGCGCGAGGGTCAGGGCGGCGGCAATGGCGAGGCAGGCACGGGCGTGCTTCATGGGCGTCTCCGGTGGGGTCGGTGGCGTGGAAGGCGGGATCTGCAGCGGGCGCAGCGACCGGAGCCAGACAGCCCCGGTTCACGAATTTTTAACCCGTTTGCTATTGCGATGCAACATGTGCCGGCCATGGCGGTGCCCCCTCCGGCCCGGTCCGCAGCCGTCGATGCCCGGTAGAATCAGTGGTTTCCCGTGCTGAGCCGTGCCCACGCCATGACCGACTCCTCCGCCCTGACCCGCCACTATGCTGAGGAACTGGACGCCATCCGCGCCCAGGGCCTGTTCAAGTCCGAGCGGATCATCACCAGCCCGCAGTCCGCCGAGATCACCCTCGAAGACGGCCGCACGGTGCTGAACTTCTGCGCCAACAACTATCTCGGCCTGGCCGACCATCCGGACCTGATCCAGGCTGCGAAGGACGCGCTGGACAGCCATGGTTTCGGCATGGCCTCGGTGCGCTTCATCTGCGGCACCCAGGACCTGCACAAGCAGCTGGAGAAGCAGATCGCCGGCTTCTTCGGCAAGCAGGACACCATCCTGTACGCGGCCTGCTTCGATGCCAACGGCGGCCTGTTCGAGCCGCTGCTCGGCGAGAACGACGCGATCATCTCCGATGCGCTGAACCACGCCTCGATCATCGACGGCGTGCGCCTGTGCAAGGCCAAGCGCTTCCGCTACGCCAACTGCGACATGGCCGACCTGGAGGCGCAGCTGCAGGCCGCCGATGCGGCCGGCTGCAAGACCAAGCTGATCACCACCGACGGCGTGTTCTCGATGGACGGCTTCATCGCGCCGCTGGACGAAATCACCGCACTGGCGAAGAAGTACAACGCGCTGGTGCACATCGACGAATGCCATGCCACCGGCTTCCTCGGCGCGACGGGCCGCGGCTCGGCCGAGGTCAAGGGCGTGCTGGAGAAGATCGACATCATCACCGGCACCCTGGGCAAGGCCATGGGCGGCGCACTGGGTGGCTTCACCTGCGCCAGCGCCGAAGTGATCGAGCTGCTGCGCCAGCGCTCGCGTCCGTACCTGTTCTCCAACTCGCTGCCGCCGCACGTGGTCGCCGCCGGCATCAAGGCCTTCGAGATGCTGGCCGCAGCCGATGACCTGCGCAGTACCCTGACCGAGAACACCACCTACTTCCGCGAGAAGATGACCGCTGCCGGCTTCGACGTGAAGCCTGGCGTGCACCCGATCAGCCCGGTGATGCTGTACGACGCACCGCTGGCGCAGAAGTTCGCCGAACGGCTGCTGGAAGAAGGCATCTATGCGATCGGTTTCTTCTTCCCGGTGGTGCCCAAGGGCCAGGCGCGCATCCGCACCCAGATCAGCGCCGCGCACAGCCGCGAGCACCTGGACCGGGCGATCGGTGCGTTCACCCGCATCGGCGTCGAGCTGGGCGTGATCAAGGGCTGATCACCGCCGGGGCCGGATCCCCCATGGGTAGCGCCGGGCCATCCCGGCGGTTTCCCGATAGCCGGCCCATGCGCTCGCCGGGCACGGCCCGGCGCTGAACATCAGGACGTGCCGACCAAGGTCGGCACCCACCCAGTACTATTTCTTCTTTTTCTTCTTGTCCTTGGGCTCGTCCTTGCTGGCGACCACCACCGGCTTGGCGGCAGCATCCTGCCCATTGCCCTTGGCCACGCGGATGCCATTGGCTTTCATCCAAGCATCGAACTGGTCGGCGGTCATCTTCTGGTCGCCGTTGCTCATCATGAAGCGATAGCTGCCGCGGCCATCCAGTTCCGGGGTCTTCACTTCAACCACCGGGGTCTCGGCCGGGCGATCGGCCTTGGCCGTCTTCTTGTGGCCGCCGCAGGCCGTCAACAGCACGATCGGCAACAACAGGCTGGCGCAGCGCAGGGTTTGCTTGAGGGTCGGGTGATACATCGGCAGGCTCCGTTCTGGACATTCGACAACCAGGCGCCCCCTACGCCTGGAACGGTGGCCGGCAACCGCCGGCCGTGGGCATCACTCAGCCCGGTGCAGCGGCCCCCAGCCGCTGCTGGTCGCTGACCTCCAGCGCCCGCCACTGGCCCTTGCCGAGATCGCCGAGCGTGAGCTCTCCGATCGCAACGCGGACCAGGCGCAGCACCTGCAGGTCGAAGGCCGCCAGCAGGCGGCGGATATGGCGGTTGCGGCCCTCGTCGAGGACCACCTCCAACCAGGCAGTCTTTTCGCCGCTGCGCAGCACGCGCACGGCCAGGGCGAGGAGGAATTCCCCCTCGTCTTCGACACCGGCGCGCAGCGCCGCCAGGGTGTCGTCATCGGGCAGGCGGTCGACCTGCACGTGGTAGGTCTTCTGCGGTCCGGTCTGCGGATCGGTCAGGCGCGCGGCCCACTGCGGATCGTTGCTGAACAGCAACAGGCCTTCACTGGCCTTGTCCAAGCGACCGACCGGCGCGATCCACGGCAGGCCGGCGCCATCGAAGCAGCGGTAAACGGTGTCGCGGCCACGCTCATCCTGCACGGTGGTGACCACCCCGCGCGGCTTGTTGAGCATCAGGTACACACGTTGCGGTGCGCCCATCGGCTGGCCGTCGACCTCGATCGGCGGCGCCGGGCTGGCAATCGGAAATTCCGGATCACGGACGATGCGCCCGGCGACACGGACACGGCCATCGGCGATCCAGCGCGCGGCCTCGCTGCGCGAGCACACGCCGGCCTTGGACAGCACGCGCGCCAGGCCATGGCGCACGCCAGCGAAAACCGCAGGAGGATTCGCACGCCCACGCGCAGCGTGGGAGTGGGCAGCGGGAGCAGCAGGTGGGCGGCGCGTGCGCAAGCCTCTGCTCCCCGCCGCGCTTACTTCTTGTCGACCGGCTTGGTCTCAGCCGGTACTTCGGCTGCGGCCGGGGTGGCTGCCGGAACCGGACGCGCCTTGACCACGCGTACGCCGCGCGCCTTCATCCAGGCGTCGAACTCTTCGGCGGTCATGCGCTTGCCGTTCTGGCTCATGTCGAAGCGCCACGGCGTGTTGTCGAACTCGGTCTGCGGCTTGTACGCGGCAGGATCATTCGGCTTCACCGCTGGCGCGCTCGGAATCGCCTTGGCGATGTTCTGGCAGCCATCGATGCGCAACCGCTGCAGCACCTGGTCCAGCGACTGCGACGGATCGTAGCTGCTGCCCAGCACGCCGCTGGCCATGCCCAACTGGCTGCTGCGGATGTACAGCTCGTCGGCCACCGGGGCGACGGCCGTGGCCGGCAACGGCAGCGGCGAAGCGCTGGTGTTGACCGAGCAATCGACCGCAGCGTGAGCAGCAGGAACCAGGGCCAGCGCCAGAACGGCAGCCGATGCAGAGCGCAGCATGAGGGCATCCACGAAAGGAAGTGACGCGGCGAGTTTAGCAATGCCACGTCATCTTTCAAGCGCCACTTTCAATGAATACGGCAACTCATTGGTTTCATAAGCAAATTGCCGACGAACGGTCGCCACTAGAGCGCTGATTCATCATTCCGGACCGCACAAACAACAAGACCCGGCCGAAGCCGGGTCCTGCTGTGTCCTACTGGCAGAGCGTCAGAACTTAGTTCTGGACGTTCAGCTCGGTACGACGGTTCTTGGCGCGACCTTCCGGATTGTCCGAACCATCCGGGTTGGTGTTCGGCGCAATCGGACGGCTCTCGCCGTAGCCGATCGGACCGGCCAGACGGCCAGCGTCGACGCCGTTCTGGGTCAGGTAGTTGTACACCGCAGTGGCGCGGCGCTCCGACAGCTTCTGGTTGTAAGCGTCGGTACCCTTCGAGTCGGTGTGACCGGCGACTTCAACGCGCAGATCCGGGTAACGCTTCAGGATCTCGGTGGCTTCGCTCAGGATGGCCACAGCGTCCGGACGCAGGTTCGACTTGTCGAAGTCGAAGTTCACGCCCTTCAGGTCGATCGAGACCGGCACCGGGCAACCGTCCGGACCGATGGTCTGACCCGGCTGCGAGTTCGGGCACTTGTCGTCGCAGTTGTTGACGCCGTCACCGTCGTCATCCAGGTCGGCGCAGCTCGGGGCAACCGGAGCCGGAGCCGGAGCAGCAGCCACCGGAGCCGGGCCCAGCGGGATCACGACGCCGACCGAAGCCAGCACGTCGCCGAACCAGCTTTCGTCGCGCGCAGCGATGCTCTGGTCGTCGAAGTCAGCGCGGTAGGCCACTTCGGCGCGGACAGCAACGCGCTTGTCGAAGGTGGTCTGCAGGCCGACGCCCAGCTTGGCAGCCAGGTTGCCGTCCTTGCGCTCACGCGGACCGTTGGTGTCCAGAGCCGGGTACTCTTCTTCCGACTTCTGGTAGCCCAGGCCGCCCACGATGTAGGGGTTCCAGCCGCGGCCTTCCTTGATGAAGTGGCGACGCAGATCGAACGACACGCCGTACTGCGACCAGTTCTGATCCTGGTTGGCGTCGAAGTTCGGGTTCTGATAGTTCAGCTCACCATCCAGCGACCAGTTCGGGCTGATGAACTTGCCCAGACCCAGGGTCACGAACGGAGCGTCGTTGGTCAGACGGTCGTTATCCTGGAAGTTGAAGCCGGCCGAACCGGTCAGGTACCAGCGGTCATCGAACTCCTGCGCCGACGCAGCCTGGGCGAAAGCCAGACCGCCCAGCAGCGCGGCAGTAAGGATCTTCTTGTTCATTGAGTACAGCTCCTATTTCGGGGGTATGAAACCGGTAGAGGCATGGGCCAGCACTACTGCGTCGATGTTCAGACAGCCGATTCAGCACGCCACCGCCGCGAACATTATGCTCAGGCGGGTGAAGGTCATGTTAACAGTCCCGTAACATGTGAAGCGTCGTGCACGACCGGCTACCGGCCCGACGTTGAAACCCTATACAGGATGATGAAAATCCGCAAGACCCACATACCACAAGGGTTTGGAAGGGTTTAAGGGCCAAATGCGACAGTTTTGGCTCTGGTTTATCGCAAAGCGGTTCAGCGCGCGCCCGTCGAGGTGAGGAACCTTATGATGCAGACAGGAACCGAGCTGGAGCCGCAATGAAAGCCGTCGCCCTGTGTCGTGAATCCGCCCCTGCCCTGCGCGATCTGGTGCTGCCACCACCGCAGCCGCCGCGGGGCCGTGACCTGCTGATCCGTGTCGAAGCACTTTCCGTCAATCCCGTGGATGGGAAGCTGCGTGCAGGCACGTCGGCCGCATCGCTGGATTCTCCGCGCATTCTCGGCTGGGACGCCGCTGGCGTGGTCGAAGCAATGGGCGAGGAGGCCAGCCTGTTCGCCTCCGGTGACGAGGTCTACTACGCAGGAGATGTCACCCGCCCTGGCTGCAATGCGCAGTATCAGCTGGTGGATGAGCGGCTGGTGGCGCGCAAACCGACCACACTCGACTTCGCCGAAGCGGCCGCGCTGCCGCTGACCACCCTGACCGCCTGGGAACTGCTATTCCAGCGCATGCCCCTGCTGCTTGATGACCGCCGCCACGCCGGCCAGCGCCTGCTGGTGATCGGCGGTGCCGGCGGCGTCGGCTCGATGGCGATCCAGCTGGCCCACCACGCCGGCTTCGAGGTCATTGCCACCGCCTCGCGTGAAGCCTCGATCGACTGGTGCCGTCGGATGGGCGCCCAGCATGTCATCGACCATCGCCAGCCCCTGCTACCGCAGTTGCAGGCGCTTGGCATCGACGACGTGCAGGTGGCACTCAATCTGGCCGATACCGATCACTACTGGGACGAACTGGGCCAGCTGCTGGCGCCGCAGGGACATGTCGGGCTGATCGTCGAACCGCGCGGCCCACTGCGCATCGGCGATCCCTACAAGGCCAAGTGCATCGGTATCCATTGGGAATTCATGTTCGCCCGCGCGCGCTTTGCCACCGCCGACCGCATCGAGCAGCACCGCATCCTCAACCGCGCCGCCAGCATGATCGATGCAGGCCAGTTGCGCGGCACGCTGAGCGAGGTGCTGGGGCCGATCAACGCGACCAACCTGGAAGCCGCCCACCAGCGCTTGGCCGGCGGCCGCACCATCGGCAAGCTGGCGCTGGCCGGCTGGGACGACTGATCGACTATTGCGCGCGCCGAGCACGGCTTGACGCTGTGCTCGTCGCAGCCTGTGGCGGTGGATTGGCAGGCATCTGTATCTATTGAATGCTCGATTTCGGAGATAGGGTGGAAACAGATCCCTGCCGCGAGCCTGTCATGCCCACCGCCCTGCCCCTGCGCCTGCTGCAACTGATCATCGGCCTGTTCCTCTACGGCTTCGGCGCCTCGCTGATGATCCGCGCCGCGATCGGTGTCGCGCCGTGGGATGTGCTGTCGCAGGGCATTGCTGCACAGACCCCGTTGTCGTTCGGCCTGGCCACCAACGTGATCGGTGCGCTGGTGCTGCTGCTGTGGTGGCCACTGCGACAGAAGCCCGGTGTCGGCACCGTGCTCAACGTGATGCTGATAGGCCCTTCAGCCCAGTTCGGTCTGTGGCTGCTGCCCCCGGCCGTCGGCCTGGGCTGGCAGGTGGCGATGTTCTGCGCCGGCATGCTGCTGGTGGCGCTGGCCACCGGCCTGTACATCGGCGCGAAGCTGGGCCCTGGCCCGCGCGATGGCCTGATGACCGGGTTGCACGCACGCACCGGCTGGCCGATCTGGAAGGTGCGCAGCCTGATTGAAGGCAGCGTGCTGCTGCTGGGCTGGTGGCTGGGTGGCAACATCGGCGTCGGCACACTCGCCTTCGCCCTGCTGATCGGGCCGCTGTGCGGGATCACCCTCGGCTGGTTCGGGATCGGCCGGCCGGCGGTCGGTAGCGCCGGGCCACGCCCGGCGAGCGCGCAGCGCGGCCACGGGTAGTCGCGTCCGCCGGGCATGGACCGGCGCTACCCATCTGCCAGCCCTTGCCCCCGGCGCCGTTTCGCGGCACCCTTCGCGCTTCCGTACGCAAGCGTATCGATATGTCGCCAGCCAACGAAAGCGCCTTCCCCCACCTGTTCGCCCCGCTGGACCTGGGCTTCACCCAGCTGCGCAACCGGGTGCTGATGGGCTCGATGCACACCGGCCTGGAGGACCGCGCACGCGACTTCCCGCGCCTGGCTGCCTACTTCGCAGAGCGCGCCGAAGGCGGTGTCGGCCTGATCGTCACGGGCGGCTTTGCGCCGAACGTGGTGGGCTGGCTCAAGCCGTTCGGCGGCAAGCTGTCCTGGCCCTGGGAAGTGCGCCCGCATCGGCAGCTGACCGCCGCCGCGCAACAGCACGGCGCGAAGATCTGCCTGCAGCTGCTGCATGCCGGGCGCTATGCCTATCACCCGCTGTCCGTAGCGCCGTCGAAGCTGAAGGCGCCGATCAATCCGTTCACCCCGCGTGCCTTGTCGGCCAGCGGCGTCGAGCGGCACATCGCCGACTACGCACGCAGCGCGAAGCTGGCTCGCGAGGCCGGCTACGACGGCGTGGAAGTGATGGGCTCGGAGGGCTACCTCATCAACGAGTTCATTGCCCCGCGCACCAACAAGCGCAACGACCGCTGGGGCGGTGATGCCGCGCAGCGCATGCGCTTCGCGGTGGAGATCGTGCGTCGCATCCGCGAAGCCTGCGGTCCGGATTTCATCATCATCTACCGCCTGTCGCTGGTCGACCTGGTTGAAGACGGCAGCAACTGGGAAGAGATCGTGCAGCAGGCCCAGGCCATCGAGGCCGCCGGTGCGACGATCCTCAATTCCGGCATCGGCTGGCATGAAGCGCGCATTCCGACCATTGCCACGTCGGTACCGCGTGGCGCGTTCGCCGCGGTCACCGCCAAGCTCAAGCCACACGTGACGTTGCCGCTGGTGGCGACCAACCGCATCAACATGCCCGAGGTCGCCGAACGCATCCTCGCCGATGGCGGTGCCGACATGGTGTCGCTGGCACGCCCGCTGCTGGCCGATCCGCAGTGGCCGAACAAGGCCCGCGCCGGCCGTGCCGAGGCCATCAATACGTGCATCGCCTGCAACCAGGCCTGCCTGGACCACGTGTTCGAGAACAAGCTGGCCAGTTGCCTGGTCAACCCGCGCGCTGCCCACGAGACCGAGCTGGTCTACACCCCGACCACCGCACCGAAGCGGGTGGCCGTGGTCGGTGCAGGTCCGGCCGGGCTGGCCTGCGCCACGGTTGCTGCCGAACGCGGCCACCAGGTCACCCTGTTCGACGCCAGCGAGGAGATCGGTGGCCAGTTCAACGTGGCCAAGCGCATTCCCGGCAAGGAAGAATTCCACGAGACCTTGCGCTACTTCCGCCACAAGCTGGCCGAGACCGGCGTGCAGCTGCGCCTGGGCACCCGTGCCGACGCAGCCAGCCTGGCCGGTTTCGACGAGGTCGTGCTGGCCACCGGCATCGTGCCGCGCAAGGTCGACTTCCCCGGTGCCGACCACGCCAAGGTGGTCAACTACCTGGACGTGCTGCTGGGCCGGGTCGAGGTCGGTGCCAGCGCCGCCATCATCGGCGCCGGCGGCATCGGCTTCGATGTCGGCGAGTTCCTTGCCCACGACGGCCCTTCGCCGTCGCTGGACCCGCAGCGCTGGATGGCCGAATGGGGCGTGGATGCCACCTTCGAGGCCCGCGGCGCACTGGCCCGGCCCGCCGTGGAGGCATCGCCGCGCAGGCTGTGGCTGCTGCAGCGCAGCGCCGGCAAGCCCGGTGCGCGGCTGGGCAAAACCACCGGCTGGATCCACCGCGCCACGCTGAAAGCCAAGGGCGTGCGCATGCTGGGCGGTGTCGAGTATCTGGGCGTGGACGATGCGGGCCTGCGCATCCGCGTCGATGGCAGCGAACAACTGCTGCCGGTCGACCATGTGGTGATCTGTGCCGGGCAGGAACCGCAGCGCGCACTGCAGGCCGAACTGCAGGCAGCCGGCATCGCCGCACAGCTCATCGGCGGTGCCGATGTCGCCGCCGAACTGGATGCAAAACGCGCCATTGACCAGGGCAGTCGCGTCGCGGCCGCGCTCTGATAAGCGCCTGAATGGGGGCTGCAACGTGATTTCCGTCACCGGCCCCCAAGCTGAATGTCAAGCCGGACGATTCAGGATGCGTTCGGCAATGCCCCCCTACCTTGCGCCATCTTTCCGCTCACCAGCCAGTTTCCGGTGAGCCGGTGCGGACCCCGCCGATCGATCCACGATCGTGTTCTTGGGGCCGCCCACGGGGCAGCCCCGATGGCCGCCTCCCCATGACGCCAAGTCGTACCCCGCCTCCAGCAGCCTGCGCTGCCGGAACCGCCAGGTGCGTCCCACACGGAGCAAGGAGTTATATGAAACTGGCCTGGATTCTCTGGCTGTCGCAGTTGTTGCCGCAGCCGGCCGCTGATTCATTGTGTTTGAGCACCACCGTCTACCTGGAAGCCCGCGACCAGACCCTGCGCGGCCAGCAGGCCGTGGCCGAGGTCGCCCTGCGTCGTCTCGACAGCGGCCTCTGGGGCGACTCGATGTGCCAGGTGGTGACCGCGCGCAAGCAGTTCGCCCCTACCATCGTCTCCCCCGGCACCCAGCTGGGCAACGATGCGGCCTGGAGTGAAGCGATGGACGTCGCCTTCGACGCCGAGCGCAACTGGGCGCTGCCGGCTGGTGAGCGCCGCGAGATCGTACCCGGTGCCAGCCACTTCGCTGCGCTGGCGATTGCCAGCCCGAACTGGCGCAACGCCTACCAGGTGGCCACCATCGGCGATCACACCTTCTACAAAGTGCAGAACCTCAAGCCCCGGCAATCGTAACGATCCGTTGCCGGCGGCAGCGTTGCCGCACGCCGGTGAGCTCTGGGATAGTGGTGGATTCCCGCCACACCCCGCCTGGAGTTCCCATGAAGCTGTACAGCAAGCCCGGTGCCTGTTCCACCGCCGACCACATCGCCCTGCAGTGGACCGGCCAGCCGTTCGAGGTTGAACTGCTGAACAAGGACACCCTGAAGGGTCCGGAATTCCTCAAGATCAATCCGGCCGGCGCCGTGCCGGCGGTCGTCGATGGCGACTTCGTGCTGCTGCAGAACGCAGCGATCATGGGCTACATCGCCGACACCTACCCGCAGGCCGGTCTCGGCGGCGATGGCAGCCCGCGTCAGCGCGCTGAAGCCACCCGCTGGCTGGCCTTCGTCAACTCCGACGTGCACCCGGCGTTCTCGCCGCTGTTCTCGCCAGGCAAGTTCATCGCCGATGAAGGGCAGTACGACGCGATCCGCGCCGCTGCACACAAGCGCCTGCGCGCGCTGTTCGAGACCGCCGACAAGCAGCTGGCCGACAAGCCGTGGCTGGCCGGTTTCCGCAGCTTCGCCGATCCCTACTTCTACATCACCCTGCGCTGGGCGGCCGGCACCAAGGTCGACCTGTCGGGCCTGGACAACCTGGCCGCCTACAAGGCGCGCATGGACGCCGATCCGGGCGTGCAGGCGGCGCTGAAGGCCGAAGGCCTGGCCTGATGGAACCGGGGTCGGACCGGTTCGCATCGCGAACGGCTCCGACCCCATAGGCTCCGTCGGCGCGGTCAGCCGATTTCGCGGATCACTTCGCCCTTCGCATCGCGCAGGAACGTCGGCACCACGTCAACCTGCAGCGTGCTCGATACCGAGTAGGTTCCGCGCTGCGGCCTCACCTGATGCCAGGCCTGCAACGCTGCGTCGTCCAGTCCCCAGCGCACGTTGCCGCCCTCGACCGTGGCGGCGCCATCGGTAGCAGGCACGAACTCCCATTGCCGTTCGCGGCTGACCAGCGTCAGTGACCTGCCGTGGCGCAGGCGCAGTGGCAGCAGTTCACTCACACTGCCAACCTGTCCCGCACCCAGCACCAGCGTGGTGATACCCGCCGTCTGCCGCCAGTCCAGCGTCTCGATGAACAACATGCCCGTACTGGATCCCTCACGCTCGCTGCCGGCCTGCACCTGCGCTGCCAGCGCCGGATCGTCCAGCAGGTTGCGGCGATGCAGATCGGTGATCCACAGCGGCATCGCTGGCTCCAGCACCTGCAGCACACCGCGCGTGGACCAGCGCTTGATTGCGTCCATTTCCCCGTCGGTCAGCCCCACCACCTGCAGGAACTGCAACTGCCCATTGGCGGTCTCGCGCGCGGGCAACTGCGGATCGGCAATGAACGCCAAGTGGCAAAGCCGGGTGTCGGTCTCCAGCGCGATCGGGCCATTGGCGTTGAGGTGGTGGCCATCCTCGAACACGTTGCCGCTGCTGAACACATAGCGCGCCAGATTCTGCAGCAGGTTCATCGGCCACGCAGGCGGCGTGCTGCCTGCATCCTCCCCCTTGTCCGCAGCCAGGCGGAACGTCAGCTCGAAACCATAGCCACTGGTGGCCGCATCACTACTCTCTTTCGCATACAGTTCTGACAGACCGTAGGTGACGTAGTGCCAATGCGGAACCGGTGATTCCGCCCAGTACACGCTGATGCCGTCGAGTGGATCCTGGCCACCCAGCGTGTAAGGCAGCGCGGTACCGAAGTGACGCGGCTCCTGGCCGGCGTACAGCGGTGCCAGCGCGGCATTGATCGCATCCCAACCGGGGGTATCGGTGTCGTCCTGCATGCGGGGCTCCTGGGCGGAAAAAGAGCGGACCACTTTACCCCGCCCGTCAGCCGGTCACGACCTCTGCCGTGACCGGTGCCATCGAGATCTGGATCTCCTGCCACCAGCGCTGGGCCAGCGCCGGGCTGCGTGCCTTGCCGATCGCGGCGATCATTTCCGGACACAGCTTTTCCAGGGTGACCGCGTCGGTACAGCGCTCGATCTTCAGCTGCATGAAGTAGCCTTTCAGGCCGAGATGGCGGCGCACGGCATCGCTCATCGCATCGTACAACTGCTGGTACAGCGCCGGGTCCTGCTCGCGGCCGCTGCAGAGTCCGCGCTGCGGGGCAGGTTCGGCCCTGCCGCCGACCACTTCGATCAGGCCGAGTGCGGCCAATTGCTCCAGCGCATCCTGCGGTGCGCGCAGTCCTTCGAACAAGCCGCGCAGTTCGCTTTCATCGCGCTGACCGTCAACCATCAACAGGATCGAACGCAGCGCCGCCGGCAGGCGTCGGGCGCGGTCTTCGATCTCTTGGCGGCCAGCGGCCGTCTTGGCATGCAGCAGTGCCATAGCTCCCCCTTCCCTCGATGCGATACGCATGCGTGCCCTTGCGGGCACGCTCCCCGGGGCGAGCTTAGCGCACCGGTGGCGGCGAGGAAGCTGCGCTGCAGCACCACTGGATCTCTGTAGAGCCGAGCCCATGCTCGGCTGCGTGTACCTGACCCGGGCAGCCGAGCATGGGCTCGGCTCTACAGGACCGGGTCAACGTCCCAGCGCGCGGCGGATCTCTTCCAGCGCGCCCGGGTCGTCCAGGGTCGACAGATCGCCGGGATCGCGCTGCTCGGCCAATGCCTGCAGCGAACGCCGAAGCAGCTTGCCCGAACGGGTCTTGGGCAGGGCGTTGACCACGTGCACATGCGCCGGCCGCGCCACTGCCCCCAGCGACGCGGTCACCGTGGCCATCATCTCGGCCACCACCGCGGCCGGGTCTTCGCCATCAAGGCCCTGCTTGAGCGTCACGAACACCAGCGGCACCTGCCCCTTCAACTCGTCCTTCACCCCGATCACCGCGGCCTCGGCCACGCGCGGGTGACTGGAGATGGCCTCTTCGATCTCACGCGTGCCCAGGCGATGGCCAGCCACGTTGATCACATCGTCGGTGCGGCCGAGGATGAAGGTATAGCCATCGTCATCGCGGATGGCCCAGTCCAGCGAGCTGTACAGCAGTTCCTTGAAGTGGCTGAAGTAGCTCTGCAGGAAGCGGCTGTCGTCATTCCAGACCGTGCTCATGCAGCCCGGCGGCAACGGCGGCGTCATCACCAGCACGCCCTTCTGCCCGGCCGCCACTTCTTCACCGGTGTTCTCGTCGATCACCTTCATCCGGTAGCCGAGATTCGGGAAGCCAGGCGAGCCGAAACGCACCGGTTTCATGTCCAGGCCTGGCAGCAGCGTCAGCGCCGGCCAACCGGTTTCGGTCTGCCAGTAGTTGTCGATGATCGGCTTGCCCAGCGCGTCGCTGATCCAGTGCGCGGTCGGTTCGTCCAGCGGCTCGCCAGCCAGGAACAGATACTTCAGCGCATCCAGGTCGTGCCGATGGATGAAATCGGCGTCGTGCTTTTTCAGCACGCGGATCGCCGTCGGCGAAGAGAACATCGTGCGTACGTTGTACTGCTCGCACAGCGCCCACCAGATGCCCGGATCGGGGTTGGTCGGCAACCCTTCGTACAGCAGCGAAGTGCAGCCGCCGATCAGCGGGCCATACACGTTGTAGGAATGGCCCACCGCCCAGCCGACGTCGGAGGTGGAGAACATCACCTGCCCCGGCTTGCAGTCGAACACGGTCTGCATCGACTGCGCCATCGCCACCGCATAGCCACCGACATCGCGCTGCACGCCCTTCGGCTTGCCGGTGGTGCCGGAGGTGTACAGCAGGTAGCTGGGTTCGCTCGATTCCAGCCATTGCACCGGCACATCGGTCTGCCCGATCTGCGCACGCAGGCTGGCGTACTCGACGTCACGCCCTTCGATGCGTGGCTCGGCCGGGTCCAGCCCGCGCGACACGATCAGCACGTGCGGCGGCGGATTGCTGGCTTCGGCGCAGGCGGCATCGACCATCACCTTGTACGGAATGAGCTTGCCGCCGCGCATGCCGGCGTCGGCGGCGATCAGCAGCTTCGGCTTGGCATCGTCGATACGCAGCGCGAGGTTGTGCGCTGCGAAGCCACCGAACACCACCGAGTGCACCGCACCGATACGTGCACAGGCAAGCATGGCGAACACGGCCTCGGCCATGTTCGGCATGTAGATCACCACGCGATCACCATGGCCGACGCCAAGGTGTTTCAGCACGGCGGCGAAGTCGTTCACTTCGCGATACAGCTGGCGATAGGTGATTTCGCGGGTGCTGTTGGTTTCGGTGGAGATGGCCACCAGCGCGAGCTGGTCCGGGCGGTCGGCCAGATGCCGGTCGACGGCGTTGTAGCAGAGATTGGTTTGGCCACCGACGTACCAGCGCCGGAACGGCGGGTTGCTGTAGTCGAGCACCTGTTGGGGTGGCTTGTGCCAATGGATGCGCTTGGCTTCCTCGCCCCAGAATGCCTCCGGCTCGTCGATCGAGCGGCGGTAGGTTTCCTCGTAGTTCATGACGCAGCCCTCCCAGACGAAGTCATGGTTCGAGCATAGTCCGGCGCTGGCGCGCGGGCCGCCCTACCTTGGTAGGGGGTGGGATTTGTTCTGCAGGGCTTGCAGCCCTGCACCCGCCGAGGCCGGAGCAACGGCAACGGCAACGGCAACGGCAAAAGCGTGCATTCCGTGGGATGGCGGGGAGGGGGCAGATGGCGGGGGTCGCTGCAAGTACATCCCTGTAAGCTCGGTCGCGCCTTGCTCGTGTGCGCTGTCCTGCGCACACGGCAAGACCGGGGTTGGGCGTCCTGCCCAACCCGCCCGAGGCATGCCTCGGGCCCATGGCGCTCACGCCCCCGCAACCGGA